>DATDFT010000214.1:0-8876 GCA_036522475.1 Pyrinomonadaceae bacterium | reverse complement strand
ATCATCAACATTCAGTCCCGACAGTCGATCGGCTTCAGCCCAGATGAGCGTCTCGAGATAGTTTGACGGCACTACCTCGTAGTAAACCGTCACGTCGTCGTTGGTAAACGCGTTGTTGAATCCGCCGACGTCTTCGGTGAGGCGGTCCATCATCTCCGATTTCATGTGCTTCGTGCTCTTGAACATGATGTGTTCGAACAGATGCGCGAACCCACTGCGATGATCGGGATCGTCCTTCGAACCCACGTGATACCAGACCTGGATCGCGACGGTCGGACTGGAATGATCTTCAACACTCAGCACGCGCAGTCCGTTTTTGAGCGTGCGATCCGCGAACTTGAGCTGCGGCATCCGGATTTGTGCCGGTGCGAGTTGAGTAGCCAGCAGCAAACAGGCGCCAAGTAATAAACGAATTGAAAAACGAACCATCAAGTTTTCTCCGTCTTTAGGGGAGTCGGAACTAATCGATATCGAGCGGATTTATGTAAGGCTTGTCTTTGTCTTTTTCCGCGCGCTTCATGGCTTCCTGAAACTTCTCCTCGAGGATGCGGTCGCGGTCTTTCATCGAGCTGAGCTCTTGCGCGAAGATCTGCTCGCGCATCTGCTTCTGTTTGTCCAGGCCTTTTACCATCTCGTCGAACGAAGCGAGCGGTTTGACTTTCTCTTCATGCTTGATAAGCGCGCCGGTTTGCACGTCAATCGTCAGTGTTGTTTCGCAGCAGGGACAAATGATCGTAAATCTCGAACTGTCTGCCATAAAATCCTCCTTGCCGGAGGTAGTATAGCCACAAAAAGGCACAAAAGGCACAAGAGGAAGACTCGATCCTTTGTGCCTTTTGCGCCTTTTTGTGGCCGGTTTAACTTGCGGTTACGGAATCACCTTCTTCACAGCCTTCTTTGTCTTGTCGGCCGCTTTCTTAGTGACGTCCACCGACTTCTCGCCCACTGTCTTCGCGCCTTCAACTGTCTTTCCACCAACGTCCTTGCTGGTATCAACTACTTTTCCACCAATGTCCTTGCTCTTATCGACAGTTTTCCCGCCGATATCCTTACTTTTATCGACGACCTTCTCGCCAACGGCTTGTCCCTTGTCCTTGACGTCCTCAGCCTTGTCGCCGACTTCGTTACCAACCTTTTTACCTTCGGCGACTGTAAATCCAGCCGCGTCGGCAATCTTATCGCCCGTGGCTTCGAGCACGTTCTCATCAGTCTTCACATCGCGTTCTTCACCGGTGCGTGAAGTGACTCGGGTGGTCTTTGTGCCATTCTTGTTCGTTGTGACAACAACTTTCGACACGCGCGGGTTGTCGCGAAACACTCGCGTTTCAGTCCGGTTACCTTGAGCGTCAGTAGTCGTCGTAATCTCTGAGTTGTCGGGTGCAGGTGCTGTCGCATTTTGGGCGGTTGTCTGAGCCGTGTTGGCATTTGTATTCGCGGCTTCGTTCTTCGTACAGCCGATACCGGCGGCGGCAAGCGCCAGTATCGTCAACAAGCAAATCTTTGTGGTCACGCTTCTATCCTCCTAACCTGAGCAAAGCTACTTGCGATTGAGCAAGCAATGTGCCAGTTCAATATTGGCAAAAATTAAAGGCCGATCGATAACAGCCGTTCAATAACAATACGCCACACTCTGCCACAAGCAAACCGGAACTCCTATATATTTTGTGCTTTTTATGGCTCTTTGTCGTCGCTGTTTGTGCTAATCTTTGTGGCCGCTTAGATTGACTTTAGTTCAGAATTCTTTTAGAAGCACACCGGCATCGTTGACTGCAAACCATCACCCCCGAGGAGTCTTCTTTATGCGCAGACTGCTTTTTGTTGCAACAGGCGCTTTTTTTGTGGTCGCTACACTGCTTCCACTGCAACGCTCGTTTGTCGTGCACGCAGTGTCAGACGGCGAGCGTCTCGCGATGTACAGCAAACCCGCAGTGGTACGCATCGTGGATGGGGCCGCGGGGCAGATCCTTTTCTCGCCGCCCGGCATTCAGCCGCAGGTTTATAACGTTCAAGCCATCGCTCTGGGCTCCGGGTTCTTCATCAGCTCGAACGGCTACATCGCTACCAACGCTCACGTCGTGTCAATGACTCACGACGGGGAAGACAAAGCAAAGCAGATGTTGTTCTATCAGATGGTGCAGCAGATCGCGCAGCAGTACGGCAAGGACCCGCGCAGTCTGAACACTCAGTACATCGATCAGTACAGCCAGCCGCAAAGTTTTCAGCTCTTTCACCACGTGATCATTCCCGACGGCAGTGCGTTTCCTTTTGAGATCAAGCAATACGGTGCGCCGACCGGCGAGAGTAACGACCAGGGGAAAGACGTCGCGATCATCAAGATTGAAGTTAAGAACGCGCCGATTCTGAAACTCGCCGACTCTGACAAGGTGCAGCTACAGGACCACGTGACTGTGATCGGCTATCCGGGCGCCGCCGATACTTTCAACACCGGCACGCTCAGCGCCAAGTCCGCTTTTGAAGCAACGATCAATGACGGCAAGATCTCCGCCAAAAAACAGGCTAGCAGCGGCGCTCCCATCCTTCAGACCAGCGCCTCCGCCACGCACGGAAACTCGGGCGGACCGGTAATCAACGATGCGAACGAAGTCGTGGGTCTGCTGACATTCCGCGGCGACACAGTTAACGGACAGGAAGTCTCCGGTTTCTCTTTTGTCGTGCCGTCAAACACGGTGATGGAGTACGTGAAGAGTGCCGGTGCTTCTAACAATGAGGGACCGACGGATACTGTTTATCGTGAGGGACTCGACAACTACTGGAAGCAATACTACTCGGCGGCGATTCCGAAGTTTGAGGAAGTAAAGCGACTGTTTCCGCAACACTCCGAAGTCGATCGCCTGGTTCAAAGCAGCCAGCAGTTGAAGGCCGAAGGCAAAGAGAAGTCGAGTTTCCCGTTTTGGATTGTAGCCGTCATCGTTGCAGTGCTGTTCATACTCCTGCTGCTGCTCATCATCATCATCGTCGGGATCGTTATCGCGCGAAAGCGAAAAGGCAAGAAGGCCGGACCGGCAGTTCCGGACAGTGGCCGGGCTCAACCGAGACCCGCGCCGGCCCCGGCTGCTCCGTCGCCTTCTCCGGTAGTTAGCCATGCGAGGCCGTCACCACCACCACCACCTCCTCCGCCTCCGGCGCCGGCGCCACATGTAATGGCAGCCGATCAGGGAATGACGGTGGATCTATCGCGAACGATGGCGATCACGGCCGATGGCGACTCATTCAAACCAAACTACGGATCGATCAAATTCGTTTCCGGACCTCTGTCGGGTCAACAGTTTGAGATCAAGGCTGACGGTGACTTCATCGGACGTGATGGCGGCTCGTCGCAGATCGTCATCGGAGACCCGCGTATCTCGAAGAGACACTTGTGGATTGGCGTGAGGAACGGGCGCGTGGTGATTGAAGATCAGAATTCACGTAACGGAACGTTCGTCAACGACCCGCGCTCCGCGCGTGTGACCGAACAAGCGCTGAACTCCGGAGATGTGGTTATCCTGGGTGAATCAGACGTCGCGCGTTTCGAATATCACCACTGAATTTGAGCCGCAGATAAACGCGGATAACGCAGATCAGATTTTTTTCTGATTAGTGTAATCTGCGTTAATCTGCGGCTCAAAAACTGCTGCTAGTCTTTCGGCGGGCAACGGCTTACTGAAAAAGTAACCCTGTATTTCATCGCAGCGGAGCAACTGTAGAAATCGCAGCTGATCTTCCGTCTCAACGCCTTCGGCAACGACCTTCAGACGCAGGTTATGTGCAAGCGTGATGATCGCCATCACGAGTGCCGCATCGTCCGGATCACTCGTCGCCTCACGCACAAACGATTTATCGATCTTGAGTGCATCGATCGGCAGTCGCTTGAGCGACGCGAGCGATGAGAAGCCGGTGCCAAAGTCGTCGATCAAGATATTGATCCCCATACTCTTCAACCGGCTCAACATTCCTGCGGCAAATCTTTCGTCCTGGATGATCGAACTCTCCGTCACTTCCAACTCCAGGTACTTCGGCGAGAGCCCTGTCTCTTCGAGAATTCTGATCACTGTTTGCGAGAAGTCCTGATCGTGAAACTGCCGCGCGGAGATGTTCACCGCGATCTGTATCGGTGCAACACCCTGATCGCGCCAGCGCTGCCCTTGCATGCAAGCCGTGCGCAAAACCCATTCGCCAATCGGCACGATCAGTCCTGCGTCTTCCGCAAGGGGAATGAATTCTGAGGGTGAGATGAGTCCGAGTTGCGGATGTTGCCATCGAACCAGCGCTTCGACACCCGTGATCGTGAGTGAGTCAACGGAAACTCGCGGTTGATAATGGACTGTGAACTCTTCGTTCTGGATCGCCTTGCGCAGATTACTCTCGAGCTCGAGCCGTTTCGTGGCCAGTTCGTGCATGTCGGCCGTAAAGAACTGGTAGTTCGCGCCACCCGATCGCTTTGCTTTGTACAGCGCGGCACCCGCGTTCTTCAGCAACGTCTGGCAATCCTCGCCATCGAGAGGAAACAGGCTCACACCGACACTCGCGGTCGCAAAGAGCTCATGACCCGGCAGATCGAAAGAAAACTTCAAGACCTGCGACAGCGATCCAATCGTCTCGATCACGTCTTTCGTGCCGTTGATCTGCGTGCGCAGCAACGCAAACTCATCGCTGCCGAAGCGCGCGACCGTGTCTGACTTCGTAATGCAACTCTTTAGTCGTTCGGCAAACTCACGCAGCAGTATGTCGCCCGGCCCATGTCCCAGCGAGTCGTTCACCTTCTTGAACTGATCGAGCGAGATGAACAGCACGCCGAGTGATTGAGACGCCGCCTTCGCGACTGAAACGGCCTGCGTCAAGCGGTCTTCGAAGAGTGCTCGATTCGGGAGTTGTGTGACGGTATCGTAGTAGGCGAGCCAGTCGACTTGCGCTGTCCGCTGTTGCAGAAGCATCTCGAGTTGCTCTTTGTAGCGACGCTTCTCTTTGAGTAAGTTGCAATGATTCAGGGCGCGCTCAACCGAGGCTTCGACGTGTCTGAGATCGATCGGTTTCGTGATGTAATCGAACGCGCCGACGCGCAGGGCTTCGATCGCGAAGCCGATATCCTGGTTGCCGCTGACCATCACCACTACCGTGTCGGGCGATAACGAATGGACGCGCGGGACCAACTCGAGTCCGCTCATCGCGCCCATGTCGATATCGCTGATTACGAGATCGAAAGTGTTTTCTGAGAGGGCGGCGAGTGCTTCCTCGGCGGAGCCGGCATCGGAACAGTCGTAAGCGGTGCCGAGCACGTCGATCAGCAGATGCCGGATCTGCTCTTCGTCGTCGATGATGAGAACTTTTGGTTTCTGAGTCTCGGGGGGTTGCATTGGCTAAAGTCCCTTGCACATTCCGGGCAACCACGGCTCGCGCAGCACGCGGTCATAACTTCCCTTCACTTCCGCAAGACTCCAGCCTTTTCTTTGCCATAACGTGCCGTCTGTATATTCGATGCGATTGATCAAAACGCTCTCTTTGAAAGGGGTTCCGGAATTGAGGGTCTTCACGTCTACGACGTCGGTTGGTCCTGAGCGACTGAAGCCTTCGAGTTCTTTGCTCTTTCCTGCCTTGATGTCTACGCCGCAGAGAAACTGTCGCCGCGACAAGAGATCAGGGTTCGCCGGATCCTGGAAGCGATACTCCCAAAAGACAGCTTCAATATTTTTCGTGAGTTGATTTTGCACCTTGATGCGATAGGCAAAACCATCGACGGGTTCTGATTGCTGCGCGCGCGACTCGGCGACGCTCTTTTCGAGTGCAGCGCTGCGGCCATCGATTGTATCGCCGTTGGGATCTCGTGCTCCGGGCGATTCGTTCTCTCTCGCGGTGCGCGCAAAGATCTTGTTTTGAGGAATCACGGCGCGTGCGGGAGCGTTTCCCTGGACTTCCTGCGTCGGAGGCACACGTCGCGCGCGCGACCATTTGAAATTTGTGACCGTTAATGGCGTACCCTCGTTTGTTTCGACTTGTGACTGGAGCGGGAGGAACAGCGTTACGACCAGGGAAAGCAGCAAAAGAATCTTCATGACGCCTCCGGACCAACTGGAGTGGTCTAGTAACAGCAGGCTCTTCGGAATTAAAAGTTTGAGTAGTCGGGCGATTACATTGTCGACGCCCGCAGTATGCGCCAGTTTGTATGGCCGATTCAACTAAGATTTGGTCATGGACGCAACGCCGAAGGCGTTTGCGACTCAAGCCGCCTGGGGAGCATAACGCCGAAGGCGTTCGCCAGTTTCAGCCCGGGGTTAGGTCCAACTTAAATAGCACAAGCGAAAATTTTTTGAATACTATCCGAGTTTGCGGTTAATATAGGGACGTTATCTCAGTTTACCTCGCTCGCCTAAGGCTTCTCTCCACCCCCGAATCGGAGAGTCCTTAATTCACCTTTTAATCGCCGGCATCCTGGCCGGTCAGGAAGGGTTTCACATGAAAAATCTTAAGGTTTTACCCTCTCTATTCAGTATTGCGTTCGCTCTCGCCTCCTTCAACATCATCGTTCTCGCTCAATCGAACGAAAATCAAATCGCCAACCTCAGCAGCTCCGGTGCGAGCGTGAGGTTTGACGTCGGCGCTCCTCATGCAGCCGTAACTCTGACTGTCATTGGACCAAACGACTTCTCCTTTACCAAAGAATTCAAATCCGGCGCCGTCGCAGAATTCAAATTGAACCAACTAAAAGGTGAACGACTTCCTGATGGTCAGTACACCTACGAACTGCGCGTCACCCCAAACATCTCCGACGAAGCAAAAGAAGCACTCAAAGCAGCCCGTGAAAAGGACAACGGCGCCGAAGTGCAACGCGAGTTGCGCAAACGCGGCTTACTGCCCTCACAGTCGATGGTCCAATCCGGCGGCTTCATGATCCTGAACGGCTCTGTGATTCTCCCGGGCGCTACTGAAGGTGGTCGTCAGGCCCGCGCAGCCGTTCAAACACCAGCAGCTTCGGTCGCCAACGCCTCCAGCGGCCGCACTAATTTCAAGATCCTGCGAAATCACCCGCGCTTTATGGTCTTTGACCAGGTGATTGCGGATGACCTCATCGTCCAGGGCAGCATCTGCGCCGGTCTCGATTGCGTCAACAACGAAGACTTCGGCTTCGACACGATCCGCGTGAAAGAAAACAACACCCGCATCCAGTTTGACGATACGAGTACGTCCGCCGGTTTTCCCAACAACAACTGGCAGATTCGCGCCAACGACTCGGGCAGTGGCGGCACAAACTTCCTCGGCTTCGTCGATCAAGGTGCAACGGGAAATTCTGAGACGGGAACGATTGTTTTCGCCGTGAACTCAGGTGCTTCCGCTAACTCACTCCGCGTAGGCAGCAACAGCAAAGTCGGCTTACGCACCGCAACGCCCGTGCTCGACATGCATGCCAACACCACTGACACGCCCGCGATTCGTCTCGAGCAGAACAACACGGGTGGCTTCACCGCTCAAACGTGGGACATTGCCGGCAACGAAGCGAACTTCTTCGTGCGCGATGTCACGAGCGGTTCACGTCTGCCATTCCGTATTCGTCCCGGCGCACCGACGAGCTCGATCGATATCTCCGCTGATGGCAGCGTTGGTGTCGGAACAGCTTCTCCAACAACCAGGATGGACGTCCGTTCTACCGCCGCGGCAACGGCCGGCGTGACGAATGTTGCCAACTCTGACGGCACACGCTTCCTCAGTTTCTATAGCGGCAGAAGCGACAACAACGGCGCCGCATTTATTTGGGATTCAAACCAGGCTCTGCGTTTCGGTAACGGCGACATCGCCGGAGCCACGACATTTACCGAATGGGCCAGGTTTACTAACGCGGGACGACTCGGTATCGGAACCACCGCTCCTGACTCGCCTTTGACCGTTAACGGAAACGCCAGCAAGCCCGGCGGCGGTTCATGGAACGTCTTTTCAGACATCCGTTTGAAGAACGTTAAGGGTAAGTTCAATACCGGTCTGAATGCGGTGATGCAGTTACAACCGCTCCGCTACGAATATCGTTCAAACAACGCGATGGGTATCACCTCGAAAGGTGAACACATCGGCTTCTCGGCTCAGGATGTTCAGAAAGTAATTCCGCAAGCCGTGACGCAAAACGACAGTGGCTATTTGCTTGTCAACAACGATCCGATCATCTGGACCATGCTCAACGCGATTAAGGAGCAGCAGAAAGAGATCGTGGACTTGAAACGACAGATTCGGCAGTTGCGTGCAACGCGCCGGCACAGATAGGTTCGTCTCTTCGGGCCTTGGGCAAAGTCTCTAATGGCCCAATGCTGCGGCTTCGCCGCCTGATGTGAGGCAAGGCTATGCGCCGAAGGCGCGGAATATAAAAGGCAGGGGCAAGCGCCGAACAACGTAAGGCGCGTCGCCCCTGGTCAGATCGCGCAATGGCCGTGAAGCTCTGAAAGAGCGGAATAATTGACGTTGATATTTCGCACTTTCAGTGCTCTCTTTCTTAATTCCTCGTAACCAGGGGCGACGCGTTCCGCTGCGCTTCACGCTTGCCCCTGGCTACTGTATTTCGCGCCTTCGGCGCTTCACGCTTGCCCCTGGCTTTCATATTTCGCGCCTTTGACGCTTCATCGCGACTTGTTGTGCAAAGCCGCCTCACGTCTTTAAAATACCTACCGCGCTCCCTAGGCGCGCGATGTGCAGTCGCGTCATCTACTCATCCCTGCTTGTCATTTTCCTCAGATTAGAATTATTCTAAGGCAAATGGATTTCGACAACTTAGGACTTACGAAACAGCGCCGGACTGTGCTCCGCGTAATCCGCGAATCGGACGAGCATCTGACCGCGAACGAGGTCTTCGAGCGTGCGCGAAAGCTGTTGCCAGGCATCGCGTTTGCGACCGTCTACAA
>DATDFT010000213.1:0-3355 GCA_036522475.1 Pyrinomonadaceae bacterium | reverse complement strand
TGCGCGGAAGAGTCTCTGCATTCGCTGCAATACGTGTGACGGCCATCCGTGTTTGATCGGCGCCAAGTCTGATGCGCAGACAATCTGCGTTGACCCGGCTCTCGAACACGAAAACGTTTCCTTAGTTACCAATGCAAAGGTGATGCGGCTCGAGACCAATGGTAACGCTCGCGAAGTCAGCAAGCTGATCGTCGATCGCAATGGTGTGCGCGAGGAGTACTCGGGCGATATCGTCGTTATCTCATGTGGCGCCGTAAACTCCGCCGCGCTGCTCTTGCGCTCGGCTAATGACAGCCACCCAAACGGACTCGCAAATGGTTCGGATGTTGTCGGCCGTCACTACATGGGCCACATCAATTCGGTGCTCATGGCCCTGTCTAAATGTCCTAATCCAACGGTCTTTCAAAAGACACTCGCAATCAATGACTTTTATTTCGGGTCGAGGGATTGGGACTACCCGATGGGTCACATCTCGTTTGTCGGGAAGCTCGATGCGGACACGTTGAAAGCGGGCGCGCCGGCGATAGCTCCGGGATGGACGCTCGATCTGATGGCTAAGCACTCGCTGGACTTTTGGCTGACTTCCGAGGACTTACCTGATCCTGACAATCGTGTGACTGTCGATCGCGATGGTCAGATCCGCGTCAGCTACAAGCTAAACAACATCGAAGGTCACGATCGTTTGAAGGCGCAGTTGCAGAAGGCGATGAAGCAAACAAACTGCGATGTTCACGGGCACGAGTGTCATCAGGGCTTGTTTGCGCGAAATCTGTACCTGGGCCAGCGTCTCCCACTCGCGGCAGTCGCGCATCAGAACGGCACGGTGCGTTTTGGCAACGATCCAAAGACGTCAGCACTCGACCGAAATTGTAAAGCACACGAACTCGACAATCTTTACGTCGTTGATGCGAGCTTCTTTCCCTCGAGCGGCGCTGTGAATCCGGCGCTCACAATCATGGCCAACGCGTTGCGCGTGGGCGATCACTTGCTGGAGCGAATGAAATGAAGCGAACGAAAGCAATAGCTCTCGGTTTACTGCTTGCGCTGGGCGTCTTCGCCCAGTACCTGCCGACGGACGCGCGCGCTCTTAACAGCACGCGCGTCCCCCTCCTCGTCAGCGACGTAGCTGTTCCGGTGGTCGAGCAGGTGGGCGCGATCGGCATGACAGTGTCGGACATGGATACATCCGTCAATTTCTATTCGCGAGTGCTGTCGTTCGAGAAAGTTTCGGATGTCGAGGTAACGGGTGATGATTACGAACGTCTACAGGGGGTCTTTGGTTTGCGGATGCGCGTGGTGCGAATGCGGCTCGGCAATGAGTTCATCGAGTTAACGGAGTACCTGGCGCCGAAAGGCCGTCCCGTTCCAGTTGATTCGCGCAGCAACGATCGTTGGTTCCAACACATTGCCATCATCACCAGCGACATGGACAAAGCTTATGCACTGCTGCGCCAAAACAAAGTGGAGCACGCTTCTACTGGTCCACAGCGTTTGCCTGATTGGAACAAAAACGCGGGCGGCATCAAAGCGTTTTACTTTCGAGACCCGGACAAGCATTGGCTCGAGATTCTGCAATTCCCGGATGGCAAAGGTGATCAGAAGTGGCAGAAGAAAGACAAACTCTTTCTTGGTATCGATCATACCGCGATCGTCGTCAGTGATACCGAGGCGAGCCTGAAGTTTTATCGCGACGAACTCGGTCTGCACATCGCCGGCACGAGCGAGAACTACGGCACAGAACAGGAACATCTCAACAACGTCTTCGGCGCAAGGTTACGGATTACGAGTCTTCGAGCCGCCAGCGGGGGGCCAGGCATCGAATTTCTCGAGTATCTTGCGCCGCGTGATGGGCGACCTGCACCTGCCGATGCGCGCGCGTCAGATCTGTTTCACTGGCAGACCAGCCTGATTGTTAACACCGCCGACACGTTTGCGAAGCGTTTGCTTGCGGAGAGCTCGCGCCTTATTTCGCCGGGTGTGGTGTCGCTGAACGATAAGAGTCTTGGTTTTAGTAAAGGCCTGTTGGCGAGAGATCCCGACGGCCACGTGATGGCCTTAATTGAGAGATGATTCTCGCGCAAAGACGCAAAGGCGCACAGAAAAAACGAATATGAACCATAAACCTCTCTTCATTCCAGTAGTTCTAGGCACCGTACGAAAAGGCCGAGCGAGTGAAAACGTGGCGAAGTTTGTTTTCGAGCAAGTCAAACAACGTGAAGACGTGGACACTGAACTGATTGATATCGGCGAACTGAAGTTTCCTGGAGACGATGCCGGTGAGCAGATCAAGAACCAGGGATTCTCTGCGACGTGCGAACGGGCGGATGGGTTGGTCCTGGTCGTTCCTGAATACAACCACGGCTACCCCGGCATGCTCAAACACATTCTCGATTCGAATCTGAAGGAATACATTCACAAAGCTGTCGGAGTCTGCGGTGTATCGGCGGGCGGGTTCGGCGGCACGCGAGTGATTCAAAGCTTGTTACCGGTGCTGCGCGAACTCGGGCTCGTCACGATTTTCTGGGATGGAAACTTCTCGGGCGCACAAGGTCTTTTCGATGACGGCGGAAATATGAAAGACCGTGAGACTCATGAGAAGCGGATCGACAAGTTTCTGGGAGAGTTGATTTGGATGAGCAGAGTTCTGCGTTATGGACGTGAACACGTTTCGATCTAAATTCACTGCATGAAAATCATCTCGATCAACGTTGGACGACCGCAACTCGTGATATGGAACGGTGAACCGGTTTCGACTGGCATCTTCAAAGAACCCCTTGCCGGACGAGTCATGCTCCGCACTTTGAATCTCGACGGTGACCGCCAGGCGGATTTGACTGTTCACGGTGGACCTGAAAAAGCCGTTTACGCCTACCCCGCCGAACATTACGACTTTTGGAAACGAGAATTGCCTGACATGGAATTGCCGTGGGGAATGTTCGGCGAGAACTTTACCACTGAAGGCATGTCGGAAACGGAAATCAATGTTGGTGACAAATTCCGCGTCGGATCCGCTGAACTAATGGCAACGCAACCACGCATGCCTTGTTACAAACTGGGGATTCGTTTTGGCCGGACTGACATCATCAAGAGGTTTTTGATGAGTGAACGCAGCGGCATTTATTTCTCGGTTCTCAAAGAGGGTGAGGTCGGCGCCGGCGATGAATTCGAGTTGCTCGAGAAGAACGCTTCCGGTGTAAGGGTGGTGGACGTCACGCGACTATATAGCAGCGATAAGAAAAACGTCGATCTGTTGCGACAAGCAATCGCGAGTGATGCGTTGCCCAGCAGTTGGCGTGAGTATTTTCAAAAGCGACTTGAAGGTCTTAAGCATGCCTGACGAGAAAATCATTTGCCC
>DATDFT010000212.1:0-2539 GCA_036522475.1 Pyrinomonadaceae bacterium | reverse complement strand
GGCCTCCTCGTAGAGCGGTTCGGGGTGCGCGTCTTTGAAATACGAGAAGAGCACCGCCTTCTTCAGTTTCGGATCGCGAACGCGCCAGCGAAACTTGTTCGACAGCATCGCGCTCTGTCCGGTCGCGTCGACGACGACCTTTGCAAAGAACTTCTCACGCGTGCCGTCCTGCATCTGCACTTCCACGCCGACAGCCTTGTCGCCTTCGAACAGCACCTGTTTGACCAGCACGCCCTGATGGACCACCGCGCCCTGGTCGGCGGCGTGATCGAGCAGCAGGTGATCGAACTGCGCGCGCGTCACCTGCCAGGTCACGGCACTCTCGTGATGCACTGCTTCGAAGAAATAGAACGGCCGCGACTCCTTGCCCGCCGAGTTCGCAAACTGCACGCTGTACTTGCGTACAAACGGACTCTGCCTCAGTTTCTCGAGCACACCGAGACGACGAAACGTCCAGTAAGTGTCAGTCATCAGCGACTCGCCAATGTGATGACGCGGAAAAATTTCCTTTTCGAACAAAATTACCTGGCGGCCTTCGCGCGCCAGAATGCCGGCAACGGAACTCCCTGCGGGTCCACCACCCATTACAATGACGTCATAAGTATTGTTATTCATGCGTAGCGTACGGTCCTCAGTTCAGGTTCAAAAAAATCGATGAGGAAATGATCGACTTGCAAGAGACCACGTCGCGTCAGCGCGATCGTGCCGTTATGACGCGCGAGCAAATTCTTTTCTTCCAGCTGCGCGTAAACAGGACGGAACTCGTTCCAAACGTCGACGCCAAACTTCTGTTGAAAATAATCGACGTCGAGCGCACCGGTCTTTAATTGCAAGACCATCTCGCGAATCAGCCGCTGCTTGGGTGTCAACGAAACGGCGCGCAGGAGCGGCAGGCGATCTTCGTTAAGCATGCGTACATACTCTTCGAAGCTGTGTGCGTTCTGGAAATTAACGCCGCCGAAATGTGAAAACGACGAAACACCGATGCCGATCATGTCGCCGCCGTGCCAGAGCGCGTCGCGATAGATAAACCGGCAAGTCTTCTTTTTCGTCGCGACAATGTCAGTGCCCGCAATTTCGTAGTCGTGAGCAAGAAATTGCTCGAAGGCGTAATTGAGCCAGTCGCGCTTGGTGGTCCAACCCGCAATCGGCGACGTGATGCCCTTCTTCAAAATGTCCTGCGAGATGGTGGTGTTGTACGGCAGCTCCATCTGGTAGATCGTGACGGAGTCAGGCTGAAGCTCGATCGCGCGGCGCACTGCTTCACGCCACTTCTCCTCCGTTTCGCCCACCATGCCAGTGATCAGGTCGATGTTGATTTGCGGGAAGTCGACTTCGCGCGCCCACTGATACGCGCGATAGATTTCAGGCGACAAGTGCGCGCGGCCGTTCGCCGCAAGGATCTCATCATCAAAATGCTCGATGCCGAGACTCAAGCGCGTCACGCCGATGTCTTTCAATGTCTCGAGCTTGGCTTTTTGTATCGTACCGGGCTCACACTCGAACGTGACCTCTTCCGCGTTGGCCCAGCTCACGTGTCGATTGAGTCCGTCGACGAGATAGCGCAACTGTCGCTCGCTGATGTATGAAGGCGTGCCGCCGCCGAAGTATGCAAAGCGCAGTTGCCGCCCCTGAAACGCGGGCATGCGACTGTAGAGCTCGTTCTCTTTGATCAGCGCGTCGAGATAGACTTCGATCTCCGAGGCGTTCTTGTCGGTGTAGACTTTGAAATAACAGAAGTGGCAGCGCTTGCGGCAGAACGGGATGTGAATATAAAGACCTAAAGGATCGTCGACTCGCGCGGGCTGGTTCAGCGCCTCGATGGCTTTAGGTATAAACTCCGGCTTCCACTGCGAAAACGGTGGATAATTGGAGACGAAATAGTTCCCGACCTCGGTTCTGGTTTCCATCGAGTCCAGTCAAATTATCATCATTAGAATGATTTCGCCACGGACGACGGATGCGGGCGACGGATTTACTACGCAGCGGACATAAAGTAGGTTGCGCCGTTGTGATGGACCGTGTATAGAGAGTCGATGCCCGCGCGTCCCCGATTCACTTTCCTGGATCTCCGCCACTATTTACCGTATTTCCTGCTGCTGGTGATCTTCGTCGTCGGTGTTTGGTTGATTCTCACAGCGGGTTCGCGTTTGCAGCCGGCGACGTTGGCAACACCTGCGTTGCAAGCTCCCTCGAGCAACGTCCTCTGGGAAAACTTCAGAACACCACTCAGCATTCTGCTCACGCAGATCATCGTCATCCTAACGATGGCGGGACTCTTTCGCAGACTCTTTCGCCGTATTCACCAACCGCCGGTGATGGGCGAGATGGTCGCGGGGATCGTGCTCGGGCCATCAGTGCTGGGACTGATCTATCCGCCGGCACTCACGTTTCTCTTTCCCGCATCGTCGTTGGAAATCCTGCGACAGTTGAGCCAGATCGGCGTCGTCCTTTTTATGTTCATCGTCGGCACCGAACTCAACCTTCGCTACGTACGAGAAAAAGGATCGGCGGCGGTGATGATCAGTCACGCGAGTAT
>DATDFT010000211.1:0-8675 GCA_036522475.1 Pyrinomonadaceae bacterium | reverse complement strand
GCCTGGCCACGTGGATCGTTAAGCTCACGCCAGATAGTCAACGATTGCTGTTCGAACTGCTGATTTTCGGTGCGTTCGCCGAGACCGTAGAACGCTTCGCCGAGATTGTTGAGCGCTTCGGCCTCGATGGCGCGATTGCGCAGGGCGCGAGCGAGTTGGAGCGCAGACCGAGCGTTCTGTTCGGCCTCTTTACTCTTGCCGTCGATGAAGTACAGGTAGGAGAGATCGTTGAATAGCCTTGCTTGTTCGAGCTGGTCCCGGGTTTTACGGTTTAGGGCTTGTGCTTGCTGGTAGCAGACGAGCGCCTCGGCGCTGTTGCCGAGTAGTTGCAGGATCTCGCCGGCGTTTCTGAAAGCGACTGCGGCGCGCTTCAGGTCATTGCTGTTTTGAAATGCAGTGGCGGCTTCGCGAAATTTCTCGATCGCTTTGAGGTTTGCATCTTCACGTTGTTCAGAGCGGAGCTTCTCGGCTTCGGCGAAGATCGGTTCTGCGGTTTGAAAAGCGTTGGAGGAACCGGCTAGTGTGAGGAGTAAGATAAAAATTCTCCCGCAAAGGCGCAAAGACGCAAAGTAAGAGCAAGAGGATTGCATAGAGTTACCGCAACCGAAACTTCTTTTGACACGTCATGATGTCGTCTCTGTCTTTGACATATTCTTCGGGGTTAAATGCTGCGGGTGGGTTTCGCATGCTGTGAATTCGATTGTGCAAACCCATTCGGTCAATATACATTCGGTCAATGTACATTCGATCAATATACATACGGTGACTCGGCGCATTTTTACTGTCTCGGCCATTTATCATGCGTCGACTGGCCATTCCATTTCGCGGCAATCGACGAGTCAGTCGTGTGTAAGCCTTTAAAAAACTTCCCCAACCAGTCGCCTTTTCATCGACAAAGTCCAGATTCCAATAACTCGGTGCGACGTTGGCCCACGGAAAATAGATCGAGACACCGTATGAATACTGGTAAATCGCCCCGCAATAACACGATTTCAGCACAAACTCAGTTGCAATAAACTTCTTGAGCACCTTGCAGCGTCTCGCGATCTCGCGCGACGGCACTCGCTTCTGAAGGCAGTCACAAAAGTCGTAAAGGTCGACATATTGTTCGCCGTTGTACGACTGCGCTTCCCAGTGAGCTAACAGGAGAGCATTCTCGAGATGGTGTTTTGACGGCTTCCGCTCTTTCTTCTTCCACTCGGCAACCAGCTTCTCCTCCATCGCCTGAGCCAGCTCGTTTACGAGTCGTTGCAGCTCGTCGACCTTCGCTACGTTCAAGGCTGACTGCGTCACTGACAAACCGGCCATCCAGTAGGTCGCGTAAAAATTGACGTACTCCTCCACGATCGCTTTGGCTGCCTCAACGGTTACAGACTTTCCATCCGGCAGATTTGGACCAACAAAGTCTTTGCACAATCGCTCGAGAATTTGACGATAAGGCCAGCCTGAGATGGGACTAAAACTCTCACAACCGACGACGATCTCGGCGACGTCCCTGAGCTCATAGCAAATCTCGGCCATGCTCATGAGGCAGTTGTCCATACCGACGATGTCGATTAACTTGCCGTGACGGTCCCGCTTGATCTGTTTGAAAACGTTTTGGAGCTCATTGAACGTTAACGAGCGAGCACTGCTCTCGTCCTTCAACAGGTAATCACGTTCCGTTCCGCCGGCGTGGCCGGAGAGTATGACCATGTAACGGTCGGCCGGATACTTCTCGAGGCAGAAGCTGATGAAGTTATACAAAGTGATTGGCGAACCGGTATCGGTATCGTCGGTGATCACCTCGTTTTCTTTGGGCGCGGTCAGGGTTGCATGCTCGAGTTCCTTCATTCCGGCTTCACGAAGTTTCTCGAGAGCTTCTTCACGTCGAGCGGCCAGGAGAAGTGCTTTCCGGCTCTCTTTTTTAAATCGCACTTCCTTTTGGTTTTTGTAGTAGCGCGCGCAATCGATGACGTCCTGGTAGATGTTCTTGTTGTCCTGGTTAATCTCGTATCGGTGCGAGGGCAGATACGGGTCGCTTGGGTCAAACTGAGCAATGACGTTCAAGTCCTTGCTAAGCGCGGCTCCTTTCATCTCGGTGAGCGCAAACATACATTCGCTGGTGAGATTGTTGTCGCCCGCGAGATAAACCATCACGGTCCATGCGGCTCTCTCTTTTGCCATGCTTTGACCTCCATTGGGAGTGGAACTGAAAACCTTCAGAACCTGGGGTCTGAAACGCTGAATTTCCGAAAACTGACATACTTCACCACGAACTACCCACTGAATCTCATCGCTATTTGACTCCGGAAAGTTTGTCTGAGCCAAGGCCCAGGAATACTCCGAAAGGATCGTAAGGACGTACTTAGAGCCTGGTTAAACGTGCAGAGAGTTAGCTTATCGCGGGAACGATGTCAATAATAAAACCCTGCATGAGGCATTTTGCCCCAAGGGAAGACTTCACGCAAAGGCGCAAAGACGCAACGCCTTGCACAAAGTCGGAACTGAGCGCCAAAGGCGCGGAATATGAAAGCCAAGGCAAGCGCCGATGGCGCGGAATATGAAAGCCAGGGGCAAGCGCCGAACAACGTGAGGCGCGTCGCCCCTGGTAAACGGGCGCAATGGCCGTGAAGCTCTGAAAGAGCGGAATAATTGACGTGGTATTTCGCACTTTCAGCGCTCTGTTCAAAATATTTCTTTTGTTACCAGGGGCTGCGCGTTCCGCTGCGCTTCACGCTTGCCCCTGGCTTTCATATTTCGCGCCTTTGGCGCTTTGTTACCAGCGCGCTTCACGCTTGCCCCTGGCTTTCATATTTCGCGCCTTTGGCGCTTCATCTTGACTTTGGTGCAAAGCTAAGACGCTAAGAACACCGAATCAGTGAGTAATTTTGGTTGAATAAAGAATGCCGTATAACGCGTTCTTGTGATGTTCAAAGTCTTTACTCTGGGTGGCCAGCATCAGATTTATCCCCTGAACCTGGCCGAGATATTTGCGGTATGAGAGCCATTGCAGGCGACGCGGTGCGTCCGGATGTTCCTGGTTTGCCTCACGAAACTGAACGCCTTTGAGCCCATCGATCTCAACCCACTTCACTTCGTCTACTTCACCATTCTTCGCACGATCCTTCGCCTGCTGGTAAGAAGCATCATTCGCTGCCTCGGTTGGGAAACTGTCCGACATAGGCGAGATGCTGACTATCAACGACGCCGCATCGGCTCCGCCCGGCGAACGCCACATAAACGACTTCGACTCGTTCTCCTGCTCGGTCCAACCCGCAGGCACGGTCCACGACATCCCCTGTCGTTCCCACTTTATCTGCTGCCCACCGGCAAGCGCCGCGATTTGCTCCGCGGTCGCACGACCCGGTTCGGCTGATCCACCGGAGGAACTGCTGGAACCGGATCCTGATGGTCCAGAATTCGAATTGCCTTTATGTAATCTCTCTGAAAGGTTACAGAGCGAGAGAGCGAAAGCGATAAGCACTAGTGCGACAATATGTTTCATAGTCGCAGTCTTCTACTCTAAAGCCACAGGAAAGTCTAGAAAAAACATATAGGACATATCGGTCCAATAGGGCCTATACTTTTTGCTGCCGGTGCTCTATTCTATCTGCCTTCCCTTCTTTATCCCCTGTTAGCCCCTGCTGAATGAACGTCGCGCGTGAGCGCGTGTCTTGCGGAGAATCTCAACATGAAAATGCTCGTCCTAACTATTTCCATAATCGTTATCGCAGCGAGTGGCTGTGCTCGTGGTCCAGCGGCTAACGCAAACGTCAACACCAATATCAATACCAACATCAACGCGAACGCCAACGTCGCGGGCTCGAACATTAATGCTTCGACCGCGCCGTCAACTATCGCCGCACGTGAGCCGGACAGCTATAAAGCCACGATCGTATTTACCGCGGAAACTGAAGGAGGAGACAAGGCGATCGGCATTCCAACTCTCTCCGCGGACGTTGCAAAAAATGGAGCAGACCGCCGGCTCTCGTTCAAACTCCCAGACGGATCGGATCTGGTCTATCTCGAGCACAACGGGGTGCAGTATGGAATTGCTCCCGCCCGTAAGCAGTATGCTGAGTTGACACCCGAGGCCACCGGCTTTCAGATTCAGAAACTGATGACGCCCGGACAGCTTGTGGCGTATCTTGATCGACTGAAAGGCATCGAATTCGTCGACGAAGAACAGCAGGCGGGAAGAACGGCGCTGAAGTATCGTTACGCCCGGACGTCCGAAACTAAAACATCCGCGGGCGAAGTCAAAACCGAATCGTTTGTTTATGTCGACAAAGATACTGGGCTGCCTTTGCGGGCAGAGCTTTTCAGTGAAGCGAGCGGCAACGTGCAGGGTGTGAAAGGCGCGAAAATCGTTGCTGAAATGCGCGACATTCAAACGAATCCCGATCCAAGTCTTTTCGAGATCCCCGCTGGTTACAACAAAGTGCCCGAGGCGCAGGTGAGAGCACAGGTGAACGCAGTCGAGAACACGGTCGCAGCGGTCTTGCGCACGTTATTGACGAACATGAACTCCGCGCCACCACCGTCGCCGACCGTCTCCCCTGCGACGAGTCCGAGTCCAGCTCAGCAAAGGTAAACCAATGAGATATGTTGTCATTCTCCTGTTAGGAATTCTGCTCGGCGGCGGCGCTGCGATCTTCTTTTTGGGCGCCCCGCCGGCAAAGGCGGTTCCCGGCCAGCCAGTGAAGCCGCCCGATCAGGGAGGAACTCCGCCGAGCACAGTCGTAATCTCGCTCGAGCAGAGTTTTGTTGACGCGATAATGGCGACGACGTTCTCAGGACTGGGCTCGCCAACGTTCCACCTGGGCCAGAATCACGATGGGTCCGCTTCGATAGAACCGGCACTCTTTCAGGGCGGCTGCACGAACGAGATCACGCTCCTGCCAGAAGGCAGCGGCACGAAGACCGGCGTGCAGTTTCGCAACGGAGCGATCTACGCGCCCATGGCGTTCACCGGCAATTACAACCTCGGCGGCTGTATTCAGTTCAAAGGATGGGCGCAGACTAGCATCAAGTTGCAGTTCGACCAGGAGAAGCAGACTGTTTTCGGATACGTGAATGTTGAGGGTGTGAATCTCGAAGGCGTGAATCCAATTGCGAACAACTTTGTCACCGTGTTTGTGCAGGGTGCGATTAATCAGAAAGTGAATCCGCTCGTGCTGGTGAGCGAGCCGCAGTTGTCTTTGATGATCCCGGTGAAGGCGAGCAACGGGGCGGTGAAGGCTCGTGCGAAGGACGTGCGCGCAGAGATTCTCGACGGCTCGTTGAAACTTTATTTGACTTACGAGTTTACTGGGGTGAAAGGTCAGACTTAGTCATGGCGGCGTCCGCGGCCAGGAGTCTTTGCCGTTCGAAGTGGTCCGCAATCTCTTCCGCCGTTTTGCGACCAACAAACGGCGTCAATTCGGAAACTCCCGCGCGCGAGATGCGCTGGATCGATCCGAAGTGACGTAACAGCCTTCCTTTTCTCTTATCACCGACACCCGGAATCGCCGTCAGTTCCGAAGTAAAGTCGCGCAACTCGCGGCGCTTGCGATGATAAGTCACTGCGAAGCGGTGCGTCTCGTCGCGGATCATCTGTAACAAACGAAGTATCAATGAGTGTGAGTCGAGATAAATCGGCTCGTCCTCACGTCCCTTCATCAAGAGGTAAGCGACGTCATTGTGTCTTTGCGGTGGCTTGACGATGCCGACCATCGGAATCGCTTCGAGCCCGAGCTCGCTCATCGCACCGGCCGCCGAGTTTAGCTGCGCTTTGCCTCCGTCAATCATGATCAGATCGGGCAGCGGTTTTCCTTCTTCAAGCAGACGACGATAACGACGCGTAACTACTTCATGCATCGACGCAACGTCGTTCGCGCCTTCAACGCTTCTGATCCGGAATTTGCGATACTCCGATCGATTCATCTTGCCGTTATCGCAAACGACCATGCCCGCAACGTTCTCCGCGCCCTGGATATGCGAGATGTCAAACGACTCGATGCGCGCCGGAAAGTGCGGCAATTCCAGAGTTTCCTGTAACTCTTCGAGCACGCGCTTCATGTCAGGCTTCAAGATGCGGAAGCGCTGCTCAAAAGCGAGCTTCGCATTCTTGTCGACGAGATCGATCATGTCGCGCTTCTCGCCGCGTTGAGGATCGAAGATCTTCACGCGACGACCTTTTCGCTTCGTCAGCGCTTTCTCGAGCAGTTCGCGATCGTTGAAATCAACCGGCACGTAGATCTCGCGCGGCACGTAGTCCGACGCGTAGTACTGCGAAAGCACGTCGCTCAAAAACTCAGCCGGATCGAACTCGTCTTCAGGCAAGTCTTCCCAGAAAAACTCGCGGCGTCCGACGATGTTGCCTTCGCGCATCGTGAACAGTTGTAGAGCTAATCGCTGTCCTTCGCGGTAATAACCGAAGATGTCGATGTCGCTTTCGGAAGTGGTAGCCATCTTCTGTTGTTCCGAAAGGCGGATAACAGTTTTGCGCAAGTCTCGATACTTCGCGGCGAGCTCGTAAAGCATCGCGTTCGAAGCTTCAAACATGCGGCCCTCGAGCTCGTCAGCCAATTCTCTGTTTCGTCCTTCGAGTAACAGCCTGACGTCGCGCACCGCTTCCTGATACTGTTCCGGCGTGCACAATCCCTTGACGCACGGACCGAGGCAGCGTTTGATGTGATACTCGAGACACGGCCTCGGCGCTTTACCGTCGATCTCGATGTCGCAGGTGCGCAACTGAAACGTGCGGTTGATCAAATCGATGGTGCGGCGCGCGAGGCTTGCGGGAAGAAACGGTCCGAAATAGAGTGCGCCGTCGCGTTGAATGCGACGCGTGATGACGACTTTCGGAAACGGTTCGTTGATTGTGAGCTTCAGGTGCGGATACGACTTGTCGTCCTGAAGTTTGATGTTGTAGCGCGGCTTGTGCTGTTTGACGAGCGACGCTTCGAGAATCAAAGCTTCGACTTCGTTGTCGGTGACGATAAATTCGAGATCGGCGATCTGGCCGACGAGCGCATCGGTTTTGCGGTCAAACGGACGAGCGCGAAAGTAGGAACGCACGCGACTGCGCAGGTTTTTCGCCTTGCCAACGTAGATCACCTTTCCCGCCGCGTCTTTGTGCAGGTAGACGCCGGATGACGTTGGAATTTCTTTGAGCTTTTCCTCAATCGACACGATCGTTAGATGCTATTTTAGCTGAGACAAATGCATTTTCCACTTACCCTTCCCGCAAACAGACCATTTGACGCTGTTGGTTTCGGACTCAACGCCGTGGATCACTTGATCGTCGTACCTGAGTATCCGGCGTACGACACCAAGATACGACTGCTCGAGCACAAGCAGTCTGCAGGTGGGCAAACGGCGACTGCGATGGTCGCGCTGCGGCGTCTTGGGCTGAAGACGGCCTACGCCGGACGTTTCGGTTCCGATCCGGAAGGTGTCTTTGGATTTCAAACATTGAAAGACGACGATGTCAACGTCGACTTCGTGCAGATCGTCGAAGGCGCACACAACCAGATCGCGTTCATCACGATCGACGCGCGCACTGGTGAACGGACGATCGTTTGGGATCGTGATGATCGCCTCGCATACAAGCATGAAGAAGCGCCGGCGGAGTTTGGACCACTCGGAAGGGTTCTGCACCTCGACGCGCACGATCCGCCGGCGTGTGTGCGTGTCGCGCAAGCGGCACGTGAAGCCGGCACGATTGTCTCGGCTGATATCGACAACGTCTATGAAGGCTTGCCCGAGTTGCTTCCGTTGATCGACATCATGATCGGTTCGAAAGAGTTTCCGCGGCGCGTGACTGGAATTACGGACGAACGCACAGCCTTAGTCGAATTAAAAGCCCGCTATGGTTGCGCGATAACCGGCATGACGATCGGAGCTGCCGGCGCTGTTGTCTACATTGATGGAACTTTTATCGAATCGCCGGGCTTCGCAGCGCCCGGCGGGTGTCGCGACACGACCGGTGCCGGCGACGCATTTCACGGTGGCTTTCTCTACGGAGTGCTCACTGGCGAAGATCTCGAAACGAGTCTGAAACTGGGCAACGCGGTCGCCGCCATCAAGTGCAGCGCCCTCGGCGCCCGCACCGCTCTGCCTACTAGATCGGTACTCGCTCAATTCTTCGGGAATTCGAACAACGCCCCCTCTTCCTGACTTGTTCCAGCCTCGGTATAATCCAAATTCTACCGTTTAACTTCCGAGGGAAAACATGAAACTCTTCTTACTCGCAGCAACGCTGCTGCTTCTGATCTGGGTGCCTGTCCCACAACCGGCTGCCGCCGACATCGTCTTCCGCAACGGCAACGTCTACACCGCGAACGACAAAGCGCCGCGCGCTCAAGCAATCGCTGTGAAGGGCGACCGCATCGTCTTCGTCGGTTCAAACGAAGCGGCGCAGAAGTTCGTCGGCGCGAATACGCGTGTCGTCGATCTTAAAGGCAACACCGTTCTGCCCGGATTTACTGATTCACACCAACACCTTTCCGGCGTCGGCCAGCGCGAGATGACCCTCAATCTCGAAGGCACGACCAGCCTCGACGATTTACTCGCGAAGTTGAAAGCGCGAGTGGACCAGGCGAAGCCCGGCGAGTGGGTAACAGGACGTGGCTGGATCGAGACTCACTGGCAACCGCCGGTGTTTCCGACGCGCTGGGATCTCGACAAAGTTTCGCCGAACAATCCCG
>DATDFT010000210.1:0-14624 GCA_036522475.1 Pyrinomonadaceae bacterium | reverse complement strand
ACGCGGCTGGCGTCACCGAAAGATCCCCAGCCGTTGAATCCGATGGTGGGGATCACGGTCGCGCATGTCGCCTGCGGCGCGCTCGTTTTTGTCAGCACGATCGTGTTGACGCTTCGAACATATCGCGTTTTGCCGGCCACGGACGAACATTCAAGTTGGGCCGCGAGACCACAGGAGTCATAGGTTTACTTAATGGAAGAGTTTGCTATTGATTTGCGCAGTTCGGCGGTTGCCGTGGTCGAGCGGACGCGTTTGTCTTTTCGGGAGCGCGCGGCGGCTTACGTCGAACTGACAAAACCGCGCATCACGTTTCTAATTGTACTGACCTCTGCGGCGGGATTTGCACTTGCTTCAACCGGGCACGTCGACTATCTCGCGATGTTTCGCGCACTCATCGGCATCGGCCTCTTGTCATCCGGCATCGCCACGCTCAATCAATACGCCGAACGCGATCTCGACGGCCTGATGCGTCGCACAGCAAACCGTCCATTGCCGTCCGGCAAACTGGCGCCGTGGGAAGCGCTGGCGTTCGGTGCTGGGATCACGATCCTCGCGGAAATTTATCTGCTCGTATTAGTCAATCCGTTGAGCGCGTTGCTTGGACTAACAGTTATCGCTGGTTACGTGTTTGCTTACACACCGCTCAAAACGCGCACCACACTCTCGACTCTGGTTGGCGCGTTTCCCGGCGCAGTGCCGCCGCTAATCGGCTGGACCGCGGCGCGCGGATCGATCAGTCTCGAAGGCTGGATCCTGTTTGCGATTCTCTTTCTCTGGCAGTTCCCACACTTCCTAGCAATCGCATGGATGTATCGCGAAGACTACAGTCGCGCAGGCATTCTGATGCTGCCAGTCGTTGAACCGGACGGCCGCGTGACCGCGCAACAGATCGTCGCTTACACGCTGATGTTGTTGCCGGTAAGCCTGCTGCCTACGTTGATGGGAATGTCAGGACGAATCTACTTCGTTGGAGCCATTGTGCTCGGGCTCCTTTTTCTCTACAGCAGTCTGCGGGCGGCATTTTCGATGTCGCGGCAACACGCACGCCGTTTGTTGCTGGCATCAGTACTCTACTTGCCGCTGCTGTTTATCTTGATGGTTTTGAATACTTAGTTAGTAAGCCCACGAATTAACAGATCAGACACCAAAGGAGAGGTAACCGATGGGACGAGTTCTGGCGGTTATTATCTGGATTATCACGCTGCTGTCGGTGCTCTTGTTCGTCAGCGGAAAATGGTGGTTTCCAGCCGCGATTTCCGAGCACGCTCCGGCTCTCGACCGGCAGTTTTTAATCACGATAACGGTAGTTGGTATCGCGTTTACAGCCGCGCAGGTAGGGCTCGGTTGGATGGTCTGGAAGTATCGCGACACGGGCGGCGGCACCGGCGACAGGGCTGTTTACTCACACGGCAGCAATCGTCTCGAGGTGGTCTGGACCGTGATTACTGCGGTCGTTTTCATCGGTCTCGGCGTGATGGGCCAGAGCGTCTGGGCTTCGTTGCGACTGCACGATGCGCCGCCGGGTTCTTACACCGTCGAGGTGGTGTCACAACAGTTTCAATGGAACTTCCACTACGCCGGTAAGGACGGCAAATTTGGTCGCACCGATCCGAAGTTCATCGATGACGGCACCCTGAACTTCGTCGGTCTCGATTCCAGCGATTCGAGCGCGGCGGACGATGCGGTGACTTCCTCGCTTGCGATTCCCGTGAACCGTCCGGTTGAGCTGCGCCTGCGCTCGAAAGACGTCATTCACAGTTTCTGGGTTCCACAACTCCGCTTCAAACAGGATCTTGTTCCGGGCATGGAGATCAAGATCCACTTCACGGCTAATAAGGTTGGAAAGTACGAGCTCGCGTGTGCCGAGCTGTGCGGCCAGCTTCACTTCAAGATGCGAAGCTTCATGCTCGTGCTTCCTGAGGACGAGATCCAGTCGCTCCAGGCGTTGTCGCAGGAACAATTTCAGGCACGCATGAAAGAGTTGCTGGATAAGTATCCGCTACCAACGTACCAGTAGGACCTATTTCAGAAACGACGAGGAGACGGACAGATGTCAGATGTGAGTCACGACGGCGTGCACCGGCACCCGGCACCGACGAGCTTCATACGTAAGTACATCTTCAGCGTAGACCACAAGGTCATCGGCATCCAGTACATCATGCTGGCCCTGGCCGCGGTGGCGGTCGGCATGACGATGTCGCTGCTGATGCGACTGAACTTGTCCTGGCCGGGCACGCATTGGCCCATCCTGGAAACACTGTTTCCGACCGGCGCGCCCGGCGGAATCATGACGCCGGAGTTTTACCTGTCACTCGTCACCATGCACGGCACCATCATGGTGTTCTTCGTGCTCACGACGGCGCCGCAGGGTGGTTTCGGCAACTACTTCCTGCCGATCCAGATCGGCGCTGAAGATATGGCGTTTCCGACCTTGAACATGTTGTCGTTCTGGGTGACGCTCGTCGGCTTCATCGTCATCCTGCTGGCCATCTTCGTGGAAGGAAACCAACGCCTTGGCGAGATGTTCTCTGCGCTTGGACCATCATTCGCCGGCGGCAGCGGCACGGTTGGACCAATCGGAGGCTGGACCGGTTACGCGCCTTTGAGCGCGCTCGGCAAGATCGCGGGACCGGGCCAGGGCGCCGGCATGAATCTTTGGGTCATCAGTATCGCGATCTTCTGCGTCGGCTCGCTGCTCGGCGCGTTGAACTTCATCACGACGTTGCTGAACATGCGCACAAAAGGAATGTCGTTGATGCGCATGCCGCTGACCTGCTGGGCGTGGTTCACGACTGCGGTGCTGGCGTTGCTGTCGTTCCCCGTGCTGCTCGGCGGTGGCATTCTGTTGCTGCTCGATCGCATCGCGGGAACGAGTTTCTTTATTCCCAGCGGACTGTACGTCAGCGGTGTGTTGTCGGGTTCGAATCCAAACTTCCCGTTGCACACGGGCGGCTCACCGATCCTCTGGCAGCACCTCTTCTGGTTCTTCGGACATCCTGAGGTTTACATCGCCATCCTGCCCGGCATGGGCGCCACGTCGCACATCCTTGCAACGTTCGCGCGCAAACCCGTCTTTGGTTATCGCGCGATGGTGTTTGCGATCTTCGCGATCGGTCTGCTCGGGTTCTTCGTGTGGGGCCACCACATGTTCATCAGTGGCATGAGCCCTTACTCGGCGATCGCGTTCTCCGTGTTGACGCTTTCGATCGGTGTTCCTTCCGCAGTGAAGACTTTCAATTGGATCGGCACGTTGTGGGGCGCGCGCATTCGCTTCACGACCGCGATGCTGTTCGCGATCGGATTCGTGTCGCTGTTCGTCGCCGGTGGCATCACCGGTCTGATTCTCGGACAGAGCTCGCTCGATCTGCCGATGCACGACACCTACATCGTTCCAGCTCACTTCCACCTCGTGATGGGTGTGGCTTCGATTTTCGGAATGTTTGCGGCGCTCTACTTCTGGTTCCCGAAGATGTTTGGCCGCTTCATGAACGAAACGATTGGAAAGATCCACTTCTGGATCACGTTTGTCGGCGTCTACTCGATCTTTGTTCCGATGCACATCATGGGTATCGTCGGTATGCCGCGCCGTTATGCGAGCTTTGCTGAGTATCGATTTCTCGACAGTTTGCATCCGCTCGTGGTGCTGGTTTCAGTTGCGGCTGTGGTCACGATCTTCGCCCAGGTAATTTTCTACTTCAACGTGTTCTGGAGCATCTTCAAGGGTAAGAAAGTCACCAATGACAATCCCTGGGAAGCCACGACGCTCGAATGGACCACCGCGACGCCGCCGCCGCACGATAACTTTGCCGGCGTGTTGCCGACGGTTTATCACGGACCGTACGAGTTTGCGGTTCCGGGAGCGCCAAACGATTACGTAATGCAGACTGATGTCGGGGCCGAAGTGCCGAGCGGTAATGGCCACAATGGTCACAAGCACTAAGAAAGCAACGAACAAGGGGATCGGCTCCGGCGGGAAGTTTCCCGGACCAAACGGTAAGAAGCCAGGCGGGAATGGATGGCACGGGGACCACTCGAAACCGAAGTTTTCCCCATCCAGCTATCGAATCACAATGTGGGTCATACTGGCCGCGATTGTGATGATGTTTGCAGCTCTTTCCAGTGTTTACATCATGGAGTCCGGAGAACAGCGGCAACCGGTGTTAATGCCGCCGATGTTCTTCGTCAGCACCGGCTTGATTCTCGTAAGCAGTGGGACGTTCCGAAGAGCGAAAAGATCTTTGCAGGAAGACAATACTCGCGCGCACACGCGTTGGCTGTTAGTGACTCTCGTGCTCGGTCTGGCGTTTTTGACGTCGCAGTTGATCGGATGGCGCGAGCTCGCGAACGCGGGCGTCTATTTTGCCGGTCATCCGCGCAGCACGTTTTTCTACCTGGCAACGGGGCTGCACGCCGCGCACCTGCTCGGCGGTATCGGACTGGTTTTGTATGTGCTGCTGCGGAGGCTTAGAGCCGCGTGGCCGTTGCAGGTTGAGAAGAATCTGACGTGGACCGGAATCGTCGGACTCTACTGGCACACGATGGACGGCATCTGGCTCTGGTTGTTCGGACTGTTATTGATCTTTCGATAGCAACGAATGACTGTAGGGGCGGCACTCCGTGGCCGCCCGTCAGACGATTAATGCTTGTTCCGAACCACGGGCGGCCACGGACGGCCGCCCAACAAAAAATATATGAACGTAGCTTTGAATTCAGAAACATCGACGGGGAATCGTTATCGAATTGGCATGCTGGTGAGTCTCGCGTCGATCGCGATGCTCTTCACGTCGCTCTCGAGCGCGTACATCGTTCGCTCCGGCCCGATGACGGATTGGTTTCCGCTTCCGGTGCCGCGCGTGCTGTTCGGCAGCACCGCGTTGCTCCTGCTCGCCAGCGTCTCGATTGAAATCGCGAGACGAAAGCTCAAACTAAATCTCGCGATAAGCTACAACCGGTACCTGTCGCTAACCGTCGTACTGGGCTTGGGCTTTCTGGTTTCACAACTGATCGCGTGGCGACAACTGAGGCGCCAGGGCATTTACATCTACAGCCATCCGCATAGCTCGTTCTTCTACCTGCTGACCGGCGCGCACGGCCTTCACGTCGCCGGCGGTCTCATCGGGCTCGCGTTTTTGTGGCTGCATTCACGCCGTCAATCAGAAGCACCGGTTTTCGTCGCTAAACGACAAGGCATCGCAGACGCAGTTTCGATTTACTGGCATTTCATGTTCGCTCTTTGGATCTACCTATTCCTACTGCTGTTCCTTTGGAGGTGACAGGTGAGCACTGAAGCACAGGTGGGACATTTCCCGTCAGTGGATTGGGAAGGCGGCGCCCTTCCTTATCGCGTGGGCCATCGCAAGCTGGGAATGTGGCTGTTCATTGTTTCCGACTCGCTGACGTTCTCAGCGCTGCTGATCGGTTACAGCTATCTGCGCGCGTCGAACGTCTGGCCGACTCCGTTTCCTTTCTACCCGAGCATTGTCTTCTCGTCGGTGATGACCTTCTGCCTGCTCTCGTCGAGCTTGACGATGGTGTTTGGCGTATCAGCGTCGAGTAAAGGCGACAAGGCCAAAGCTAGGAAGTGGATATTCGCGACGATCTTTTTCGGCCTCGCGTTCATCGTGCTGCATTTAATCGAGTGGCGTCACCTGATTCACGAAGGGATGCGGCCATTCTATCTGCCGGAACACTGGGTGAAGGTCTTTACTACGACTGACGGCGTGCCACCGTCGCCGCTCTTTGGCGCAACATTCTTCACCATCACCGGACTGCATATGTTCCACGTCGCGTCAGGCGCAGTTTACCTGACGATCGTCGCGCTTCGCGTGAACAAACTCAAACACGAAGACATCGAGATCAGTGGCCTTTACTGGCACTTCGTCGATCTCGTCTGGATGTTTGTGTTCCCGCTGATCTACATCATGTCAGTTGACGTTGGCCATCACGCCGGTTTGTAAAGCAGAAGGAGCCGAAATGGACGCACACGCGCACGCTGAAGAACATTTCGCCGGTACTAACAAACTGTTCATCTCGATTTGGGGCTGGCTGGTAATGCTGACCCTCGTTGAAATCTTTCTGGCTTACAGGCCGATGCCGATTCACCTGATGCTCGCGGTGCTGCTTGGTCTCTCGATCATCAAGGCCGCGCTCATCGTCGCTTACTTCATGCACCTGAAGTTTGAGCGCCTGAGCCTGATTCTTACGTTGGTGCCGATGCTGTTAGTTTGTATCATGTTGTTGTTTGTATTCTTCCCCGACAGTTTTCGTTCGTGGGGACTGCGCTATAAATTCCAGGAGGCGCCGCCAGTTGCGCCGGCGCCGGTTGAGGAGCCGTAATTATGAAGTGGAGTTGGCAGCGAACACTAGTTTTGATTTGTGTGGCATTGGCGATCGTGCTGTTGGCAAACACTTATGCTGACGCACAGTGCGCGATGTGTCGCGCCAGCCTGACGAGCGTCACAAACGCGAAATTCATACGCAACTTCAATATCGGAGTGCTGGTGTTGTTGGTGCCGCCGGTCTCGATCTTTTGCACGATCTTCATCGTGTTGCGGAAGTATAGAGGCACTGATTAACGCGCATGATGGCTGACGATAATCCGCTCGCACTTGATGTTGAAAAGCGTACGACACGGGGTCGTCTGTGCCCGCGTTGCGGCGGCAAAATCATTCCTTCAAATCGCGCCGTGTACCAGAGTGGTGCGGATCCTGCCGGTTCATTCCCTTTGTGGCAGTGTGAACGATGTGGTTATGAGGAAATCGGCGAGCGCCGTAAGCCGGCCGGAAAGGCGAAGCACTAACGATTAGAGTTAAATGAAAAGAGAACTCGGATTATTAAATCTCATCTGCCTGCTCGTCGCGCTTGGTTTTTTGGCGTTGGCAATTGTCAGCGTTTTCCGTTCGGGAGATTTTCTCACTATCGACAATCTCTTCATCATCGCGGTTAGTCTCGTGATGGCTCTGTTGTTTGCGATCAATCCGTTGCTTTACCTCAAATCCGAGGGACGCCTGCCATTGCCATTTGTGAAGAAGTCTGAGGGCGCCATTTCAGCGACGGGTGAGTGGAGCCAGATCAGATCCAAACCTGCGCCGCCGCTGCTCGACGCGAAAGGCCGCGCCGTTCCTCCTGATGTCAAAGCGATCGTCTCCAGGCTTGGGCCACAAGAAGGCACAAAAGGTACTTAAACGATTTGATCTTTTTGTGCCTTTTTGTGGTTATGCTTTCTGATTACGTCTCTTACCTGCCGCACCTAAACGCGTGCCTGAACGGCACGAGTGCGGTGTTGCTATTTTCCGGTTACACATTCATCAGGTCGCGTAACGTTGCGGCTCATCGCGCTTGCCAAGTGAGCGCACTCGTGGTTTCGATTCTCTTTCTCGCTTCTTATCTTACGTATCACTATTACCACGGCACGACACGGTTTCAGGGCACGGGCCTCGCGCGCCCGATCTATTTCACGATTTTGACCACTCACACGATCCTCGCGATCGCGATCGTTCCACTAGTGATCCTTACCTTTTACCGTGCGCTCCGGCAGGATTTCGTGCGTCACCGGCGCATCGCGCGCATCACTCTGCCGCTCTGGTTGTACGTGTCGGTCACGGGAGTGATCGTTTATCTTATGCTTTACCGGATTTATCCTTCCTGAAGTTCGATCAAATGCCTGCTTCGCGTCCCATTCTATTTCTTGCCGTGCTGTTTGTGGCAGCGACTTTTCTGGCCTGGTACTTCTCGTGGTTCGGAAGAGGACTATCGGATGCGGACATCTCGAAGTATCTGGCTGACGAAAAGAATCCACGTCACGTTCAGCATGCGTTGCTACAGATTCAACAGAAAATGGAGCAAAGGGATCCGTCCGCGAAAAACTGGTATCCGCAGCTCGTTGCGTTGAGCGGGAACCCCGAGACGGAGTTTCGACTCACGGTCGCGTGGTTGATGGGTTTTGATAACAAGGCACCCGAATTTCACGAAGCGCTTTTGAAACTGTTGAAGGATCCGGAGCCGATTGTACGCCGCAATGCGGCGCTCGCGCTTGTGAGATTTGATGATAGCAGTGGTCGTGAAGAGCTCGTCGCAATGCTGCGTCCGTACATACTGAAGGCACCCGCTGACGGAATTATTGCGAACAGTATGCGTGACGGTGCGACTGTCGCACGTCGCACGCTGCTCGCTCGCATTCAAGAGCCGGACGGAAAGATTGTCGAGCTGCGCTCGCCGCTGCCTGGACGTATCGAAAAGATCAATGAGCCGAACGGATCTCAAGTGAAGCGTGACGAGGATCTACTGACGATCAATTCAGACGAGGACAGTGTTTGGGAAGCATTGCGTGGGCTCGCGCTTGTCGGAACGGCGGAGGATGTGCCGTTGATCCAGAGCTATGCGAATTCGAATGACGTTTCGAAGCGCGTAAAGGAACAAGCAGGCTTCGCGGCCGAGGCTATTAGCCGCAGATCACGCAGATAAAAACCGGATTTTATTTAAAGATTTCTGTCTTTATCTGCGTAATCTGCGGCTACGCAGGTGGCGCTGGGGGCGCATCGGGGAGCGTGATATTGTGCACTGCTTCCCAGTCGTCGGTTGGCACCATCTCAATCGCATCCCACGGACAACCATCGAGAAACGCGCCATCGGGACCTTTGCTCGTACACTTCTGGCAACCGATACAGAGATAAGGATCGACTTCGATCCTGCCAAACGGCGGATGATCTTCGTCGGGCACCCAGAACATGCAGGCCTCAATCGGACAATACTCGATACACGCCGGTGAGCCGGAACACCCGGTGCAGCAGTCGGTGGTAATCGCGAGGATGCGCGGGCGCTTTTTTCTAGTGGCTTTGCCGTCGCCCTCCGACATTGGCCAGTGCTTGTCTACGATGTCGTACATTGCTCCCGACTCTAACATAGCTTTGCGGAATTCCTCAACGATTTGTGTCGACGCAGTTCTTAGCTTGCTGCGGAATGGCAGTAGCTATAAAGAACGTGGTTGAACGTTCAAAACGGGAGGAGTAATCAATGCAAGCGGTCACAGGCGTTTTTAAATCACGAGAAGAAGCGGACGTAGCTGTTAGTGCGTTAAGAAGTCTTGGTATTCCCGAAAAGAGGTTAGGAATTGTGGCTCCCGGCAGCGCGCCGGAGCGGCTCGAAGCAGGCGTTCCGGTGAGTGACACTGAAGGGCCCGGAATGGGACGAGCGATGGGCGCGACGGTGGGTGGCGCGATGGGTGCCGCGGGCGGTGCCACTGCGGGTTTGGCAGTTGCGAGCCTCGCCGTTCCCGGGATTGGACCATTGATCGCCTTTGGTATGGTTGGCGCGGCGCTGTTGGGCGTCGTGGGAGCTGCGGCTGGATCAGCAGTCGGTGACACGCTCGAGGAAAATCTTGGCGAAGGAATACCGCACGAGGATGTTTACCTGTATGAAGATTCACTACGACACGGGCGTTCTATAGTCATTGCGTATGCGGAGGAAGGTGAACAGGCGGATCGGGCTGCGAAAACTCTGGACAATGCCGGTGCCGAGGATCTCGACACTCTGCGTGAGAACTGGTGGCAGGAGTTGAGAGAAGGCGAACGAGCACACTACGGCGAAGACTTCGATCGTAACGAGGAGAGTTATCGTCGCGGTTATCAGGCGGCCTTGCATCCGGACCGTCGCGGAAAGCCATACTCCGAAGCCGAGAAAGACTTAATGACGGCTTACGCCGGGACTGTGCTTGACAGACCGTTTCAGGACGGGTATGAACGCGGGCTGGGCCATCATTCGAGAGGAGCGCAAGATCGCTAACGCTTGAAGGATTTTCTGCTGAACGCCGTTGTTCTGATCTTGATCCTGGGCATCAGTGCGTTCATCACCGGTTGGTTCGCCCGAACGATGTACATTCGTTGTTCAGCATGCGGCACTCTCAACGCGCGCCGGCGCACAGAGTGCCGCTCTTGTAAGAACCGATTCTGATCTCCCGCGAAGGCGCAAAGACGCAAAGAAAACATTATGTCTACAATTCCTTCGGAATGGCGTACGCACACCGAGAGCACCGACTATCGCGAAACCCCAAACTACAACGACACGATCGCCTTCGCGCGGCGTCTGGCGCACGCATCGCCGTCAATCGAATTCGAGAGTTTCGGATTCAGCGGGCAGGGCAGAGAACTACCGCTAATCATCGCCTCAGAAACGGGCACCTTCACGCCCGCCGCGGCACAAGCGGAACGCAAAGCCGTCGTGCTCATTCAGGCCTGCATTCACTCAGGCGAGCCCGATGGTAAAGACGCCGTCTTCGCACTCCTGCGTGACATCGCGATCACACACACCGCCGCGGGCATTCTCGAAAAGGTCGTCCTGCTTTTTATCCCGATCTACAACACCGACGGTCACGAACGCGCGACGCCTTACAATCGCATCAATCAGAATGGTCCATCTGAGATGGGCTGGCGCACCACCAGCACCTATCAAAACCTCAATCGCGATTACATGAAAGCCGACACGCCGGAAACGCGCGCCTGGCTGCGATTGTGGAACGAGTGGCAACCGGATCTCTTCATCGATTGTCACGTCACTGACGGCGCCGATTATCGCTGCAACATCACGTACCATCACGAACATCACGCGGGAGTCGACCCTGCCGTGCTCGAATGGGAACGAGATGTGTTCGGCGGCAAGGTCGCGCCTGCAACTGAAGCTGCGGGCAACATAATCTCGTGGTATCTCGAGTTCATCGACAATCGCGATCTCACTCTCGGCACTAGAGACTTCAACGGCTCGCCTCGTTTTTCGACCGGCTACGTTCCGATTCGAAATCGTGCCGGCATTTTGATCGAGACTCACATGATAAAAGACTATCGCTCGCGAGTGATCGGCACGTACGACTTTCTTCGCGCGGCGCTGACCGAAGTCAATCGCGATCCGGAACGCTTGCGTCGCATCGGACGCGAAGCCGACGAGCGCACGATCGCAGCAGGAAAGAGTTTTGATCCCACGCCAAGTTTTCCTCTGGATTTTGAACTGACTGACGAAGTGACGCCACTCGAGTTGAAGGCGTTCCAGTATGAGACGGAGCACAGCGAGATCTCAGGCGATCTGCGTGTGGTCTATGGCCGCGAGCCGCTCGACTTAACTGTGCCGATGTATCAAACCTTCAGAGTGACAAAGGCGGTGGCGCCGCCGCTTTACTACATCGTTCCGGCGCAGTGGGGCGAGGTTGTTGATGTGCTGAAAGCGCACGGACTCGAGATGAAGACACTCGCAGCTTTCGAGTCGATCGAGGTGGAGAGTTATCGTTTGACGAATGTGCGTTGGCCCAGTGAGCCATTCGAAGGACGACACATGCCGCGCTTCGATGCGGAGCCCACCAGAGAAACCAGAATCTTTCCGCCGGGGTCTGTCGTAGTGCCGTTGGCCCAACCGGCAGGCCGAGTGATTCTCAACTTACTCGAACCCGAAGCCCCTGACTCGCTCGCTCGCTGGGGATTCTTCAACGCGATCTTTGAAGAAAAGGAATACGCCGAACACTATGTGCTCGAAGCACTCGCCCGCGAGATGCTGGCGAACGATCCCGGCTTGCAGCAGGAGTTTGAAGACCTGCTGGCAAGCGATCCGGAGTTTGCCGTCAGTCCGTCAGCGCGTCTGCGTTTCTTCTACAAACGCTCGCCCTACTGGGATCCACAAATGAATCTTTATCCAGTAGGGCGAATCATCGGTGATGTTGATCTACCACTTGCCTAAATCAAAGACGCCCGACGAAGCTGTCGCAAGAGCCACAAGTGTCGGGCGTCGAGCAGGGCAAACAGTGTGCAGTTTGCCTATACGACTGTGCGACGACCTCCAATTATGTTGATGAGGAGCACCACTAGCGCCAGCACTAGCAGAATATGGATAAACCCACCGACCGTATAGCTAGTTACTACGCCCAGTAACCACAAGACCAACAGAATTACAAAAATCGTCCAAAGCATTTCGTTCCCCTCCTTTTGTCAACCACACCCCAAAGTTTCGTTGGTACAAAAGCAATCGCGGAGACTATTGAGCAACGGTCATGCCGTTTGGCATTCTTCGATTTTGGGCGAAAAGCGGGGGTTCGAGCGTATTGAAATGTGGCAGTTAGGCGCGGGGCAGAAGTAATTCAATCCAGAGTAGGTCGACGGGCGTCAATTTTCACGAACTTGTTCTGGACTTCACATATTAGTCGCTGTTAAAGTGGACACTGCGTTCGCAGTGCGGACGCGCGGTGTTTTAAACGCCTGTCTCGGTTTTGCGTGCGGGTCCTTCCTTAGAAGTTCCGTCGCTTTTCAACCCCGATTCTTGGTTTCGAATTTCACGGTCGCCGGAGGTTACTCCGCCGGACCTTTCTGGAGGTTTTTATGCCCACCCCCACACCGCGGGTATCAGTTCGGACACGAAAAGTCGCTCTCTTAGGGCTGGCAATAACTACACTCTCCTTCTTAATCACCGCCAGCATTGTTACTTACATCCGCCAGCAGCCCCCCGTACAGAAAATTAACTACTCGCAGCTCTACAGTTTCGCAGAAGCGGGCGGCGCCGTTGCGCTCTCGGTTGAAGGCGAGACTATGACGATGACGAAGGCTGACGGCACGCTCGTCGAAGCCACAGTCACCGGCGAAGCGGCGCAGCACGAAGTCGTACAACTGTTTCGAAAGAGCAACGTCCCGGTTGAATTCAAACCGTTACAGCCAGGGGTCTTGTCGACCGCTGCGAGCTGGGTGTTGCCGATTTTGACCCTCGGGCTGATCGGGTTTGCGGCTTGGCGCATTTACTCGAGCATGAGCGGTCGCGGCTCGTTTGAGCTCGAGAATCACAGCGGTAAACAGGATGTTGGTTTCGCAGACGTTGCCGGCGTGGATGAAGCACGTGCGGAGTTGACGGAAACGATTGAGTTTCTACGCAATCCGGAACGGTTCAGCCGTCTCGGTGGACGCGTTCCGCGCGGCATCTTGCTGTACGGACCTCCGGGCACGGGCAAGACGCTGCTCGCGCGCGCGGCAGCGAAAGAGGCCGGCGTTGCGTTCCTTGCTGCGTCAGGCTCGAGCTTCCAGGAGAAATTCGCCGGACTGGGCGCAGCGCGTGTCAGACATCTGTTTGCCAAGGGCCGCAAGCTCTCTCCGTGCATCATCTTCATCGACGAAGTCGACGCTCTCGGACGCCAGCGCGGACGCGGTGGCGATTCTGCTTCAGCCGATCAGGATCAGACACTCAACCAGTTGCTGGTGGAGATGGACGGCTTCGATCAATCAAGCGCCGTCGTCGTAATCGCCTCGACCAACCGTCCGGATATTCTCGACAAGGCGCTCACGCGACCCGGCCGTTTCGATCGTGAGATCGCCGTCAACCTCGCCGACGTCACCGGTCGTGAAGCGATCCTGAGGGTCCACTCACGCAATCTCACTCTTGAAGACGGACTTGACCTACAGTGGATCGCACGAGGCACTCCCGGTTTCTCGGGTGCCGAGCTTGCGAACCTCATGAATGAAGCGGCCATCGCCGCTACGCGTGACAACGCAGATGCTGTCGGACGGCCGCACATCGAATTCGCGCGCGATCGTATTTTGATGGGCGCTGAGCGACAGGGCTTCATGATGGACGAAGACGAGCGCTACGCGACCGCAGTTCACGAAGCTGGTCACGTTGCGGTTGGTCTGGCGGTTGAAAACGGAGATCCGATTCACAAGGTCTCGATTCTGCCGCGCGGCCGTGCTCTCGGCGTTACGCAGTCGCTGCCTGAGCGCGATCGGTTCATGAAGAAGCGCGAGTATCTCGAAGATCAGATTGCGTTGCTGCTTGGCGGTCGTGCGGCCGAACAGGTGTTGCTTTCGACGATGACGGCAGGTGCTTCAAACGATATCGAGCGCGCGGTCGAGATTGCCAGGGCGATGGTCAGTGAGTTTGGAATGAGCCGCCTGGGACCGATTCATCTCGGCCAGCCGGATCAGCAGCGCAGCCAGAGTTTGCTCGACAAAGTTGAGGAAGCGACGACTGAGTTGATCAACGAGCAACTCGAGCGTGCTTGTACGATCGTCTCCGCTGAACGCGAATCGATCAACCGGCTTGTCGAGATGTTGATGGAGCGCGACACACTCGACGCGCTGGAGATTGCGAGCTGCTTTAATGGCGAAAGAGTACGCGCGGCGTGAAATTGATTTTTAGATAGGATTTACAAGATTCTCAAGATTGACAGGATCTATCCTGTAAATCCTGTACATCATGTCAACTAATGAGCGAGCGCGTCCGGATGTTCGGAGATCTCCCTTATCGCACGACTGCGTCCGCGCTTTGTTACCACCGCAACACCCGCGAAGATCAAAATAGCTGCGATGATCGTCCGCGAGTTGAACTCTTCACCGATCAGTAACGGCGCGAAACCGAAGGCGACCAGTGGTTGCAGGTAGATGTAGGTCGCAACCGTGCTGGGCGGCACTTTCGTAAGTGCCCAGGCATTTAGATAGTAAGCGCTCACGGTCGGGAAGATAATGATGATTGCGATCAATAACCAAATGCCCGCAGTGAAGACATTTAGATTTTCCTGTTGCAATGAGTAGATACCCACCGGCACCGTCACCACTGCCCCGACAAGAAAAATCCACGTGATCACGTTGAGTGCGCCATAGCGTTCGAAGAGC
>DATDFT010000209.1:0-10994 GCA_036522475.1 Pyrinomonadaceae bacterium | reverse complement strand
CGTTTGGATAGGTGAAGCCCGCGGGCATGATGCCGACGATTGTCGCGGGCTGGCCATTCAATGTGATCTTGCGATCGATAACATCTGCCGCTCCGCCAAAACGGCGCTGCCACAGTGCGTGACTGATCACGATCACGGCCTCACGACCTTCCTGCATGTCGTCAGGCTGCAACGCGCGACCACTCATCGGATTCGTTTTGAAAAGCGGAAAGAACTCAGCCGTGACGGCCGTTGTGCGCACGCGTTCGACCTCATCGCCGGTGCTGAGAATCACGCCGCCGCTAACGAGCCCGGCAATCTGTTCAAACGATTGAGACTGTTGTTGCCAATCAGTTATGTCAGGGATGGACATGTTGCTGTCGGTGATACCCTGTCGCGGATTGACGCCCTGAAACAGCACGATTCGTTCGGGCTCCGGAAAATGCAGCGGCCGCAACAACACCGAATTCACGACCGTAAACATCGCCGTCGTCGCGCCGATACCGAGTGCGAGAGTTGAAATCGCGATTACCAGAAACCCGGGTCGCTTCAGAAAACTGCGAACGCCATAGCGCAGGTCTTTAATCAGTGTATCCATCTGTGTAAATCCGCCGTTTATTCATTCCGTAGAGCTATCAACGGTTCGACTTTTGTGGCGCGCCGCGCCGGCACATAACAGGCGAGCAACGCAACTCCCACTAACACGACCGACACCAAACCAAACGTGAGCCTGTCGGTCGCACTCACGCCATAGAGCACACTCGTGATCGCGCGCGTCACGAGAAACGCACCGCCGAGTCCAATCGCAGCTCCGATGACGGTCAGTTTCAAACCATGACCAAGAACGAGTCGCAGCACGTCGCCCAACTGCGCACCCAGTGCGAGGCGAATTCCGATCTCGTGCGTGCGCTGCGCCACCGCATACGACGTGATGCCGTAAACACCAATCGCCGCGAGCATCAACGCCACCAGGCCAAACACGCCCAACACTGTCGCCGCGACTTTCGCCGGAAACAGCGCCAGCTTCATGTGCTCAGTCAACGTCTTCACTTCATACAACGGCAGGTTCGGATCCAGCGATTGCACCTGGCCGCGCACGGCGCCGAACAACGGCTCCGGCTGGCCTTTCGTGCGCACGACTAAAACCCCGCTCGAGTTGTAGTCCTGGCTCATCGGCGTCCAGACAAATGGGCGCGGTTCTTCCGCGATGTTGAAATATTTACCCGCTTCGACCACACCAACAATGCGAGTGAATGGTCCACCCGCGGCTTTAAAGCTGAAGCGCTTGCCGACGGCCTCGGCAGTGTTTTGCAACTCCGGCATCAGTCGCCGCACGAACGTTTCATTCACCACTGCAACCGGTTCCGACTTCTCCTGGTCCTGGTCGGTAAATTCACGGCCTTGCAGAAGCGCTGTCTTCATCGTCTTGAAGTAATTTGGTCCAGCGCTCCCAGTCATCGCCGTCGGAACGTTTTCGCCGCGTTCCGCGGGCTTGCCCTCCACGAATATGTTGTTGCTGTTGTAGTTGAGAGTCAGCGGAACGTAACTGCATATGGCCGCCGACTCGACTCCGGGCAACGTTTGCACTCGCTCCGTTAATTGGCGGTAGAACTGTTGCCCGTGTCCCTCGTCGTAGCCTTGCAACCCAAGATCGAACGCCATCATCAAGGCATTGTGCGAGTCGAACCCGGGATTCATCGTCTGCAACTGCTGCAACGTGCGAACGACGAGCCCGGCCGCGATCAGGATTACCAGCGAGATCGCGATCTGGGCGACTACCAAAACACTGCGCAAGCGCGCCTTGACCGCACCACCCTGAGCCGCGGTGTCTTTCAACGCGCGCGAGACGTCGGGTCGTGTTGCTTGCAACGCCGGAGCGAGTCCGAAGATCGCGCCCGCCACTACGGAAACCGCGAGTGAGAACAGCAGCACGCGCCAGTCAACACCAACATCGAGCGCGAGTGGAAAATCGATCGGCGGCTTGAAGGCAAGCAGCATGTCGATGATCCAGACGGCGAGAAACACACCTACGAGACCGCCGGCAAACGAAAGCAAAATGCTCTCGGTGAGAAGCTGACGCATCAAGCGCACACGGTTCGCACCCATCGCGAGCCGGATCGCGATCTCCTTGCGGCGATCGGTCGCGCGCGCGAGCATCAGTCCGGCGAGGTTGGTGCAAGTGACCAGCAGAACCAGACCGACCGCCCCCATCAGCACCCACGAGAAACTCACTACAGCGCCACGCAAGTCGGGCAGGATGAAACCCGGCGCGGTGATCATGATCGATTGTCCTTCGTTTGAGTCGGGATACTCTTTCGCCAGTTGCTGGGCCAACAGGTTGAGCGAAGCTTCCGCTTGCCGTGAGCTGACGCCGCTCTTCAGGCGGCCGACACCGAAGAAGTTTTTCGAATTGCGCCGGTCGATCCAGTCGGACCCAGGCTCGGCCCATGCCATCATCGACGCCGTCAACCAGATCTCCGGCGTATAAATAAACTCAGTTCCCTTGAAGCCCTGCGGCGCTACTCCGATGACCTGGAACTGATGATTGTTGATGAGCACTTCTTTGCCGACGACGTCCGCGGCTCCGTTGAAACGTCTTTGCCAGCAGTCGTAGCTGAGCACCACGACCGGATGCGCGAGTTTCGCCTGGTCCTCCTCGGGCAGAAACGTGCGGCCCTGCACTGCCTTCACGCCCAGCACGTCGAAATAGTTTCCCGAGACTTCATAACCCCAGATGCGCTCGTTCGTTCCGGTCCGACTCAAGCTCAGCGGCACGAAGCGATAGACAAGCAAGCCGGAAAGGACTTCGTTACGGTCGCGAAGGTCTTTGTAATTCGGATACGAGAACGCCGACATCGAATCATCTTTGCCGCGCACGGCGACGGAGACGATCTCGCCCGGATGATCGACCGGCAGCGAGCGCAACAAGACCGTGTTAACGAGGCTGAAGATGGCGGTGTTGGCGCCGATTCCCAGCGCCAGCGTGATCACAGCGATCGCCATAAAGCCCGGCCGCTTGATCAGGCTTCTCACGGCATAGCGAATGTCTTTGATTAAAGAGTCCATGGTTCCAGCTTTCTTTTAGCCACAAAAAGGCACATAAGACACAAAAATGAATTGATTTAATTTTGTGTGCCTTTTGTGCCTTTTTGTGGCTGATAAATCATTCATATCTCAACGCGATCAGCGGATCGACCTTCGTAGCGCGGCGCGCAGGCAGATAACACGCTACGAGCGCGACCGCCGCGAGTAACGCCGGCACCAGAACGAACGTCGGCACGTCGTAACCACTGACACCAATCAACAGCGACGACACCAGCTTCGCCAGCGCAAGTGCGAGCACCAGCCCGATGCCGACGCCAATCGCCGCGAGTCGCATTCCCTGCTCCGTGATCATCTTCATCACATGCGTGCGATCCGCCCCGAGCGCCATGCGAATACCAACCTCGCGCGTGCGTTGCGAAACGATGTACGCCATCACGCTGTAAAGTCCGACCGCACTCAGCAAGATCGCCACCACGCCGAACGCGAGCGAAAAACTCGCCGCCATGTTTGGCGCCCAGAGCGCATAAGTCATGTGCTCGCTCATCGTCTTGACCGCGAAAATCGGCACACGGCGATCGATCGCCTGGATCTGGCCGCGAATCGGACCAACCAGTGAACGCGGGTCAACGCTGCCACGAACGATCATAGCCATCGTTGTCGGTCGTAGCTGGCCCATCGAGTAGTAGAAGAATGGTTTCGGATCTTCCGCTAAGTTACGGTACTTCCCCGTCTTCACCACGCCCATAACTTCGATCGCGTCGTGGCTATCAGGACCAATGAAAATGCGTTTACCGACCGCACTCTCGCCCGGCCAGAGCAGCTGGGCCATTCGCTGATTGATGATGATTACACGTTGCGTCTTCGGCTGATCGCGATCGTCAAAGTCGCGCCCCTCGATGAAGGGAATCTGCATCGTGTTGAAGTAACCCGGACTGACCACAGTAGTCATGATGTTTCGTCCGGCACTGCCACGCGCAAGCGTCTCACCCTCTTTGAGAACTGGGCCATTTGAATTGGAACTGTCGCCGAGCGGCAGCATTCGCGCGAAGGCAACCGCGTCCACGCCCGGCACGTGCGACACGCGTTCGACCGCTTGCCGATAAAAATTGCGTGACTGTTCTGCTTCGTAACCGATCAATGCGGGACTCAACGACAGGATCAGTCCGTTAGCGTTGTCGAAACCGGGATCCATCGTCTGCGCCTTGCGGAAACTCTTGATGAAAAGGCCGCCACACACCAGCACCACGAGCGACAAGGACACTTGGGCCACCACCAACACGTTGCGCAAAGTGAAAGCTCTTCTCTTCCCTTGCCACACCGCTTCCGATGCGCCTTTCAACACTGGCACGACGTCGGGATTCGAGGACTGCCAGGCCGGAGCGAGACCGAAGATCAGACCAGTGGCGAGGGTAATCACGAGCGTGAAGATCAACGCACGCGAGTCAATCGCGAAGAAGTTGTTGACGATGTTGTATTCGAGAATCGGAACGAAGCCTTGCATCAGATCAGTCACCCAGAAAGCGAGTAATAGTCCGAGGCCGCCACCCAGAACTGAAAGCAGCAAACTCTCGGTCAAAAGCTGGCGAATCAGGCGCGCACGATTGGCGCCGAGCGCGAGACGAATGCCGATCTCCTTGCGACGTGCAGCAGCGCGCGCGAGCATGAGGTTGGCAACGTTTGCGCACGCAATCAGCAGGATCAGTCCGACAATGGCCATCGCGATCGCGCCGGCGCTCTTGAAAATCCCACCCATGTCTTCCCAGCGACCGTCGATCTCGGTCATCACTTTCGCCTGCGTGCTGGCGGCGCGAGTGTCGGGATAAGCTTGATTGAGACGAGTCGCAATCGCCGTCATCTCCGCGGACGCTTGCGCGAGCGAAACACCCGGCTTGAGTCTTCCGATCACGTTCATCCAGTGCGCGCCGCGTTCGGCGAGCAGGCCCGGACTGCGACGCAGATCGTCGGACATCGAAATCGGCACCCAGAAATCAAGCGCGAGTGCAAACTTCGTCCCGATGAACGACTCGGGTGCGACGCCGATCACCTGGTATGCGCGATTGTTGAGTTGGACCGTCTTGCCGACGATGCCCGGATCGGAACCGAGTCGACGCTGCCAGAAACTATGGCTCAACACGACGACTGGATTCACGCCCGCCGTTTTATCTTCATCAGGCAGAAAGCCTCGACCCTTCGCGGGCGTGACCTGAAGCACGTCGAAGTAGTTCGCGGAAACGACTTGTCCCCAGATCACGTCGTTCTGGTTTTCGGAATCAATGGCGGCCTGAATCATGTCTTCGGCGGCGAGACCGGTGAACGACGTGCTCTGATTCCGGTAGTCGAGATAATCCGGATACGACATCTCATCGGTGACGTTGCGGTCTTCGGTGATCTCCAGCGGCCGAATCAACTCGCGCGCATTCGGCACCGACAGTGGCCGCATCAGAAAAGCACTGACGCCGCTGAAGATGGCGGTATTAGCGCCGATCCCGAACGCGAGCGTAATCACCGCGACGAGCGTCACACCCGGATTCTTCAAGAGCATCCGAATGCCGTAGCGAATGTCTTTGAGAAGAGTCTGCATCCATCCAGCTTTCTTTAGCCACAAAAAGGCACATAAGTCACAAAACAAAACTTTTTAAGAATTTCTTTTTGGTGCTTCTTGTGCCTTTTTGTGGCTGAAATAATCATTCATAACGAAGCGCTTCCAACGGATCGACTTTCGTCGCGCGCCACGCAGGTACGTAGCACGCAAGCAGCGCGACCATCGCCAGCAACACCGCAGCAGCAACGAACGTGAACGGATCTTTCGTCGTTACTCCAAACAACAAGCTCGCGATCACACGCGTCGCCGCAAACGCACCCGCCAGACCAATCACCAGTCCGACAACGATCAGTTTCGATCCCTGCTTGACGATCATCAGCAGTACGTCACGCGTCTGCGCGCCGAGCGCGAGCCGAATGCCGATCTCATTCGTGCGTTGGACCACCGAGTAACTCATCACGCCATACAGCCCCACGATCGTCAGTACCAAAGCAACGCCCGCAAAGATTGAAAGCAACGTCGTGTTGAAACGCGGCGCGGCGACGGAAGCCGACATGTACTCTTCCATCGTCTTCACACCAAACAACGGAATATCCCCATCCATCGCGCCCACGTCTTTTGTGACTGCCGAAATCATGCCGTGCGGCTCACCGGTAGTCTTCACAACCGCCACCATCTGGCTGAACGGTATCTGCGTTTGCGGCACGTAGTACGCCGGCTTCGATGCAGTATTCAGGTTCTGATTCCTGACATCGCCGACGACTCCAACGATCTCGCGCATCACGGAGTTTTCGCCTTCAATTGAAGAGATGCCGGGATGAATACGTTTGCCGATGGGGTCTTCGTTCGGGAAAATCTGGCGCGCAAACGTCTCGCTAATGATGATCACCGGTGTCGAGCCGTGCTTATCGCGATCGTCGAAGTCACGACCCCTGATGACAGGAATGCCCATCGCGCGGAAATAACCGACACCCGTCGTGAAGAATTCAGCGATCGGTTGATCTTTCGGCGACATCGGCCGTCCCTCGATCTCGAAAGAGATAACGAAACGATCGCCGTTCAACGGCAGTGGATAGATCGTGCTGGCAGACTGAACTCCCGGCGTCGCCTCAAGACGACTCTTGAGGTCGATAAAGAACTGGCTCTGCCGCTCGAAGTTGTACTTGATTTCCGGCAAGGACACGTTGAACGTGAGAACATTCTGCGGTTGCAAACCACTGTTCACGTTTCTTAGACGCCAGAGGCTCTGAATCAATAACCCCGCTACAACGAGCAGCACTACAGCGACAGCGAGTTCCGACACGACCAGCAGATTACGAACCCTGCTGCGTCGCGCGCCGTCGCTCGTGCCGCGCCCACCGTCCTTCAGCGAATCTACGAGCTCGCTCTTTGATGAGTGATACGCCGGCGCCAATCCGAAGATCAATCCTGTGATGAGAGAGATGCCGAGCGTAAATCCGAGCACGCGCCAATCAATACCAACGTGAACGGCGCGTGGAATGTCATCTTTGCCTAACGCCACCAACAGATCGGACCACCACACTGCCAGCAGTAATCCAACAGCTCCCCCAAGCAGCGACAACAAAACGCTCTCCGTCAACAACTGCCGGATCACGCGCATGCGACTCGCGCCAAGGGCCGCGCGAATCGCCATCTCCTTGTGACGGCTCGTCGCGCGCGCCAGCAGAAGGTTCGCGACGTTCGCACATGCGATCAGCAACACACACGCGACCGCTGCGAGCAGTATCAACAACGCTGGGCGAATGTTTCCGACGAGCGCAGTAAGTGCAGACTCGAATCGTAGAGTCTTGTGCGCATTCTCGTCTGGGTACTGTTTCTCAAGGCGCGCGGCGATGGTCGTGAGCTCAGCCTGTGCCTGCTCTTTCGTGACACCGGATTTGAGACGCCCGATAACACTGAGGAAGTGCGCGCCGCGCTCGACTGTCACCGGTTCTTTTCCGGAAGCATCGCCCGCGATCGTGGTCCATAGCTCGACCGGATCGTTTTGAATCGGAAACTCAAACGACGCGGGCATCACGCCGACAACGGTGAACGGGCGACCCTCTAAAGTGATCGCCTGATTCAGGATCGACGGGTCGGAACTGAAGTTCTTTCGAAACAACTGCTCGCTGAGAATCACGACGCGTCCGTTTCCAGGCTTGTCTTCGTCTGGCAAAAACGTGCGCCCCAGCATCGGCGCAACACCGAGCAGCGGAAACAGATCCGCAGTCACGACCTCACCGCGCAATCTTGCCGGTTCGCCACGACCGGTGAGTATGTAGTCGCCGCTGTGATATGACGCGACGCGCTCGAAAACTGTGTTCTGCGCGCGCAGGTCAAAGAAATTCGGATATGAATGCGAGCCGCGAACCAGGCCACGCTGCGTGTCGGCCTCAAACACAGATACGAGTGATTCAGAATCGGGAAACGGCAACGGCCTCAGCAACACCGCGTTCACGACACTAAAGATCGCGGTGTTAGCACCGATGCCGAGCGCGAGTGCGATAGTCGCGACGATGCTGATACTCGGCGACTTGAGTAGCATGCGCAGTCCAAAGCGAATGTCTTGTAGTAATGTATTCATAAAATCTCCTGTTACTCTTCTCTCAGCGCGACGATCGGATCTACACGCGCTGCACGACGCGCGGGCAAGTAACCCGCCAGCACCGCCACCGCAGCCAGGAACAACGTCGCCAACGCGATCGTCAGCGGATCGTTAGGCTTCAACTCGTAAAGCAACGACTCGGCCGTCTTCGTCACTGCCAAGGCTGCGATCAATCCAACCACCAACCCAATGACAACGAGCACCAGAGCTTCGCGCAGCACGAGCCAGAGCACGCTGCGGCCGCGCGCTCCGAGCGCCATGCGAATGCCGATCTCATTTGTGCGACGCGCCACACCGTACGACATCACTCCGTAAAGCCCGACACTCGCCAGCAACAGCGCGAGCAATCCGAAGAACGTCGCGAGTCGCGCCACCAGTTTCTGTTGGACCAGCGAACGCCCGATGTGCTCGGAGAGACTGACGACGTCGTCTATCGGAAGATTGTTGTTGGTCTGCGTGATCGCGTGCCGGATCTGCGGCACGATCGCGCTCGCCGGGCCTGAAAAGCGAACGACAAAATTTCCGAGGATGTCGGGTCGCTGCGAGTACGGATAGAACGCCATCGGCCGAAACTCTTCCTTCAAGGTGCCGTACTTCGCGTCCTTCACCACTCCGATAACCTCGATGTCTTCAGGACTTCCCGGACGACCGAGCCCAAACCGTTTTCCAACCGGAGCGCCGGCCGGAAAAAACGTTCGCGCCATCGACTCACTTACCACCGCTACTTTCTGCGAGTTTTTAATGTCTTGTGGTCCAAAGCCTCGTCCCTGAACCAGTGGGATTCCCATGGCAGCAAAGAAATCCGGACCTACGATGTTGTTTCTGAGAGTGCGGCTCTGCCCTTCCTGTATATTGTCTTCAGCGCTGTGAGCAGTGCTGGTCCAGAAACCCTGGTTGAAGATGGTGAAGGCGAATGAAGCAGCCTGCACACCTGGAACTCCTTTGACCTTCTGTTCAACCTCGCTAAGCAATAAGGGAAGTTTCGGATCGTCAGGCTTGTATCCGGTTGCGGAAGTATCCACCTGCATCAGCAACGCGTTTTCCTGGTTGAAGCCACTCGGAATGCTTTGCAGATTGATCAGCGTGCGCACGAAGAGTCCTGCGCCTATCAGCAGCAAGAGTGACAGGGCCACCTGGGCAACGACGAAGGTTTTTCCGAGCGGATTACGCAGCAGCGTTGACGGGGAGTTCTTGCCGGCTTTGAGAGAAGTGTTTGGTTCAGTTCGCGAGGCACGCAACGCGGGCGCGATGCCGAAAACAATCGCGCAGAGCGCGGACACACCGATCGTGAATCCGAGAATGCGAAGGTTTGGTGTGACGTCTACGGGAAGAGCGTCTGGTCCATCAGAAGCCATGATCAACAGCAAACGGCTGCCCCACCACGCAAGTGCAACGCCGGCCAGGCCGCCGAGCAACGCAAGCAGAGCGCTTTCGGTGAATAACTGCCGCACGAGACGCAAGCGTCCTGCGCCTACAGCCATTCGCACTGCAAACTCTCTGCTGCGTGCGGCTCCGTGGGCCAGCAGCAAGTTGGCGACATTTGCACTCGCGATCAGCAACACAAGTGCGACTACGCCCATCAGCACTTTCAGCGAAAGTGAAAACTGTTCGCGCAGTGATGAGAGGCCACGACTCGCCGGAGTCAGCTCAATCTTCGCGTTTTGAATGTTCTGCTGCTTCTTCTCGATCGGCAATTTACTTTCGACCCCGCCCAACCACTGTTTGAAAAGTAGATTTGTAGCTGCACTGGCTTGCTCTGCACTGACGTCGTCTCGTAATCGCGCGATGAGGTTGAGCTCCTGAAATCCGTCGTCAGTTCTTCCGTCAAAGTGCATTGGCGGGAGCTGCTTCTCCATCGCCAGCGGCACCCATAAATCAGGAGCAGTGCCGACGGTGGTGCCAAAAAATTCCTTGGGCGCAACACCGACGATCGTGTAAGGAATGTTATCGATCGTGACCGTTTTGCCGATTGCGGACCGATCGGCGCCAAGGCGTCGTTGCCACCATGCGTAACTCGCGACCGCCACCGGATGACCACCGGGAGTCTGATCGTCGGCCTGTGTTAAGACACGTCCCAAAGTCGCGTTGACACTGAGCACGGGAAAGTAGCTGCCGGTCACGAGCTGCACCTGCATCTTCTCGATCGCGCTGCTTGCATTGACAAAGCCGTGTACGGTCCAGGTGATGCTCATCAGTCCCGCCACTCCCGAAAACAGATCGCTGCGCTGTTCGACTTTGCGGTAGAACGGATAAGAAAAGAGATCGGTGCTCGAATCGGGAAAGCCGATGGTTACACCCTGGTCCTTGCCGTTGCCGAAGAGGACAAGCTTCTCCGGCTGATGCACCGGCAGAGTCCTGAGCAACACCGCATCAAGCAGACTGAAAATCGCCGTATTCGCACCAATCCCGAGCGCCAACGAAAGCACCGCGATCAGCGTGAATCCCGGTTTCTTGAGGAGTATGCGTAGTCCGTAGCGTAAGTCGTGCAACATGATCAGCTCCAATAGTTTTGCTCAACTCCCGTTCGTGTTCTGTTCAACCCGGTCCGGCTTGCCATGCAGAATCTTCCGTTCAACTGTGCGGCTTCCCCGCTCTGGTTAGACAGCATGCGTGCCGGGAATAACACACGCTGCGCTGCGGTTACGCCGCCCTGGTTTGGACAGCATGCGTGCCGGGAATAACGCACGCTGTGCTGCGGCTTCGCCGCCCTGGTTGGACAGCATGCGTGCCGGGAATAACACACGCTGCGCTGCGGCTTCGCCGCCCTGGTTGGACAGCATGCGTGCCGGGAATAACACACGCTGCGCTGCGGCTTCGCCGCCC
>DATDFT010000208.1:0-5768 GCA_036522475.1 Pyrinomonadaceae bacterium | reverse complement strand
GGCGTCCATTCGATTTTCATGCGTCGCGCGGCGTCGAGAAAATCAGCGGTCTGCGTTCGTGACCGGGGCTTTACCGCCACGACCGTTGATGTACTAACGAAGAGCAAGTCGCGGCTGGCTTCGCTAAGCCGGAAGAGTTCTCCGTGATCCGCGACGAAGCCACGATTTTTCGGTACACGCTCGAGTTCGTTCGCAACCGCAGGGCGAATTCTCAAAATGCCAAGCTCGGGAACTTCTTTGATCACCTCGGGCGCGCGTGGTTGTGCTACGACTGGTGAATCGACGGCCAGCCCGCGGCCACGTTCGCTGAAGCGCAAGGTGTCAAATACCTCGACTAGAAGAGAACGATTCGCACCGATAATTGATGTGTGTAGACACCCGGACGCTCCTTCCCATGCGGCGACAGTCAGTTGATATTCACCACCGGTAGCGCCGGGAAGCTGAATCTCCCCCACTCGCAACGTACCGCCTTTCAGTGAGTACTCCTCTGTGGAAAGAACCTCGATACCGGGTATGGCCCGTGCACTCTCTTCCATAACAGCACTATGACCCGGCGGATAAAGCGTGAATGGGTGCGACTGCATCAACGCAGGCACGATGGCCCAACCGGCAGCGGTCGCTTTGGACGTCAAATCGGCTTCGGCTTCGATAGATACAACCGAACCGTCTATCGCTAGATGCTCGACTCTCATTGGTTCCTCCGCTGTTTAGTATTAACGCTGGAGCGAACACGAACCTGTCCGCTTGCGGATTTCGTAATTTGTGAACTAACGGGAGTGAGGCTCTCAGAACAGTGGGAGCGGGACTCTCGTCAACGAAAACATCAGACGTCAGCGAGTTTTTCTACTCATGGGAAACCCCGCCCATATATACCTCTTTGTTACACGTGTCAATAACTTTGTCGTAGTTTTGCTAAATTAAATTGTCCGCTCAACTGCTCAGCTGGATTGCGTCCCAAGGCGATCCCCTCGCCAGGGGATCGATCCAGAACCGAGAGCGCTTGATGAGTTTCATTGACCGCTCCATAAACGTACACCTCACTCCTAAACTGTCCAAATATCAGCCAATTTTCTCAGCAAAACTGAAGAAAATTACAGTTCAGGAACGTCCATTAGATTTGCTCTTGATTACGTCATGCCGAACTTAGCGGAGAGCAAGCGGGACGCCAATGAGACCGAGCATGCAGTAGAACAGCTCAAGCAGCAGGACAAAATCCAGAAGGCCCTGAAGCAAACTTCCAGCGCCCGACCGACAACCAGATCCGTGCCCCAGAGACAGAAAGTGTTTCTCGGTGTGTACATCCTTCTCGTTTTGATCTTTGGTGGACTCTATTTCCTTCTTACTCACCACGCATTCTCTCTCGAACCTTCGGTTCACATGTTTCTAAGACGAGCTTGCCTCGGAGCAATGGCGATTGTCACGGTCGTCGCGGCCGCACAAAGCATCGACGTTTATTTAGTTGATTGCGTCGATGATCGCGTGGCCCAATACAACGTGCGTCGCATTCTTAAGTTACTGGCGGCGTGCTTGATCGTTATCATTCTAATTTCGGTTCTGTTCGTTAACTGGTACACGGCCGTTGTTTCATTGGGCGTGTTTTCAGTAATTGTTGGTCTCGCCTTTCAAACAACCTTCACCAGTTTTATCGCCTGGGTCTACATCTTGATTCGAGCACCGTATCGTGTCGGAGATCGGATTAAGATCGACGAGGCCACGGGTGATGTCATTGATGTTAGTTACCTTGACACCACACTTTGGGAATTCGGCGGAGACTTATTGTCAACGGATCATCCGAGTGGGCGAGTGATCCGTTTCCCTAATTCCAGAGTTTTCAATTCTGCGGTCTATAACTACAGTTGGCCCGTGTTTCCTTACATCTGGAATGAAATCAAGTTTAGTGTGGCTTACGAAAGCGATCTTGAGTTTGTCGCTCATACGATGCAGCAGGTTGCAGAGGAAGAACTAGGCGAAGCAATGTTGAAGCGTGTACGCACGTTTACAAAGCTGCTTGCTGAAACGCCAGTCGATCGACTCGAAGTGAGAGAAAGACCGAATGTCATTTTTCGAGTAAACAGCAACACCTGGCTCGATGCAATTGTTCGTTACCTGGTACCACCCAGGGCAGCAGGTCGCACCAAGACACGATTGATTAAGAAAATGTTGGCTCGCTTGAACGAAGAGCCCAACAAAGTGATGTTTCCCAAGGCGGATGCTCGTTAAAGAGAAAGTCGTCGCCCAGAAAGCCAGCAATGACACCTTTCAATCCGAACTTTGTAGTTGGACTATTCTTTCAAACCTCACCTCACGCGAGCACCCCTATATTCATCGCCGAAATTGTTCTCATGCTTCTGGTGGGACGTCTCCTTGGCGAGTTAATGATCCGCATTCGCCAACCAGAAGTTTTGGGCCAACTCATCGCGGGCATCTTGATCGGTCCAACCGTGCTTGGAAATCTTTGGCCCGCGGCGCACGCGATCCTCTTCCCAAATACGCCAGGCATGAAAGAGATGATCGACGGCGTGTCTCAGGTGGGCATTCTAATGCTCTTGCTCCTCGCCGGAATGGAAACGGACTTTCGCATTGTTGGACAGAAGAAAAGGGCGGCTTTCATGACGTCGGTCTCCGGGATCGTAGTGCCATTCGGCTGCGGTTTGATTCTTGGAGAGCTTCTGCCTGACTCCCTTTTGCCGGCTCCGGAAAAGCGTTTAATAACTGCTCTGTTTTTGGCGACTGCCCTTTCAATCTCTTCCATCAAGATTGTGGCAATGGTCCTGATGGAGGTTGACTTCATTCGTCGCAACTTGGGTCAGCTCATGCTGGCTTCTGCAATTATCGACGACACAATCGGCTGGATCATTGTTGCAGTAATTTCCGGCATTGCTGCTGAAGGCGTGTTGAACTTTAAGCGTGTTGGGTTAACGCTGGGAGGCACCTTCGTTTTTCTTGGAATAAGCTTTACCTTTGGACGGACATTCGTCACACACCTTATCCGTTGGACCAACGATACGTTTCACCTGGAGTTTTCAGTTCTCTCAGTCATTCTTGTGCTGATGTTTCTCATGGCGGTAGTCACTGATGTGATTGGTGTTCATACCGTGCTCGGTGCCTTCACGACGGGAGTATTGGTTGGTCAATCCTCAATGATGACCAATCACATTCGCGAGCAGCTCCGCGGAGTCGTCCTGGGTCTCTTTGCGCCTGTTTTCTTTGCAGTGGCAGGGTTGAGCGTTAACTTGACTATCCTGGCCCAGCCTCTTCAGTTGAAACTTGCAATCGGCCTGATACTTATCGCCTCCTTCGGAAAACTCACCGGGTGCTTCATCGGCGCGAAACTAGGATCCCTAACTAGTCGCGAAGCTATCGCACTCGCAATCGGGATGAATGCAAGAGGAACGACTGAGGTCATTGTTGCAACCATCGGTCTCTCAATCGGCATACTAACAAACGACTTCTTCACACTGATCGTGATCATGGCAGTTTCAACTACGATGGTTATGCCGCCAATGCTTCGCTGGGCTCTCGCACGTATACCGCTTTCAGAGAGTGAAAAAGAACGACTTGAGCGCGAAGAAGAAGAGGCCGGCGAGTTCGTACCCAACGTCGAGCGATTGCTGATAGTCGCTGACGAGTATGGATCCGGCGAACTCGCCGCGAAACTCGGAGGACTGTTTGCCGGAACCCGGAAGGTCATGGCAACAGTGTTACAGCTCAAAGAAGTTGCGGATGAGAAAAGTTCAGGCGGATCGATTGAGGAGTCTGTAAGAAGTGCACTGGAGTTTGCCAGAAAACAATCCACGGCTATCGAGAAAACAAAATCAGACGAGAACCCGGCCGTTGATCCACCCGCTCAACTGACGACAATTAGCTCGAGTGAGAAAGCCTCAGAGGCGGTTGCTAAGGAAATAGAAAAAGGATACGACATGGTTTTTGTCGGACTCAAAGATGGTCTGTCGGTTAATGGAACGTCGCGGATTACTTTAGGCAGTTCAATCGAGCAAGTTGTTAAAGAGTTTAAAAATCCGCTCGCGATTTTGGTAAGTAAAGATCGTTCAGCCGAAAAACTCGAGTTGGATTCAATCAAAATTCTTCTTCCAATTACGGGTACGAGTTACTCCAGGATCGCGGGTGAGGTGGCGATCGCAATCGCGAAGGGTTGCGCTGGAAAAGTCACTGCTCTAACCATTTCACCTCCTCCAAAGCAGACCGGATTTGTACGCATGAGTCGCGAGCAGCTACGACCGGGCCGGGCACTTCTTGACCATATTCGCAAACTGGGAAAGCGTGAGAGCGTAACCGTCAAAACGATCGCACAAATAAAGCCGACACCCGAGCCTGCGATTCTGAATGAAGTTCGTAAGGGACAATACAATTTGCTTGTACTTGGTGCGAATGTACGACCGGGATCGAGCTTGTTCTTCGGTCATACAATCCTCACGCTGCTGGAGGAAGCTGATTGCTCAGTATTAATCGTGAGTTCTTAACGAAACCTTTCGTTGTGCCGTTCCTTCGACATACGTTTTGAAGTTGTTCGGTGCACCGGGAGGCGCGATGTCGAAAATGATTCCGAGCTCGCCGTCTTTTATTTTGCGATAGACGAGCCGAAACCGCGGCCGCGAAGTTGATGCGTCACTCACAAATGTGCAGGTATTTTCGTCATGCGAGAATTCGATCGCATAACGGATTACGTGGCCCTCGTTGTCGTAATAGTCAGCACGAAAGAGTTGCTGTTCATCCGCATAGATAACCATCAGGTCGTCGTGCGCAAACGCCGGTCGACCGGCAGTCGCCGGATACTCCGTATGACTTCGCCGGACGATTACTCTGTTTTGCAGATCGAACGTGAATGAGAATTCGCCGGCGCCTTGCCCCGGACTTCCTGAGCCGGCGGCGTTCCACGAACCCAACATGAATTGAAATTTCGTCCACGATGCGGATCGGTTTTGTTGCGCGGCACAGACTACGGGCAGCAACACGACCCACAGAAGTAGCGAGGAAGTTTTTCGCATAAAGAATTTAAATGTTGAGCGTCTACGATCCGTGACCGCTAACAAAACCGCGTGTGCATGCGTTGCATATTGTGGGTGAAGTTGCGAATTTGTAAAGAACTGCGGCACAACTTGGACGTGTTAGTGAGCGCTCGCCTCTTGCATTGATTTCGGCGGTGGTGGTTCTTTACTCTGAACCCGCGTGTGCACGGTGAAGTTGGAGGAAAGCGATGTGCGTAAAGAAATTGGTTTGATAATCTGCGGATTGGTTATGGCGTGCTCGGCTTGCAGCCGGTCGAATAACTTGCTGCTCGGGCGTGTCGAGGCGACAGTCGGCGGCCATACTGTGGTCGTCACCGATTGTTACACCACCAGTCTCACTCCGCCGGAGAAGGTCGGAGGCCCGAGCGAACAGTCCTATCGTTTCATGCCATGCCGCGATGCCGAAGTCCTGATACGCAACGATGAGTTGATCGTCAACGGCAGCTCGTATGGTTTGCTTAAACAGGAGGACGCGGTCACGGTTGATCACGGCAAGGTCTTAATTAATGAAAGTGCAGCGACGCCCGTCCCACGTAGGTGAGACTCAGGTCGGAGGAAAGAACATGAAACGAAACTTCGTAATTTTCTGCATGGGGTGGCTTGCGGTTCTTGCTCTCACGTCTCAGGCTGCGGCTCAGGAGACCAAACTGAAATGGTTCGGCCATGCGGCGTTCTCAATTACCACGCCAAACGGAAAAGTCCTGCTCATCGATCCGTGGCTGCGTAATCCATCCAATCCGG
>DATDFT010000207.1:0-4360 GCA_036522475.1 Pyrinomonadaceae bacterium | reverse complement strand
CGCCGGTTGGAGTAGTGGGGCAGTTGTATCTGGGTGGCGAGTGTGTTGGGCGTGGTTATGTGAGGCAACCAGCACTGACCGCCGAGCGCTTTATTCCGCATCCGTACAGCCGTGAAGCCGGAGCGCGGCTGTATCGCACGGGAGACGAGGGAAGATATCGAGCGGACGGGAACCTGGAGTATGTAGGGCGAGCGGATCAGCAGGTGAAGCTGCGTGGTTATCGGATCGAGTTGGGCGAGATCGAGGCGGTGCTGAGGCAGCACGAGGCGGTGCAGGATGTCGCGGTCGTTGTCACCGCTGAGACGGGAGAGCAGAAGCGGCTGGTGGCGTATGTAGTGAGTGAGACGCAACCGACGACGAGCGAGTTGCGACAGTTCATGCAGCAGCGTTTGCCGATGTACATGCTGCCGTCAGTGTTTGTGTTCCTCGAGGCTTTGCCGCTGACCACGAGCGGAAAACTCAATCGCAAGGCTTTGCCCGCGCCAGATCATTCGCGACCTCAATTACAAGAGGCGATGGTTTTTGCGCAAAGCCCTGTCGAGAAGAGATTGGCCGAGATCTGGTGTGAGTTCCTGGGGATCGAACAGGTCGGCATTCACGACAACTTCTTCGAGCTCGGAGGCGATTCGATCCTCAGCATTCAAGTGGTTGCGCGGGCGAATCAGGAGGGCATGCATCTCGCTCCGAACCAGCTTTTTGAATATCAAACCATCGCCGAGCTCGCCGCAGTCGTGGACATCGTGAAGACTCCCGAAGCCGAGCAAGGGCTCGTCACTGGTCCCCTTCCGTTGACGCCGATCCAGCACTGGTTCTTCGAGCAGAACGAAATCGATCCGCACCACTTCAATCAAGCCATGTTGCTCGAAGTCAAACAGAAACTCGACCCGGTATTACTCGAGCAAACAGTTCAGCACTTGATCTCGCATCATGATGCCTTGCGATTGCGCTTCGCGCGTGAACAGTCAGGTTGGCGACAGTTTAATGCCGGCGCAGATCAACGAGTGCAGGTGATGCATGTCGATCTGTCTTCAGCGACTGAGGCAGAGCAACTGGCGACGATCGAAGCAGTCGCAAATGAACAGCAGGCGAGCTTCGATCTCACACAAGGTCCGTTGGTGAGAGTGGTGCTGTTTGATTTGGGTGCGGAACAACCGGCCCGGCTGTTGGTTATCTTCCATCACCTCGTAATCGACGGAGTTTCATGGCGCATCCTGTTTCAGGATCTGCCGGCGATTTACGAACAGCTCGAACGCCGAGAGCAGGTCGTGTTAGCGCCGAAAACTACTTCGTACAAACAGTGGGCGGACAGTCTGATGAGCTATGCGCAGTCGGACAGCATCAAGCAGGAATCCGCGTTCTGGTTGAACGACGCGCGGCAAAGTGTCAAACCGCTGCCGTTGGACCATGCTGAAGGTTTGAACGATGCGGCTGCTGCGCGTGTAGTTGCGGTTTCATTGACTGCGGACGAGACGCGAGCGCTGCTGAAGGAAGTGCCTGGCATTTATCACACGCAGATTAATGATGTGCTCCTGGCAGCGGTGGCAAAGGGACTCGCACAGTGGACTGGAGAGACTTCGTGTTTGGTTGAGCTCGAGGGTCATGGGCGTGAAGAGATCATCGAAGGCCTGGATTTATCGCGCACTGTCGGCTGGTTTACGAGTATCTATCCGGTGCTCTTGAAGCTCACAGATACGGATGATGAAGGCGCGACTCTGAAGTCGATCAAAGAGCAGCTACGTGCGATCCCGCAACGCGGAATCGGCTACGGTCTGCTGCGATATCTGAGCCGGGACAAAGAAGTCGCGGAAAAACTCAGAACCCAGCCGCAAGCTGAAATCAGTTTCAATTACCTTGGTCAGTTCGATCAACTCCTGCCCGAATCTACATCGTTTGGTCCATCGCGCGGATCGAGCGGCGCCACTCAGAGCTCACGCCAGATGCGGAGATATCCGTTGGACATCAAAGGCGGAGTGAGTGGTGGTTGCCTGCAACTGATGGTGACTTATTGCGAGAACCTCCACCGCCGCGAAACACTCGAGAATCTGGCCGCGAACATCATTCACGCACTGCGCGCGTTCATCACTCACTGCCTCTCTCCCGGCGCCGGTGGTTACACGCCATCAGATTTTCCGCTGGCGGGGCTGGATCAGAACACAGTCGATTCGCTCGTGAATGAGAAGCGCCACATCGAAGACATCTATCCGTTGTCGCCGATGCAGCAGGGATTACTCTTCCATACGTTGTACGCGCCGGAAGCGAGTGAATACTTCGTCCAACTTACCTGCACACTTCAAGGCGAGCTCGACTCCGAAGCATTCAAGCGAGTTTGGCAGGAAGTTTTAGATCGCCACTCGATCACGAGGACGTCGTTTGTTTGGGAGAACCTGCAACAGCCGCTTCAGATCGTGCACTCGCAAATCGAGTTGCCGTGGCATGAGCTTGATTGGCGCGGAATCTCGCCGGCGGAACAGCAAGCACGACTGCAAGAGTTCTTGAAAGCTGATCACAAACAGGGATTCGATCTCACTCAAGCTCCGCTGCTGCGCTTCTCTCTCATCCGACTCACGGAAAATACGCATCAGTTTGTTTGGAGCCATCATCACCTGTTGTTCGACGGGTGGTCGCTGCCTTTGTTGCTCAAAGAAGTGTTCACCTTCTACGAAGCATTCCATCGGAAGCAGAGCGTTTATTTGGAAAGAAGCCGGCCGTACAAAGATTACATCGCATGGTTAAGCCGGCAGGACATGTCCAAGGCTGAGGCTTACTGGCGCAAGCAGCTCGGCGGATTCACTGCTCCAACTCAGCTAAACATCGGCGGGGTATTTGAGCCTTCAACTGTTGAAGGAAGCAGGAAGCAAATCGATCAGTTAGCGCTGTCCAGCGAGTTAACTGCGGAGTTACAGACCTTCGCGCGCAAGCAGCAGGTGACTCTCAACACATTGGTGCAGGCAGCATGGGCAATGCTCCTGAGTCACTACAGCGGAGAGGATGACGTTCTCTTTGGCACGACCGTAGCCGGTCGTCCGCCTGAAATAACCGGCGTCGAGCGCATGTTGGGTTTGTTCATCAACACTCTTCCGGTGCGTGTCCAGTTCTCCTCTCGAGATTCTCTCGTTTCGACTTTGCAGAAGTTGCAAGCTGAACAAGCCGAGATGCGGCAGTTTGAGTACACGCCACTCGTACAGGTGCAAAGCTGGAGCGAGGTCCCGCGAGGAAGAGCATTATTCGAAACTCTCCTGATCTTTGAAAACTATCGGCAAGAAAGTGGTCCGTCTGAACAGACACAACAACAGCCGAGTATTCAGATTCAGGGAACGAACGTAATTGAGCAGACTAATTATCCGTTGACGATGTCCGTAGTGCCCGGAGCCGAGCTGCGGCTGCGCTGTAGCTATGACGCTGCGCGGTATCAGGCGAAAGGCGTGCGCGAAATGCTGAGTCATTTCCGAAATCTGCTTGTCGGGATGATGGCGAATGAACAGCAGCGAGTGTGGGATGTGCCTCTGCTGAATGAAGCGGAAGAACAGCAGATTGTGCGGCAGGGAAATGAGAAGGCTGGGCACTATGAGAGCGTTGCGAGTGTGGCGATTACTTTGGCTGGGTTATTCGAGCAGCAGGTGGAGCGAACGCCGGAAGCGACAGCGCTGCTGTGGGAAGAGCAGCAGGTAAGCTACGGCGAGTTGAATCGCCGCGCGAACCAGTTGGCACACTATCTGCAACGATTGGGAGTGGGACCGGAATCACTCGTGGCGGTAATGATGGACCGTTCGCCAGAGATGATGGTGGCGGTGCTTGGAGTGCTGAAAGCGGGCGGCGCGTATCTGCCGATCGATCCTGCGTACCCGGGCGAGCGAGTGCGGTTCATGCTCGAAGACGCCGGTGCGACAGTCGTGTTGACCTCCGGGGCAGCAGAGTACGAGGGCGTGGTGCGATTGGACCAGGTATGGGAGGAGATCATCACAGAGCCGCAAGCGAATCCGGAGCGTGTGACGACGGCGGACAATCTCGCTTACGTGATCTACACCTCTGGATCGACCGGACGACCGAAAGGCGTGATGGTCCAACATCGCTCATTGATCAACTTCGTTCTTTCGATGCAGCGCCAGTTTGAGTTCAACCGTGACGACGTCCTGGTTGCCGTAACGACTCTTTCGTTCGATATTGCCGGACTTGAATTGTTCGTGCCGCTCATCAGTGGCGCGCAAATAGCCATTGCCACTCGTGACGAAATGGTAGACGGGAAAGTCCTGGCCGCGGTGATGGAAAGTTCCGGCGTAACGATCATGCAGGCCACGCCGGCCACCTGGCGCATGCTCGTAGACGCGGGCTGGACGGGCACTGTACCTCTGAAAATATTGTG
>DATDFT010000206.1:0-3280 GCA_036522475.1 Pyrinomonadaceae bacterium | reverse complement strand
GCGCTCGCCCAGCGAGAAGAAACTTCCGAGCTTCGGATTCTGCTTCAACAAGTCGAAGTATGCGTCGCTGCCGAACGTAAGCGTCGTCTCCGGCAAATGCGAATCGGCTTTGAACTCCGAGTCAGTCCAAACGCCGTTGATCAGGTAGAACGTCTTACCTTCAACTCGCCGCACGGCATCTGTTCTCGTGTCGTCATCCGTGACGATAACCACTTCCTGTTGCGCGCGTGCGGCCTTGCTCTGCTTAACGGCGTCCGCTCCGGTTGCCATTCGCACCTTGGGTGCCGTCGCGCTCGGCGCGTTGCCTGCGCTCAAGGTGCTCAAGCCACTGAAACGTCCACCGACAGTTGCGTTCTGCGTATTCACCATGCTCACAGCGTTCGGTTCGAGAGCCAGGTACGAGGTATAAGGCGTGACGATACCGTAGCGCGTTCCCAAGTCGACGATCTCGTCGCGCAACTCCTTCTGCTCGCCGTTCGTGCGCACCTGCTCCATCAACCAACCGACACGACGCGTGGCCCATAGACGCGGCAGATACTCGTTTGCATCGCTGCGCAATGGAAAACTCAGATTCGTGTAGGTGTAAGTTCGCGTTGTGCCACCCGATTTGCCGGTGAGTTTCAGTTGCACTGAATTGAGATCGGCTGCATTGCTGTAACGACCGATCATCATCACCTGCGAACCACGAAAGACGTCCGGTATGCCGCGCGGATAGACGAGGTCTGTTTGCGCGCCACCCATATCGAGTTGCAGATCCGTGAGCACCGGATAGTTCACTTTCGAAAAGAAGTTCGAGACTTTGACTTCGAGATCCTCTTTCGGTTCGACGTAATCAGCGACACCGCCATTGTCCGCGGCGAGTTTGTCGAGCAACGTCGTGTTCACGTCGTAACCAACACCAAAGGTGAACAACCTCACGCCCGGTTTTATCGCCTTATGAACGTTGTCGACGATCCTGTTCACGTTCGTTTCGTCGACCGTTGGCAAACCGTCAGTCATGAATACCAGCATCTTCGGCCGCTCGCCATCCGAGTCGATGAATTGACTGAGCGCAGCTAGCAGCGACTGGTTGATGTTGGTTCCGCCCACCGGTTTCAATGCTTTCACGAAAGCCTCGCCGCGCGCGCGGCCGTTATCGTCGGCAGCGATCATGCCCGCTTCCATCAGGTGTTCTTCACCGGCGAATGACACGATATTGAAACGATCCTGCGGGCGCAGAATCCTCACGCCGTAAAGCAGTGCGGCGCGTGCCTTCTCCATCTTTCCTTCTTCGGCCATCGAGCCCGAAGTGTCGACTACGAAGACCACGTCCTTGGCCGTGTATTCCTGACCGGACCAATCGTCTTTGGGTGAGATCATTAAGAGGAAATAGCCCTGCTTTCCGGCTTCACGATGCGTCAGAAGTGTGAGACCGAAGTCTTCCTTCGAGATCGTGTAGAACAACTGAAAATCTTGCGGCTCCTTGCCGCTTTCGCTTTCGAATGAGACTACCGAGCGCCTGTCGCTGCTGCGTTTGACGTCGATGACGTGCGTGGGTGAGTAAACGTTTCGCAGCGGCTCCTTGCTCTCGATCTCAACACGTCCAGCGACCGAACCGATTTGCGTCAACTGACGGCCAGTGCCTAACGGATAGCGATAAGCGACAGTGCCGCCTTCGGCGCGCACGACCTGCGTGTAAGTGATCTCGAGTTTCTTGTCCGAATGCGGGGGAATGGGAAAGATGCTCGCCTGGAACAAATCCTTACCCGCGTACTCGAGCAATCCCGGATCGCGTTGCCGTCGTACAATCTCGTCATAAATGCGACGCGCCTCTTCGCGAGTTCTAACTTCGCCTACGAGTCGTTTATCGCCGTCCCAAATTGCAAATTCAGCCACTGAAGCCGATTCCGGAATCGGAAACAGGTACGTTCCCTCGAGTGTGAAGTTGGTGTCGTTGCGAAATACCTGTTCGACGTGAGTCGTAGCGACCTGTGAACTGATCTTCGTGTCGATCTTGATCGACTTGATGGGAAGCGCGCGCGGCAGGGTGACCTGCGGTATTGGTCGGTCAGGACAACGTTGGCACGGGCCCGGAACAATGATTCCCTGCGCGCCGGCGATCGTCGCTACGCCTGAAAGTATCGAAAACACCAGTAAAAGCCGCATTATTCTGGTTCGCAGTTCCATAAGAGTCTCCCAATCCGGACGTTAGCACTGCTTGCTGGAGATAGAACGGATAAGCCGAAAAACTCTTGCGCCGGATCTTAGTACAACTCGCGCAAGCGCTTATTCACGATCGAGACGATGGTGGCGACGGTTGTGACGATTAAGCCGCCGACAGCTAAGGTGCGCGGCGGGCCAAAGTGGTTGGATAGGGTGCCGGCCAAAATATTTCCGATTGGCAGCGTCCCGATGAAGGAAAGAATAAACATGCTCATCACTCGACCGCGCATCTGATCGGTCACGAGCTTTTGCAGCAACGTGTTGATAAGCGCCACCGAAACCACGAGGGCGAATCCGACGCCAAACAGGAACGTCAGAGACAACGCCAGTCGTGAAGCCAGTGAAAAACCTGTGATGCACAAACCGAACAGGATCGCGCCACCCAGCACAAACCATCCTTTTCTTCTGAAGTCTCCGAGATAAGCGATAAGCAAGGCACCGGTTAATGCACCACAACCCGAGACGCCCATCATCAACGCCAGACCTGTTTCGCCAAGCTTGAAGATGTCGCGCGCATAGATCGGCACCATGCTGAAGTAAGGCGCACCGAAGAGACTGTTGACGGCCGAGAGCAGCAACAACGACGACACACGCGGGCGGTTGCGCACGTAGCGAAAGCCCTCAACCAGATCAGCCCATAACGCGCGGCGATCTTTCACTGAGTGCGCGGGAATGTTTGCACGATACTGCGGTCGCACCTTCACGAGCGAAACGACGACCGCGATAAACGAGAGGCCGTTGGCGTAAAAGCATCCCGGCAAACCAAACACGCGTAAGGCAGCGCCGGCGAGTGTTGGTCCAATGACGCGCGAGAGTTGAAACTGGGTCGAGTTCATCGCGATCGCGTTCGCGAGATCTTCGCGACCGACGAGATCGTACGTCATCGCGAGATATGAAGGGCTCGCCAGCGCCATACAGCAACCGGTGACAAACGAAAATCCCAGCACCATCCAACGATTCACGACATCGGTTAAGACGAGTGTGGCAAGTCCCAACGCGGCGAGTCCGGCGGTTACCTGTGTGTAAATCAACAAACGTCGTCGGTCGATCAGGTCGGCAAATACGCCGCCCGCGAGTG
>DATDFT010000205.1:0-3455 GCA_036522475.1 Pyrinomonadaceae bacterium | reverse complement strand
CTGCACTTCCGGCGAAACCGTGGGCGCATTTGGGCGCTGCGTGCTCTGCGCAGCTCGTTGCGGAGATGCACTCGGTTGCGCTTGCGACCGAGTGGGGGTGCTGCTGCCAAAGCCAAAGAAGGCCCACCAGAGCACGATGATTGCAGCCAGCCCGAGAACCGCTGCGGAGATCAGCTTCTTCTTTTCACCTGGCTTTCTTAAATCGACCAGTTCCATATTAACTTCCGATCACTGAGCTGGTTGTTCGCCAACGATCGCGCCGCGTTGAAAATATGTAGCCATGTTGAGTTGCAGGCTCACGAGAGAGCCGCGCGTACCGGAACCGGAAGCGCCCGCAACGGGTGCGCCATTTTCATCAACCGAAACGGGCGTGTTGCTTTGCGTGGCTCGCTGCAGCTCGACTTCGTTGATGACTACAAACTGCTTGCTGCGCTCGACGTCGCGAATGAAGCGCCGCACGTCCTGGTATTGACCTTCGACCGTCACCATCACGCCGATGCCGGGATAAAAACTCTGCCACTTCGTCGTCACAGACTTACCAGCTTGTTTGGTGCCGACCGGATCGAGCGTCGTGTAAGCCGGACCCGAAGTGTTCTTCAGATTGTTCTTGATGATGAGTTGATTGAGCTCCTGGTATAGATCCATGCGTCCTTCATCGGGTCGCAACAGATGCTCAGTCTCAAACTTATTCAAGCTGGCCGCGATCTTGTCGACAGTCTGTCTCGTGTCCTCTTCTTTATGAACCACACCGCTGAGAGTTTCGAGGTTCGTTTGCACTTGCTTGAGCTCGACGTTCAAAGAAGCCAGCCGCGAACGAGCCGGCACGAGGAAGTAGAGGTAACTCAACAACACGAGCGCGAGCACGAGGCAACTGCCCGCAACCGCGATGACCTCAGCGACACCAAACATCTTGCCGCGACGCGAGGCTACAAATTCGCTCGTCCGCACAGAGTAGCTGCGCTTGGCAGCGCGAGGGTCGGAGTTTACTTCTGCATTCATCTCGTAGTCTCGCCCCCTCTCTGCTCGATTTTCGCGAGGCTGTCGGACGAATAAGTGGAACGAGGACGATAGACCACGAACAGTTCGTATTCTGTACCGGCTTCACCACGTCCTTTTTGCAGGTTCTGGTTGCGGATCTCAGCTTCGAAGATGCCTTCGTCATGCATGGACGAGATCATGTCGCTGATGGTCGCGGCGTCTTTGGCAAAGACCGCGAGGTCGAGTTGCGCGATCGTTTGGTCGCCCTGCTTGTTGACTTCACGCACCGCGATGCGAGAGACCTTCACCTTGTCCGGCAAGGACGACTCGAGATCGACGAGCAATCGCGACCAGGAGAAGCCCTTGCGATCGACCAGTTTATGCGCCGCGGGAAGCGCCTGTTGCTGATCGGCGGTAAACGAGTTCTCAACTTGCTTGGCCGCGTTCAGCAGGATCTGCTCCTGTTGTTTCAACTGGGCGATTTGCGCGTCCAGACGGTTCGCCTCGGCGCGTGTGGTGGTGGTGAGTCGCACTACGACCACCAGCCCGATGAGCGACACAAAGAGCACCAGAGCCGCGACCACCCACGGAACAATGCGATTACTAAACGGTTTTGAGGCCAGGTTAAGACTATTATTCACTGGAAGAAAATCCTCGCCGAGAGCCTACTGCAACGGGGCAGGCCAAACTTGGAAGAAAGCATACACGGCCTTAGGAAACAATCGCAAACGCCGAACGATTCACACGCCACGCCGCGCGATTAGTTGCACTAATAATGGGTCTATACTTGTCGCTCCTCGGGCGTTCCTCCTATAATTCCTTCTTCATGGAAGGTCAGGCATCACAAAAATCGGCGGCTGGAGCCTGCTGTGATTCCGTCGAGACTGGCACAGTCGAACGGGTCGCAGTGGCGAGTTTGCCAACTGAATGGGGCGATTTCCAGATCGCAGCTTATCGCTCACTTACTAACAACGAAGAATTCGTAGCCCTCTTTAAAGGCGAAATGAGCCGTGACGTGCCGACGCTGGTACGCATTCACTCACAATGTCTGACGGGCGATGTTTTTGGCTCGACGAAATGCGACTGCGGGCGACAACTTCATCAAACGATGCAGATGATCCAGCAGGAGGGACGCGGCGCGATCGTCTACCAGCAGCAAGAAGGACGCGGCATCGGCATCGTCAACAAGATTCGGGCTTACGCGCTTCAGGATCAGGGCGCCGATACGGTGGAAGCGAATGTGCGGCTGGGGTTGGCAGTGGATCTGCGAGACTATCGACAATGTGCCGAGATTCTCTTCGACCTCGGTCTCTGCCGCGTGAAAGTCATCTCAAACAACCCGCTCAAACTACAGGCACTGGAAGAGGCGGGGTTGAAGATCGTCGAGAGAGTTTCGATCGAAGTCGACTCGACCGAAGACGCCGCCGGTTACCTGCGCACGAAGAAAGAGAAACTCGGTCACCTCCTCGAACTGAAAAGATAGTTTCACACAAAGGCACAAAGCAAAGCCACGAAGGCACAAAGAAGTTATGGGAAAACTTTGTGCCTTCGTGGCTTTGCTTTGTGCCTTTGTGTGAAACTCTTCTTTACTGCTTGCTTCTTAAATCCTTGATCGTTCCCTTAATACGATCGGCGTCCGCGGCTTTGGGATCGAGTTTCAGATACTTCTCCAACTCATCCGCCGCTTGCTGGTTCTTGTGCACGCTCATGTAAAGCCCGCCGAGGTACTTGTGCGCCAGCGGAATATTCTCGCCGCCGTTGTTGACCGTTAACTCAAACTCCTGCAACGCATCGTCGTAACGCTTAGTGCTGACCATGATCAGTCCGAGATAGTAGTGCGCCGTTGGACCAACACTTTTCAGCTCCAGCGCTTTGCGCAAGTGAGCCTCGGCTTCGTCGAGCTTCTTCTTATTGAAGTCCACGATGCCCATGTTGAGATGTCCGGAGACATCGTCAGGCTTGAGTTTCAGCAGCGCCGCGAGCGTCTCGCCGGCCTTGTCGTACTGTTTGAGAATCAGGTACTGCGAACCGAGCTCGCTCAGCGCGATCGGGAAGTCCGGATGCGCCGCCACTGCGGCACTCAGTGATTCGACGGCCGCTTTCGCATCACCCTTGCGCGCGGCCGCGGAACCCTTCTGATAAAGACTGAGCGCATTCTGCGGCACATTCGCAAACAGCGGATTAGACGCATCTGCTTTCGGGTACAACTGAATCGCGACCTGGACAGTCCGGCCGCCCGTACTTGCTTCACGATAAATACTGACGGACTCCCGCGCCTTTTCATATTCCGGTCCGGCATCGACGACCACCGTATAGTCGCCGGCCTGTAAACTCGTGAACCGGAAAGCACCGTCTTGATCGGCAACTGTCGACATCGATCCAAACGCGCTTACACTTTCGAGACTCACTTTGACTGTCTTGTCGCCCGTCTGGCCCGGAGGAAAATGAACGCGCCCCTGGATCATGTTAGCGCCATC
>DATDFT010000204.1:0-6193 GCA_036522475.1 Pyrinomonadaceae bacterium | reverse complement strand
GACACCGCCGCCCACAACAACGCCTTCCTCCGCTGCGGCCTTCGTTGCATTCAATGCGTCCTCGACGCGCGTCTTGATCTCTTTCATCGCCGTTTCAGTCGGTGCACCGACTTTCACGACTGCCACGCCGCCGGCGAGTTTTGCGAGTCGCTCCTGGAGTTTTTCGCGATCGTAGTCCGACGTTGTTTCTTCGATCTGCGCGCGGATGGTTCCAACGCGTCCCTGCACGGCTTTACTTTCGCCGCCGCCTTCAACGATCGTTGTCGTCTCCTTATCAACAATCACACGCTTCGCGGTTCCGAGATCTTCGAGTGTCACATTCTCGAGTTTGATACCGAGGTCTTCGGTAATCACTCTTCCGCCTGACAGAATCGCGAGGTCTTCGAGAATCGCTTTACGACGATCGCCAAATGCCGGTGCTTTCACCGCGCACACCTTGATCGTTCCGCGCAGTCGATTCACAACGAGTGTCGCGAGTGCATCGCCTTCGATATCTTCCGCGATGATCAGCAACGCGCGTCCGGCGCCTGCCGTCTGTTCAAGGACCGGCAGCAGGTCGCGCATGTTCGCGATCTTTTTCTCGTAGAGCAGAATGTAAGGCTCGTCGAGAATCGCTTCCATGCGATCGGTATTCGTCACGAAGTATGGCGACGAGTAGCCGCGATCGAATTGCATTCCCTCGACGATGTCGAGTTCGGTTTGCAACGTCTTCGACTCTTCGACCGTGACGACGCCGTCTTTACCAACTCTGTCCATCGCTTCGGAGATGAGTTCTCCGATATGGCGATCGTTATTGGCGGAAACTGTCGCGACGTTGGTCAGCTCGTCCTTGCTCTTGATCTTTTTCGACATGCGCTCGAGTTCAGCAACCACCTGGTCCGTAGCGATCTGAATGCCGCGCTGCAACGACATCGGATTCGCGCCGGCGGTCACATTCTTCACGCCTTCACGGAAGATTGCCTGCGCGAGAACGGTTGCGGTGGTGGTGCCGTCACCGGCTTTGTCGTTGGTTTTGACGGCGACTTCGCGAACCATCTGCGCGCCCATGTTTTCGTACTTGTTTTTGAGCTCGATCTCTTTGGCCACCGTGACGCCGTCTTTGGTGATCACGGGTGCGCCAAACTTTTTGCCGAGCACTACGTTGCGGCCCTTTGGTCCCAGCGTCACGCGCACAGCGTTCGCGAGTACGTCCACACCCTGAAGCATTGCGTTGCGAGCTTCTTCTCTAAACTTCAATTCTTTTGCCGGCACTCTCGTCTCTCTCCTTTTTAATTGTCCAATGACTCCACAGATCTCGCGTGCTCCGGTGCGCGCCCGACTTTAACTCGCGCGGGGCGCAGCAAGCGATCGCCCATGCGGAACCCGCGACTATATTCTTCAATTACTCTTCCGTCCATCTCGCCGCCGGTAATTTCCGTGTCGACCGCTTCGTGCAACTCGGGATTGAACGGTTCGCCAACCGATTCGATCGGCTCGACACCGGCATTCGTCAACGCAGATTGAAAGCTGGTCGCGATGCTGCGAATACCTTCGAGAATCGCCTCACGCGGCGTGTCATCGGAAACAGCGTTTATTGCTCGATTCAGATCGTCCATCACCGGAAGCAAGGCAGCGATAAATTTCGCTTTCTCCGCGGTGGCACGTTCATCGGCTGAGCGATTCAGGCGTTGTCTTGTTTCGTCAGTCTCGCGTTGTAGTTGTTGGCGCAACTGGTCGAAGCGCGACTGCACTTCCTGCACTTGTCGTTCGGCCGTTTTTGTCCGCGTCTCGAGCTCTTCGACGTAAGTCGGTTTTAGGTTTGGCTGCTCGTTCTCAGCCTTGACCCGCTCCGTGCCTTCATCGTCAAGATAAATGCGCCGTCGATCCGTCACCCTTAGTTCATTCGCTTCTCTATCCATAATCCGTAAACCAATCCGCGTTTATCTGCGTTACCCTACTTTGATCTCGATCTTCTTCGGCTTCTGCTCGCTGCGTTTCGGCAGTCGAATGTGCAAAACACCATCTTTGAACTCGGCACCGATCAGCGCTTGATTAACTGAGCCGGGAACGCTGAACGTGCGCAGGAATTTCCCGCGCGGTCTTTCCGCGCGATGTTGCTTCGACTCCGCGATCGTTCTCGTGCCTTTCACTACGAGGCGGCCGTCATCGACGTCGATCTCGAGCGCCTCTCGATCGATACCCGGAAGGTCCATCGCGATCAAGTAACCTGAGTCAGTTTCGTAGATGTCAGCGGCCGGGGTCCAGTCTGCGCGCTCAAACTCATCGTCCGTACCGGATTGACGTCGCTGAGTTGCGTCTTCAAAAAGCCGGTTCATGCGATCCTGGAGGACCATCAGATCCTGTAACGGATTCCACTGTTGTGACATTCTTCTTTCTCCAATTATGCGGTTGCGTATGCCGCATCAGTCTTGAATTCCATCGTGTCGCCTTTCGCTGACACTCGCACAGTCTGCCCCGGCAGGATCTCGCCTTGCAGGAGTTTCACCGCGAGCGGGTTTTGAATCAGCGACTGAATCGCGCGCTTCAGCGGACGTGCCCCGTAAGTCGGATCGTAACCTTCGCGCATCAAGAGCTCGCGCGCCGAAGGCTCCAACACGAGCGTGACGTTGCGCTCGTTCAGCATCGACTTCAAGCGTTCGAGTTGCACGTCGATTATCTTGCCGATCTGCTCCTGCGAGAGCTGGTGGAATACCACGACGTCGTCGACACGATTCAGAAATTCCGGTTTGAAGTGCAGCCGCAACTCCTGAAGGACCGCTTCACGAACCTGCTTCTCGTCGCCCTCCGCTGCCTGAATCTCACGCGAGCCGAGGTTTGAAGTCATGATCAAAACCGTGTTCTTGAAATCGACGGTCCGGCCCTTTGAATCGGTGAGCCGTCCGTCGTCAAGAATCTGCAGCAGCACGTTGAAGACATCCGTGTGCGCCTTTTCGATCTCGTCAAACAGAACAACCGAATAAGGGCGGCGACGCACCGCTTCCGTGAGCTGACCGCCTTCCTCGTAACCGACGTAACCCGGAGGCGCGCCAATCATGCGCGCGACCGCGTGCTTTTCCATGTACTCCGACATGTCGAGACGGACCATCGCGCGTTCGTCGTCGAAGAGAAACTCCGCGAGCGCACGCGCGGTTTCGGTCTTGCCGACGCCAGTTGGACCAAGGAAGATGAATGAACCGATCGGTCGATTCGGATCCTGCAAGCCGGCGCGAGCACGCCGCACGGCGTTTGCGACCGCAGCCAGTGCTTCTTCCTGGCCGATCACCCGATTTCCGAGGCGATTTTCCATCGTCACGAGTTTCTGCATCTCGCCTTCGAGCATGCGCGACACGGGAATGCCGGTCCACTTCGCGACCACTTCGGCCACGTCCTCTTCGTCGACTTCCTCCTTCAACATCACGCCGTCTTGTTGAAAATTCGAGAGCTTGTCCTGGTCGCCCTTCAGTTTGCGCTGGAGCTCCGGAATCCTGCCGTATTGAATCTCCGAAGCGCGTGCGAGGTCGCCGGCGTTGCGTGCCTGGTCCAACTGAAAACGAAGTTGCTCGAGCTCGGCTTTGGCGCTGCGAATGTGATCGATAGCTTCTTTCTCTGACTGCCACTTCGCTTTCATGCCTGAGGATTTTTCTTTTAAGTCGGCAATGCGCTGCTCTATCTCCCTTAAACGCGTCTTCGACTTTTCGTCTTCCTCTCGTTGCAGTGCCTGCCGCTCGATTTCGAGCTGGATGATCTCGCGCTCGAGTTGGTCGATCTCCTGCGGCAGCGAATCGATCTCGATGCGGAGTCGCGACGCGGCCTCGTCTATGAGGTCGATTGCTTTGTCAGGCAGAAAACGATCTGTGATGTAACGATTCGAGAGCGTCGCCGCGGCCACGATCGCGGAGTCCTTGATGCGAACACCGTGATGGACCTCGTAGCGCTCTTTCAAACCACGCAGGATCGCAATCGTGTCTTCGACGCTTGGTTCACCGACGTAGATCTGTTGAAAGCGACGCTCGAGTGCAGCATCTTTCTCGATGTGCTTCTGGTATTCGGCGAGCGTCGTCGCGCCCACACATCTCAACTCGCCCCGAGCAAGCGCAGGTTTTAACATATTCGAAGCATCGATCGCTCCTTCCGCAGCGCCGGCGCCGACGAGCGTGTGCAGCTCATCGATGAAGAGAATGATTTGGCCCTGCGCGTTTTCGATCTCTTTGAGAACTGCCTTGAGTCGATCCTCGAATTCGCCGCGATACTTTGCACCGGCGAGCATCGCACCGAGATCGAGCGCGACCAGTCGTTTGTTACGCAACGTCTCAGGCACGTCGCCGGAGACGATTCTTTGTGCAAGTCCCTCGACGATCGCGGTCTTACCAACGCCGGGCTCACCAATCAAAACGGGATTGTTCTTGGTTCTTCGCGAAAGGACTTGAATCGTGCGGCGAATCTCATCGTCGCGTCCGATCACCGGATCGAGTTTTCCCTTGCGCGCCTGTTCTGTCAGATCGCGCGCGTACTTCGAAAGTGCCTGGTAGTTCTGTTCGGCATTCTGATCGGTGATGCGTGTGCCGCCGCGCATCTGCTCGATTACCTTGAACAGATCATCTTTGACCACGCCGTGCTGTCGCAGGATCTTCCCCGCGTCGCCCTCTTTCTCGTCGACGATGGCCAGCAACAGATGCTCGGTCGAGATGAACTCGTCCTGCATCTTTTCCGCCTGCTTCTGCGCTGCGGTAAATACGTTGGTCAGTCGCGGACTGAAATACTGTTGCCCGCCCTGCACGCGCGGAAAGCGGGCTACCGCTGCCTGCGTGTCGTTGAGCACGACGGCAACGTTCGCGCCGAGCTTGCCGAGAATTGGTCGAACAATACCTTCAGGCTGCTCGAGCATCGAAACCAAAAGATGCTCCGGTTCGACCTGTTGGTGCTGGTTTCGTTCGGCCAGCTCGATCGCCGACTGAATCGCATCTTGTCCTCGTAAGGTGAACTTGTCTAAACGCATAACTAACTACTGAAAACTATAACTTCTTCGTCTATTTCTTTTGTGCGCCTTTTGTGCCTTTTTGTGACCATCAAAAGAAATCGAACGGGCTCGATCTTCGTATCCCAAACTACGAACGAGCCCGCTCGCGTTTTACCGATCCAGCAAAGCAGTCTTAGCGACCGCCACCTGCTTCTTTTGCTTTTCCGGTCTCGGCCGTCGTCTCGATCGTCTTCGGCTGAGAGCCACCACCGGTTCCGGTCACTTGAATGCGACGGGCCTTTGTGTCTTCTCGCTTCGGCAACGTCACGCGCAACACGCCGTTGCTGTATTCAGCCGTTGCACCCTCTGCGGAAACTGTTTGCGGCAGAGTGAAAGAACGTGTGAAGGAGCCATACGAGCGCTCCACGCGATGGTAGTTATCCGTCTCGTCCGTCTTTTCAAACTTTCGCTCACCGCGGAGGGTAATGACATTGTTCTCGATCGAGAGATCGAAATCTTCCTGTTTCATTCCAGGCAGCTCGGCTTCGAGCACGATTTGATCCTTGTTCTCATAGATGTCGACGCTGGGCGCCCAGGCCCCGCGAGCAATGCCTTCATCGGGAAAGGCACGCGTCAGGTTGGTTGAGAACAAGCGATTCACTTCTTCCTGTAGAGTTCGCAAGTCACGAAATGGGTCATAGCGAACAATCGTCATCGGTCTATTTCCTCCTCATAAAGATATTCCTTGTGGCCGCTCACCCCTGAGCGCGTCATAATAATAAAGGTTGAGTGTCGGAGTGTCAAGTAGTATGAATGGGCCACAAAAAGGCACAAAAAAGCAACGCGGCTTTGCACAAAAAGTCGCTATAAAGCGCCAAACGCGCGAAATATAGTAGCCAGGGGGAAGCGTGAAGCGCCGAAGGTGCGGAATATAAGAGCCAGCAGGACAAGCGTGAAGCGCCAAAGGCGCGAAATATAATAGCCAGGGGCAAGCATGAAGCGCAGCGGAACGCGTCGCCCCTGGTAACAAAGAAATGTTTGAACAGAGCACTGAAAGTGCGAAATACCACGTCAATTATTACGCTCTTTCAGAGCTTCACGGCGATTGCGCGCGTTTACCAGGGGCGACGCGCCTCACGTTGTTCGGCGCTTGCCCCTGGCTTTCATATTCCGCGCCTTTGGCGCTGCCTTTTGGTGGCTAGAGGCCAAAGAATCTCTTAATAGAGGACAGGATCCCGGCGGAGGAGTTGTGGCTGG
>DATDFT010000203.1:0-3202 GCA_036522475.1 Pyrinomonadaceae bacterium | reverse complement strand
ACGAGGAACGGATTCGCGTCGATCCCGCAGCCCAGACTGGAGAATCGGACACGACACACGCATGAAGCGGCTAATACTTCTGATTATCGTCCTGGCTCTTGCGGGCGCCACTGCTTATGGAGCCTGGACCTACTACGACCTCCACAAACCTGTAATCCACACCAAAACCGGACAGTACATCGAGATTCCCAAAGGCACCTCACCCAGCGGCATCGTTCGGAGGTTAGTCGCTGAGGGTGTGATCAAACACGAGTGGCCGTTCAAGCTTTACTTGAAGATCACGGGCGCGGGCTCGACATTGAAGGCCGGTGAATACGACTTCCCCTCGCCGATCTCGCCACTCGCAGTGCTCGCCAAACTCCAGGAAGGCGAGCGACGACTCAATCGCCTCACCATCATCGAAGGTTGGACTCGTTGGGACATCGCCCGAGCGATGACGCAGGTGCCGGAGCTCAAGCTCCAGAGTGACGCTCAGGCGCTGGAGTTAATGAATAACGTGAGCTTGATCAGTGATCTCGATCCCGAGGCAAAGAATCTCGAGGGTTACTTGTTTCCGGACACGTACGAATTCTCTCCGGAAACGACGGCTCCGGAGCTTATCGAGATGATGGTGAAGCGTTTTCGCGACGTCTGGAAGCCTGACTGGACGGAGCGCGCCCACAGTCTCAACTTCACTACGCGCCAGATCGTGACCACGGCGTCCATTATTGAGACTGAAGCGAAGCTCAACGAAGAGCGTCCGCTCGTTGCCTCGGTCATTTACAACCGTCTCAAGCTGGACATTCCGCTCGCGGTTGATTCGAGTGTGATCTACGCGTCGAAGCTGGAAGGAAAGTGGCGCTATGACGGGAAGGTTTATCGCAGTGACATTGAGAGACGTTCGCCTTACAACACGCGGCTCTACTCCGGACTGCCGCCGGGGCCAGTCTCCTCACCTGGCGAGAGTTCGCTGAAAGCTGCCTTGAATCCCGCGACATCGGATTATCTCTATTACGTTCGCAATCCGGATCGCAACGACGGTGCGCACAACTTCTACAGCAACGCCGGCGAATTCGAGAATGGTGTTCAGGCGTTGCGCAAGTGGGAACGCGATCGCGACGAAGAGAACCGCAAGAAGGCACAAACTAATTGACCCACAAAAGGCACATAAGGCACAAAATGATTTAATTGATTCTTTTAAGCTTTATGTGCCTTTTTGTGGCTAAGATCAGGCAACAGTTCTTGTATTTCGATAGTCAAAGTCTAGCTTGTCTTTGACTGACCGTTAATCTATTCTCAGTTTACGAGTCCCCGGTGAATTTAATTGTTAGTGAAGCCAAAGGGTATCGCTATGTTGCGCATAATCACTGGTCTACTGATACTGATTGCCTGTTCAGTTCCGACATTTGCACAGGCTGCAAAAGGGGTTGACAAGTCTAACGAGCGCGTTCGCGATACTGGCTCCGAACGAACGCCCGCGAACAACGGGACGAAGACTGACGTTGGCACCGGTCGCGGAATTGATTTTGGTCGCGGCCGTACACCGGAAACGCCGCCGCTGCCAAATCCATATCGATTGAGCGGCAGGCGCGACGTGATCATCAAGGCGGTCCAGGATCTGATGCAGGATCGAAAACTGGTCGTCGACGATTCCGCATCACGGCTCTCGGACGGAATCATTGTCAGCCAGCCTTACACGTTCACGAAAGGCGCGGTCGTCGCAGAAGCTGACCTGAGTCGCTACGCAGACGTGCCGTCATCGAGTGCGAGAGGATGGACGCGCGGTCGTTACACTCTGACCGTGGAGATTCAACCGATCGATGGTTCGACTGCGAACGTCGCAGTTAACGCAAAGGTTGAGGGACGCACTGACGGAGCGACTGGCGCTGAGTGGACCACGTTGCGAAGCAGTGGTCTTGCTGAAGATCAGTTTCTTGAAGGTTTGATAATTAATGTAACCGGCGCCGCTCCGCCGGGACGGAATTTGCCGCCGGAGAAGCCCTGAAGTTAAGGTGACACCTGAAGTAAAGCATTCATGATTAACGATCCATTTCACCCTGAAGAAGCCATTGCCCGCGAGCGGGAGTCAAATAAAGGAAAACTCCTGGCAATGGTTTGTGCTGTTGCAGTGACTGCGATACTGCTCGTTGGCTACGGTTTTGTCCGCAAGTATCACGCGCAAAAAGTTCTCGCTGAAAATACTCCGCCTCCGGTCGTCGATGCTGGTCCAAAGGGACCTGCATTAGCGCACGTTGTTCTCGATGAACCATCGATTGCAAAAGGCATGACGACGATCGGTGGTGTCGTAAAGAACATCTCGAAGCAGGATTTAACCGGGGTTTACGTCGTGATCGAACTGCGACGGCGAAAAGACGGTGGTCTCGAGCAAAACATTCTGCCCGTTACGCCGGGTCAACTTCAACCTGAGCAAGAGGGATCTTATTCAGTAACGTTGCCCGCTCAGAACTTCGCTTCGATTCGCCTGGCGGGATTGAAAGCGGATCCGCAGTCGACGTTGATTGCTTACAGCTCTTCACAAGGCAAGAAGCGAACGCCTGAGCGACTCGAGCCGAAGACAATTGTAGTGAAGCGCGCCGGTAAGCCGGGAGAGTTCATCAACACACCGGATACTCCGGGGCGCATTCCATGAGTCTCCGCCATGCTACTTCTTAAGTTTTTGTTTAGGGGTCGGCGTGCCGATTGTTAAAGTGAACTCTCGAAATCGCGTGAAGAAAGTTTTGCCCAGGGTACACGTGCAAGCCATTTTGGTTTTCCTCATTCTCTTCTGCTCCAATCTCGCAGCGGCTCAAATCCCGCGACCATCTCCAACTCCACCACCTGGACCAATCGATGGAACGATCAGGCAGGATACTACTCCGCTCACGACTTTCGAGGAGGAGTTACGAGCAAAACGCGCAATCAAGATTGCAGAAAAGGAGCACGAGGAAAATCTTGCGCGCGCGAAAGAGATCGCGGAGATAGGCAAAGAACTCAAGGATTCTTTGAAAGACAAAACAGTTCTCGATCACGACTCAGTGAAAAAAGTCGAGCGTTTGGAGAAGCTGACGAAGAAAGTTCGCGGTGAAGCCGGCGGTGAAGATGAAGACGTTGAGATTCCCAATCGTCCTTCGGATCTTCCTACCACTGTGAAGGAGATCGCTGATGCGACTGAGTCGTTGTCGAAAAACGTTCAGGACACGCCACGGCAAGTCGTGTCAGCGTC
>DATDFT010000202.1:0-7051 GCA_036522475.1 Pyrinomonadaceae bacterium | reverse complement strand
CGCAAACGGGGTTGGTCAATGCTGACATCCATGCTTCTTCCAAGGGAGTGATTTCAAAGTTAATAGTCGGAGCCGCGTTAGTTATCGCACTTTCTGTTGTTGCCATTTACTTCCTCCAGTCTAAGAATGCGCCGGATGATCCGCTGGTTGATAAACCAAAGCAATCGTCCGATACGTCTTCGGTTTAAGTTACAAATGTTGCTGCCGCTTTTATTCTCCGGGACGGCACTGCCCGGAAACCTATGATTCCTTCTCGATAGAGCGACTCGAGCGCGACCATTATTAGCTGAGTAAATCGCTCGCGCCCGGCTCTGTCTTCCAGTTGATAATGCTTAGTAAGTATTTCCAGTAATTGCTCGGTATTAGAACGACCACTTGCCAGTGATCGGAGCATGAATTCCATGTCGTCGTTAATGCGCATTGGTTGTGACGAGGGAAAAAAGAGGACCTTGGTCGGACGGTTCGCACTCGCTGCCGTTAGATCCCGGCCACTGCTCAACCCATCGATTATCGACTGAACGTCGCAATCAAACTCGACCACCTTATATTCACTTCGCACAAACGGGTGGAACGAGCGCAGTTCGTCGATAGTCCAACGCCCATCAAAAACACCGTCCTCATTCACTTCAACACTGCTGTTTCTCCAGCCTTGCAGCTCACATTCGTAGCGGCAAACAGCCAAAACATGAGGTTCGCTGCGATATTCGAAATGTGAGAGAAGAGCATCAACAAGTGCTTGCGTTGAGTCGCCGTTGAGTTGAACTGACACTTGGTCGAGTAGTTGTTGTTGATCTGGATCGAGCAGTTTGAAAGTCCAGGGAAACTCTCGCGCTACACGCGACGAAACATTCTCATTCACGGCCGCCGCGTCTCTCCTGGCCAGCGTGTACACAGGCTCTTCGCCGGCAACCGCTGTGAGCACGGATTCCAGAGCCGTGATGTATCGATTGTGATTGAATTTAGGTGCTAGTTCCTCGTTTCCGCGGCGCCCAATTTCTTCTGCCCTTTGCGAGTCTTCCAAAGCAAAACGCACACGGGCGGCGAGGACATCGTGATCTTTCGGATCGGGGACGATCAAGATGTTTTGAAAATTGCGCATCCTGCTTCTAAAGCGTTGCTTCTGCGCTACCTCTTCAGAAATAACCAGGCACTTGCCACACGCGATTACTTCGGAAGGGATGGTTGGACCATGGGCCGCGATCGGGAAGTCGCGCTCCAGGAAGGCCACCGCGGTACAGCTACGAATGAAGCTGGGAATTTTCCAGTGAGGAAGAAATGGAAGTTGGCGAACGTATTTCTCGAGATTCAACTCGCTGACCAGATGTTGGAAATGATTTTGTTCCCACGAATTCGATAGCGCGAGCAAATACAACTCGAAGTCATCGTGAATCAGTTTCGACATGGCGTCGAGAAGATCAAACGTACCTTTGAACTCTCCGAGCTTTCCGTATATTCCGAGCACTGGCAGCGACTGTTCGAGCGGGGCGAAATTCTTTAAATCTGCGTGACTCTTTGAAGTTCGCAGTTCGTTCATCAGTGCCGTCAGGTGCAGGGCGGGAGCAGCAGCATTGAAGCATTTTTCCGGTAACTCAAATGAAACGTTCGAGACGAGTCGCTGTTCCGGAACTCCATGAGAAACCAGGCGCGCAAGAGAAGGTCCGGCTGAAAGAATACGATTCGCACCTTTCATGACCTCCATGTAGGAGACTTTCAGCTTCTCGAGGGGCGTTAACCGGTAGAGATCGCTGCCTGCGTGTTTGAGTACGTAGGGAACTCCGGTCCAAAGACTTGCCAGATGCGCTGCCAAACCATACGGCTCCAGATAATAGGCAAAGATCACGTCGCAGTTCTGCTCCCGAATCAGATCGGTAGCAATACCTGCGAGTCGAGTCACCGAGGGATTATTTAAGGGAATGTAATAGAGTTCTGCGTCAGGTGCTTTGGTGCTGTGAACTTGTACGAAGCCGGAAGACTCAGGAAATGTTTTCGCGTATTCACCGTCAGCATCTCGATCTGACTTGGTAAGGGCAATTCGAAATTCAGGTTCGACCTCATCGGCATTGGTGATCACAAATACGTGGTGGCCGCGCTCAGCCAGGCCGCGCGCGGCCCAGTAACAGTGCATACTGACACCGCCCTCGATTGGTGGATACTTCGAGATGAAACAAATATTCACAACACGTACCTACTAAGAAACTTTTTGGGGAGTAAGGGGAGGTAAAAACTTATTTCAAAAACCTCAGGACCTACAACAAAAAAGAGGCACGCAAAACGGCTATTTGGCAAGCGTTGAGGTTAGCTATTTACAGTCGTTAATACTTCTCAGATTTTGTCTCAAGTTGCTTTTGATTCCGGACGTGTGAGGCAAGGTTCTCAGTCCTCTCAGTTGCTCAGTCGAGTGAATCAGGGAAGTCCTCATCAACAAAGTGAAATAAGATCGAAGTGGAACTCATCTCTTCGGGAAGCTGGTCGCGATAGTGAGGAAGTTGCCGGCCGCGATAAAAGATTGCATCACCCAAACTCTGATACATAGTTACGTCTGCATCGCTGGTTACAAGGTGCAGTGGCCAGGGACACTGACCGCTCAGCTCGGGCACAAAATCTATCAAGAGTGAAATACTGTATTCGCATTGCTGCCGGTCTTTATGTCGCGGCAACGAGGCTCCGCCCTGATATGCAGAGACATACACATAAGAGCGTTTGAGCGGCCGTTGACATATTCGGCCGGTGAGGCTGGTCAACTGTTTATGAAAAAACATCGAGACCGGCTCATTATGCGTTATATAGCGGCGCTTAGTTTGCGAATCTCCATAAATCATTCCTCCGGTTTCCAGGAGCCGGCGGTAATACCGTCGCAGCGCCGGTAGATGATATGGATGTATCACGCCGGTGAGTAGAGCATAACCATCGCTTTGGAACTTCTCAGATACGCGCGCGACACTGTCCTGCCAATGTTGACGACGCTCCTTTGTTTTCGCGGAAGAAAGCAGAATACCGGCTTGCTGCAATACCGCGATCTCTCGAGACGACAGTTGTCGGATGCATTCAGGTTGTTGCCTGACGCGTTCGATCCTGGCGAGAAGTTCCTCTGAGACCCAAAAAGGATTCGGAAAGTCCTTAACCGGATCGTTTACCCAAACCACAGGATAGACTTGTGAAAACCAGTCATTCAAAAACCGGCTTCCCATCTGCTCCACTTTGGCCGGCGTTAAGAGTTGCGGATTTATCAAGTCATCCGCTTCCGTGAATTGCTCGTGGACCAACGGCGCGGGCTGTTCATCGAGTAAACAGCAGTAACGATCCGCTTCCGCGATTCGATAACCGGAAGTTAAACCCGGGAACTGAACTTGACGCTTGGCTGTTGACATTCGTGCAGCGAAGATAGGAAAGCGAAACTTCCACCCACAAGAAAAAACAGGCTTCACAATTGGCTATTTGGCGACTCTTCCGGCTAACCATCTAACTATTCCAAGTTAACCTGTTGTACTTTTCCGAGAACCCCCAAATCAAATGATCGAACGGTAATATTTTTATGAGTAGCGCAATAAAGTTGTCGCTGGAAACCGAAGTGATCCAACCGGCCGGCGGTTGGGAACATTTCGCAAGAACGAATTGGGAGCGTCAACCACGATATTTTCATGAGGTGTTCCGTGAACCGTTGCTGGAGAAAAACAAAGTATTTCAGGTCTTGGTTAAGACCAGTGAAAAGGCGCGCCGCGGGCTGGAAACGCAGCCGAATCAAAAAGGAAGAGTGCGCTTCTACGTGGAACATGGACACGTTACATCCGTTGCGGGACAGTACCTGCCCACGAGCGAGGACCAATCATTCGAAGGTTTTGCAAATCGAATTTTGACAGAACTGAATGGCCGCGACTTTACCCTCATCGCAAACAATGTCCAGGCCGTCGATTTTGAACTATGGGATCGAATGCGTGCTTTCTTGTCAGGGCTGTGCGCGATCGTGGGAACGCCATTGCGCAGCGAAATAACGATCTACACGAGCAAGTCTCGCCTTACTGCCGCCGGCGTACACATCGACACCTACAGCAACTTCCTGTTTCAAGTAGTTGGACATAAGCGGTTTCGCATGTGGCCAAGCGAGATTCTGCGAGCCAAGCCGCACTTGATTCGCAGTCTGAATTACGACGAGATTCTGGCAGATGCGATCACCGCGGAGGTCGGGCCTGGCGATCTGCTTTACGTTCCCAGCGACTTTTATCACCTGGCGGAGACGGATGATGATGGATTAAGCGTTCACGTCAGTTTCATCATGAACACCGAAAAGGAGGGATGGTATGGACTTGCTGAACGCCTCGCTTCCAAGGCAGCGAAACAACATCGGAATGGTAGCTGTCCGGAGCCTTTTCTCTTGCCACAATCAACCGGCGAAATTAAGTCGCTTGTTCCCGCAGACCTAATCTCTTCATTCAACAATCTAGGTGAAAATATGGAAGAGCTGATGGTTGCGGAGTTGGTCCGGACAATGAGTGTGCTGGGCTGCGAACTGTCGCCACCACCGGAGAGTCAAGTGGCGCCACTGCGTGAGAACGACATCGTCGAGCGCAATACGCAGAGTATTATCAGTTATCAGGTTTTCAAAGGAACACTTTACTTCGCATCGAATGGACAGGGTTTCAGTTGTCCGGCTCATCCCCATCTTGTTGATTTTGTCGAACAGTTGACTAAGGGTATCGCGCGGCACCGTGTCGGTTCTCTTTTGGATCAACTTTCCGGCATCGCCAGCATCGACTCCGTTCCGGTCGCGCTCGAGCAAAGACAAATAGGATCGTTTCTCGACACGTTACACATGACCAGGGCCATTCAGATCGTTGCGCCGTGAGTTCATTGTTATGGAACCTGTACGACGAACCGCAGCCGTTTCTCTGGGGTTCGATGATTGGATTTCGGATACCAGCATCGACAAGAAACAGTTTGTAGAAAAAACCAAGAGCGCGCTGGAAGCGCGAGGTTACGTTCATCTCACCGGCCAGTTTTCGCTAAGCGACTATGAAAACATCGCGAACAAGCTAGGCGCTGTTTTCCTCACGACTGATATCAGAGTCATTGAAGGTAGCCGGCCGAACGATGTGGCTTCGAGTGTTGCGTTTCGCTTTCACACCGATAGTCGTTGTGCGCGTTTCATTAGCTGGTACTGCGTCACTCCAGGAAACAAGACTGAGCCGACGATTTTGCTGGATCTAGGTGATCTGACTGACCGTCTTCCGGAATCCGTCTGTCACCCGCTGTCAAAGATTCAGGTCGCGGGAACCGAGCCTGACCGAGCTGGTCCAATTATGTGGATGAGTGAAACAGGAACGAGACTGAATTTCATTCCCTGGAGAGTTGCAGCGCCCGCCAACAGCAACGAAGAAGAAGCGTTGGTCAAGCTTCAGGAATTGATCGTCGCGAAAGCTACGCATTTTCATGAGGCGATCGCGATCTTACTTTCAGTGGGCGAGATACTCTTTATCGACAATCATCGCGTCTTACATGGCAGACCTGAGCTCGATAAACAAACAGCGCGGCATCTGAAGCGGTTTTGGATCAGCGAAGACCCTGAAGAAAAGAACAGATGGTCTCAGTCTCAAGCAAGTTATTGAAGTGAGTTGTAGACAAGTATGATCGGTATCGCCGGAGCAAAAGGCTGCGAAGACGCAACCGTGGTCTGGAACATGCTTCGGGCCCTTAATCGTGAGGCATCCCAGGAAATTTTGGTACATGGAGAAGCCGATCTGCACGTCGGCAGTGAGCGCTCGAACGTTGCCCATGCCATCTGTGGTTCACCATGCTGTCACCATGTTACCCGCAGCATGAGCATAGCCTTCACCGGCGAGATCTATAACGTGCATATCCTCAGCCGCGAGCTCAGAAGCAAGGGACACGTCCTCGACACAGCATCGACGAAAAAGATGATCGAGGCGCGTCGTCCGGTCGCTATGTTTAGCATGGCTATCGGCGATCATCTGATTGCATTGCCCGCTCTGAGGGCTTTGGCTGCTAACTTTAATGGACGGCTGGCATTAAGTTGCAGCCCGCGCGCAAGGGAAATCTTTTTTTCAGATCTTTCCTTCCGGGCCACTTACGAGATCCATGGCAAGACGATTCGCGACGTCTGTGAAACCCAATCCCGGAAGCTGGTCAGTATCAGGTTTGATGTCGACTCGCTGGTAAGGCAAGTCAGTGATTGTGATCTGTTCGTTTCACTCAACGCATGGCACTCGCCTTCAGTAGACCAGTTACTTGAACGGCTTCCTGACGCTGACTCAATCGGGTTCTTCCCGTCGTTTGATGTCGAGCTTTCACACAGCCACGGTAGACACGCCATTGACACTACTTTTGAGATACCCCGGTTCTTAAATCCTTCACTCCGCCTGGAGGATTATTCTGCTGCTCCTGCAATCTCTCCGGAGATCCGGCAATGCGTTGGAGCGTGGCGAGCACGTCTACCTGCTTCCGCAAAAGTCCTGGCAGTGCAGGTGGAAACAAGACCGTCGAAGATGTGGCCCATCAAGCGATTCGTAAGAACCCTCGACAGGTTTCTCGATAACAATCGTGAGGTGATCGTCATTGCGTTGGGAACAAGAGATCTCGGACTTGGTGAAGGAGAGTTTGGGCAAAGAATAGTTCCTTGTTACAACTTCTATTTGCCATGCGCGATGGCGATGGTTGGAGCAGCGGATTTGTTTTTCGGTATCGATTCCTGCATGTTGCACGTGGCCGATCTGTTTCGAGTGCCGGGGCTGGGTTTGTTTGGTCCGAGTAATTGTACCGAGTACGGATTTCGGTTCGCGCCGCATCGTCACATTTGTGGTCCAGATCAGACGATGGCGTCGATTGGTGAGACGGAGGTGCTCGACGCGCTGGAGTCGCTATACAAGGAGGTTTCGCATCTATAGACGATCGATCACTTTTTGTGCCAGCGCCTTCGATTTCTTAATTTTGGTTTGCTGATCTTCACGTCCACCAATGCTTATGCGGACGAAACTGGAACCTTTAAGAACATACAGAATTCCGGCAGCGGGGCTGGTCATCCAAAACGCTTCGTCGCCGA
>DATDFT010000201.1:0-3265 GCA_036522475.1 Pyrinomonadaceae bacterium | reverse complement strand
TCCGAACAGCGACACCTGGAAAAGGGATTGCTGACCGAGGCAGATGAATTTGCGAGCCGGCAAGTAACGGTTTAGTAGTTGCCACAAAAAGGCACAAAATGCACGAAAGATATGAATTACATTTTGTGCATTTTGTGCCTTTTTGTGGCTAATTATCAGGGGGTGAAGTTATGAAATACGTGTTGTTAGTATCTGTTTTGGCTTTTGGGTTGGTGCTTGTAGCGCGAACGGAGGCTGGTCCAACTCCGCAGCAAGATGTCATCCGATTGGACGCTCGCGTGAGTCAACTCGAACAGCGCTTGTACACGATCGAGAATAGTTTGCGTAACCTCGAACAACAGTCGCGGATCGCGAGCGTGAGCGGGCGCGGCGGCGTCACGCAGGATGATATTATTTTGGTGCGAACGGAGCTCCAGAACTTGCAGGTTCGTCTTATGGAAGACGAGTGCGGGCTCGCGAAACTTGACGAGCGCACGCTCAGTCCCGCGGCGCGCGAAGCAAGAAGAAAGGGCGCTCCGGGCAACGATCCTTGCCGGGCGAACTTTGAGTTGCCGGTGCGATTGCGCGACCGTTAGTTATGCGCGAATAACTGTGACGGGCGTTCCGTTGAATGCGGCAGTGCCGCAGAGTGCGTCGATGGCATGATTGTCGGTGAGATCGTTTATGCTGGCGCCGGCGTGTTGTTGGGCCACCTCGATTCGACTCCCGGAACGATCATGACCCCAGCCGTGCGGAATGCTTACCACTCCGGGCATCATCTCTTCCGAAACCTCGACCGGCAACACGATCTCTCCCACGCGCGAGCGCACCAAAACATCCTGACCTGATAGCAGATCGCGATCCGCGGCATCGTCCGGGTTCATGAGAATCGTGCAGCGCGTTGCGCCTTTCACCATTCGTTCACTGTTGTGCAGCCACGAGTTGTTGCTGCGCAGTTGTCGTCTTCCGATCAACAACAGGTGACCGTTGGAATCAGCAGCCGTGGTTTCGAGGAATTTCAGTTTCACGCGTTCCAGATCTTTGACGAGGATTTCCGGCGCTAACTGGATGCATTTATCAGCCGTTCGCAGGCGAGCCGGTAAGCATGAGGTTAGTGGACCAAGGTCGATTCCGTGCGGCGCTTGCTTGAGTTTTCGCAAGGTCAGACCTTTTGTGGAAGGCTTGAGACCGGCGCCGTATGGTCCAAAACGTAAACCCAGATCGAGGATGCGATCGGGCCCGAAGAATTGTTTGGTGAACTTATTCCTCACACCTCGCAGAAGACTGCCGAACGCGCCGTTCGTGCTCATACGCGTCTGGAGCTCAGCCAGGATTTCCCAATCATGACGCGTGTCGTCATCCGGTTTGAATAAAGGTTGCGAGTACTTCGTCGTGTTGCGGACAGCCAAGAGGTGAAGCGCGAGATCGTAGTGTCCGCGTTCGAGCGAGTTGGTGGGTGGCAGGATGATGTGCGCGTGCCTCGTCGTTTCGTTGATGTAGAAATCGATCGAGACCATGAAGTCGAGGCTCGCGAGAGCGCGATCCAGCACGCGGCCATTCGGCGTCGAGAGGACGGGATTTCCCGCGAGCGTAACGAGTGCCTTAATCTGTCCCTCTCCTTCGGTCAGGATCTCTTCCGCGAGTACAGCAACAGGTAACTCTCCCGAAAATTCCGGCAGCTTTCGCACGCGGCTGTGCCAGCGCGCAAAACTTCCGCGCGGCGCCACCGATTCAGGCGCCGAGACTGGATCGAATGCGGGCAGAGGAAACATCGCGCCACCGGGTCGATCCAGATTGCCGGTCACGATGTTCAGTACGTTAATCAACCACTGGCAAACACCTCCGAACTCCTGCGTGCTGAGACCGATTCTGCCGTAGCACACCGCCGACTTCGCACCCGCAAATTCCCTCGCCAGCCCTCGTATCCGATCCGCATCAATCCGCGTAATTGGCGCCACCTTTTCCGGTGAGAATTGGGCGACGAGGTCAGCCACTATTCCCACGTTTTTAGTAAACGAATTCACTCGCGTCAGTCGCTCCTCAAACACGACGTGCAGCAACGCGAGCAGCAACAAGACATCCGTTCCCGGACGAATGAACAGGTGCTCTGAAGCGAGTCGCGCGGTTTCATTTTGTCGCGGATCGATCAGCACTACTTTGCCGCTGCGCTCTCGAATGCCCTTCAGCCTGCGAGCCATTCCCGGCGCAGTCATCATGCTTCCATTCGAGACGGCCGGATTCGCGCCCAAAATCAAAAAGAATTCGGTTCTATCGACGTCGGGAACGGGCAGCAGCAGTTGATGTCCGAACATCAGGAACGCAGCGAGATGATGGGCCAGTTGGTCCACCGACGTTGCCGAGAACCGGTTGCGCGTGTGCAAGCTGCGAATGAACCCCGGCGCGAAGAGCAGCGCCTCGTAGTTATGAACCGTTGGATTGCCGAGGTAAGTGGCTAGCGAATTGCAACCGTATTGCGCCCGAATACGTTTGAGGTTTTGCGTTACTTCGGTGAAAGCCTCGTCCCAACCGATGCGTTGCCAGCCTCTGGCCGTGCGGCGCAGGGGATGTTTAAGACGGTCCTTGTCGTAGTGAATATCCTGTAAAGCAACGGCTTTCGGGCAGATGTAGCCGCGACTGAACGGATCGTCTTTGTCACCGCGTATGTTCAGGCGTTGAAAAGGCCTAACCTCTATCTCGATTCCACAGATCGCTTCGCAGAGATTGCAGGTGCGGTAGTGGGGCGAGTTGGTTTCCATGAGACTCGCCATTCTTACTCCTCGACCAGTCCATCCGTCAACCCAATCCGAGGTTGACAAACCCGCTCCACGTAAAGTATCTTGACATCAAGGTAAATATGAGCAGGTCGAAACTAGGATCGTTAAAGGACGGAACTGGCGTACATGTTTTTCTGGTGATGTGGAAGGCGGTCCACGCGGTCGAGACGTACGCGCAACACAGCATCGCGGAGCTGGAGATGTGTGGCAGCGACTTCGCGGTACTCGAGGCCCTGCTGCACAAAGGACCGCTGCCGATCAACGAGATTGGCAGGAAAGTGCTTTTGACGAGCGGCTCGATCACGGTTGCCGTCGATCGCCTCGCGTCAAAGGGTTTGGTCGAGCGGCGTGCGTCCGGCACTGACCGGCGTGCGAAGATCGTCCATTTGACTAAGGCCGGCAAGGAACTAATCGCACGGGTCTACGCGACCCATGCCGCCGACATGGAGCAACTCGCGTCGGCCTCGTTGACGAAAGCCGAACGCGAGACGTTGATTCGCTTGTTGAAAAAG
>DATDFT010000200.1:0-13549 GCA_036522475.1 Pyrinomonadaceae bacterium | reverse complement strand
TCTACATAAACCGCCCGATTCAGATTTTTTCCGCCAACTACATGAACGTCGAGCAGGCGTCGCATGCCGAGTGGGTGTACCAGCAGGGCTCGCATGCGGCTCCGAAAGATCCGACCGGTTGGAAGCCTGTTCAGCTAGTTCCGGAGAATGCGCGCAAAGGACGCGGCGGTTTCCCACTGAACGTGCCGGGCAATTCGAATCAAGCTGTCTGGATCGAGCTCTACACCGATCGAAATCTGCCGGCCGGCATCTACAACGGAAACGTCGTCCTGTCCGCCGATAATCAGAAGCACACGATTCCGATTGAATTGGAGCTCTTCGACTTCACGCTGCCGGACCAGAACAGTATGCAGGCGATGGTCTACTACGAGAGTCTGCAACCAAAGCTGTATCAGGGCCGTGATCTCGACGCCGAGTATCATCGCTTTGCACATCGCCAACGCATTGAGCTGGTCCAGGCATACGACAAGGCCGGAGTTGACGCAGCCAAAGGCCGGTTTGATGGGACTGACTTTTCAAGCGGGCGCGGATACGAAGGGCCTAGTGAAAATGTTGGCAATCAGATCATCCCACGCACGTTCTATGGACCAGGCAAGCTGTTTGACGATCGCGCGAGTGCCTGGCGCGAAGCCGATGACTGGATCACTTTTCTTCACGAGAAATTTCCCAACGCGATCACGTTTCTTTATCTGCCGGACGAACCTGGTCCATCGCAGTACAAGTACATCCGTCAACTAGCCGACAACGTTCACTCGAATCCCGGACCCGGTAAAGCTCTCCCGACCTTTGTCACCAAACATTACGTAAAGGAGCTCGACGGCGCGATCGATATCTGGGACACCGGTCCGCTCGGTTACGACATCAAGCGCGCTACTGAAGAACGTCAACGTGGTCACAGGTACTGGATTTACAACGGCGGCCGTCCCGCAGCGGGTGCGATCGTGATCGATGCGCCCGCGACGGATCCCCGCGCAACCATCTGGGCCTGCTTCAAACACGGCGTCGACAACTACTTCTATTGGCACGGCGTGCACTGGCAGCATAACCGGCAAAAGGTTGGCGAGAGAAAGCAGAACGTGTGGGCCAATCCGATAACTTTCGACAACCGCGGACAGCCAAACAAGCCGATCGACGATCAGGGTTATATAAATGGCGACGGCGTCCTCATGTATCCCGGTGAGGACAAACTTCATCCGGAACAGGATCGTGGAATCGCAGGGCCGATTTCCACCATTCAACTTGCAAACCTGCGGCGAGGTTTGCAGGACCATCAATACCTGACACTCGCACGTAAATTGAAATTAGATTCTTTAGTCGACGAAGTTCTGCAATCAGTGGTCCCCCGTGTGTTTTCCGATTCAGGTCCGGCGATCGGTTTTTCCGAAGCCGGAAATGACTACGAGCGCGCTCGCTACAAACTCGCGCAAGCGATTGCGAAGCGGAGTGCGAACTAACGAAGGAGAATCTATGAAACACCTCATCGGCATACTATTCGTGGTTGTGCTTTGCTGTGCCTCAGCGTATTCCGTCACCTACCAGGTTGGTCCAACCCGGACATTCAAGAAGTTGCAGGATGTCGCGCCACTACTCAATCCTGGTGACGTAGTTGAGGTCGATGGTAATGCAACCTATCCCGGTGATCTGATATTTACTCGGCCGGGCACCGACGTAAACAAGGTCACTATCACAGGCATCCGCGTAAACGGATTGCGGCCGGTTATCTCCGGCGGCACTAACACGGTGGAATTCCGCCTCTCCGATCACTATGTCTTCCAGGGCTTCGATGTAACGGGCGGCAGCTTTCGAGGAATTTATCATCATGCGCACGACATCACGTTGCGCGACTGTGTTGTGCATGATTGTCCTGCGCACGGAATTCTCGGCGCCGACACTGACTCCGGATCGCTGTTGATGGAGTATGTGGAGGTTTATCACTGCGGCAACGGCACTGGCGAGCATGCGGTCTACATGGCGACGGATGAGTTTGCGCATCCGGGTTCAGTGTTTCGCATGCAGTATTGCTATCTGCACGATCAAAACGGCGGCAACAACATAAAGAGTCGCGCGGAGCGCAACGAGATTTACTACAACTGGGTTTCGGGTGGCTTTTACGGTGAGATCGAGTTAATCGGTCCGGACCCACATGGAAATAGGAACGTCAATCATGATACGGCGCGAGAAGATTCTGACGTGGTGGGGAATGTGTTCCAACACATTCCAACTCAAGGCACGCGAATGGCTCGTGTAGGCGGGGACGGTACCGGCGATACTGATGGTCGATATCGATTTGTCAACAACACCTTCATCCTGCGCCAGGGGCAAACAAGTCCCGGCGTGGAGATCTTTGATGGTATTGAGAGTCTGGAGATGCACAACAACGTGTTCTTCCGCGTCGGCGGTGCGCCGATCGACAAGGTCGTTTTGGAGACGCGCGTGAAATGGGTCTCAGGACGCGTCAGTACCGGTTCGAATAACTGGGTGCCGACAGGTTCTGCGTTGATTCCAACTGCGTGGACTGGAACGTTGACTGGAACGAATCCGGGATTCACGAACATCAGCACGTATGATGTTCGTCCGATCTCGACGAGTCCGCTGGTCAACACTGGAGACGGTGCACCGGCGAGTCCGGCCGGACATCCTTTTATAAATCCACTGTTTCCGCCGGCGTTTGTACCACCGTTACACGTCGCATTGGCGGTGGGAACTGCGCAGGCGCGTCCGGTATTCGGGGCGATCGACATAGGAGCATACGAATTCACGCCGTGAGAGGTCTTTCTTTGCGCCTTTGCGCGAGAGGTTTTTTCTAATCAATAAATTAACGATGAAGCTTGCTTTCTCGACACTGGGATGTCCCGATTGGACCGTCAGTCAGATTGTTGAGGCTGCGCGGCGGCTGGGATACGACGGTGTCGAGTTGCGAGCTGTTAGTGGAAGTCTGGACTTGCTGAGTCGTCCTGAGTTCGCGGCGAAACAGATAGGAACGACGCGCGCGTTGTTCAAGGATCATGGTGTTGAGATTTGCTGCGTTGACACTTCTTGCGTGTTTCATTCACCTGAACTGTCGGAGCGAGTTGAGCAAGTGGAGCTCGCGTTAAGGGCTGCCGAACTGGCTGCGCAACTGTCAGCGCCGCTGATTCGCGTCTTCCCGGACAAGATTCAGACCGGCTCGACTCGAGAGGAAACGCGAGACTACATAGCCGACAGCCTGCGACGAATTGCAGAACGATTGCCTGAAGGTGTTCAAGTGGGTTTGGAGACGCATGGAGATTTTGCACGGACTGAAGCCGCGGCTGAAATCGCGTCGCTCGCGGATCATCAAAGCGTGAAACTGATCTGGGACGTCGCAAACTCGATGAGCGCCGGCGACTCGATCTCCGACGCGGCTCGAATCGTCAAACCGTATCTGGGCCATGTTCACTTGAGAGACGCGCAACCGGTTGCGGGCTCTGAACATTGGCTGCCGGTGCTTGCCGGTCGCGGAAGTATTTCATTTGCGGAGACGGTGGAGGTCATCGAGGCGTTGCACTACGCCGGATACGTCAGTTTTGAGTGGGAGAAGTATTGGCATCCCGAGATCGAGGAGCCTGAAGTTGCGTTGCCGGATTTCATAAACGCAATCAGGAAACTGCAAAGTGACACGACCAAGCGTTCTGGTGTTGGCAAGTGATGTTCTGTTCCCGCACTTTTTCAGCGAACGGGATCAGAACCGGCTCACCGAAATTACCGACTGGACGAGATCTTCAATACGCGAAGATTCGCCTGAGTTGCGAGAACAGATCGCGAACGCCGACGTGTTGATGACTACGTGGCATTCACCATTTCTGACGACTGAAATGTTTGGCGCTCATCCGCGCGTAAAGCTGATTGCACATTGCGGCGGGGAAGTGAAGTCGCGCGTCGCGGAGGCGATGTTTGATCACGTGACGGTAACAAACGCCGCGGATCCGATGGCGCGTGGAGTTGCTGAAATGGCGCTTGCCCTGGTGCTGACACTCGTGCGTCGAATCCCGGAGTATGCGGCGGAAATGCGTAACGGAGTGAGTAGGACCAACGAGCAGGTCAATGAAGGTGAGATGTTGAGTGGACGGAGAGTTGGAATCGTCGGTTTCGGTCGAATCGGCCGCGCCGTTGCGAGGCTGATCAAGCCGTTTGGTGTCGAGCTCCTGGTAAGTGATCCGTACGCGCAAGCCGAAGATGGTGTCACTCTTGTTGATCTCGATCAGCTTGTACGCTCATGTTCGGTCGTCATTCTTTCGGCTGCATTAACTCCCGAGACGAGACATCTGTTCGATGCACGGCGGCTTTCTCTTCTGGCTGACGGGACGTTTCTGATCAATGTTGCGCGAGGCGGCTTGATTGATACGGAAGCTTTGTTGGCTGAGTTACGCACCGGACGAATCACGGCCGCGCTTGATGTTACCGATCCGTTGGAGCCACTTCCGAGCGATCATGAGCTGAGAAAATTAACGAACCTGATTTTGACTCCGCACATTGCTGCCGGCGGGATTGAAGTGCGTCGCGAAATGGGCGCGCTGGCTGTTGAGGAGGTAATTCGGTTTGCGACTGGCAAGCCGCCACGCAACCGCGTGACGCGGGAAATGCTTGCGACGATGACGTGAGGATCGCTTTGCGCAAACGGAACTCAGCGCCGAAGGCGCGCAATGTAAGCGGGAGCAAAACGTCAGCGCCGAAGGCGCGAAATATAATAGCCAGGGGCAAGCGTGAAGCGCAGCGGAACGCGTCGCCCCTGGTAACAAAGAAATAAATTTGTATAGAGCACTGAAAGTGCGAAATAGCAACGGTCAATTATTCCGCTCTTTCAGAGCTTCACGATCATTAGGCGCGGTTACCAGGGGCGACGCGCCTCACGTTGTTCGGCGCTTGCCCCTGGCTGTCATATTCCGCGCCTTTGGCGCTGACAGGCTTCGTGAGGATGGTGTGAGTACTTCGTTTGCTGTCAATCAACTCATCGGTGTCGAGAGCGTTGTGCTTCATCGCGTGCGAATACCGTTGGTTGAACCTTTTCGGATAAGCAATGGAACTGTCGCGGAGAAAGACTCGATTCTTGTTGAACTCACGACAGAGGACGGTGTCACCGGTTGGGGTGAAGCGTCTCCGATGTCGGGGTCGTTCTACTCTGCTGATACGCCCGAGAGTTGCTGGCGCACTCTCCACGATGAACTGATTCCGCGGCTGTTTGGATTAGGCAAGTTTGATCCGCATCGACTTTACGAACAACTCACGGGCGAGGCGTTTGCCAAGGCCGGCATCGATGGTGCGGTCTGGGATGCATACGCACGTACGAAGCGAGTCGCAATTTGCGATCTGTTCGGTATCGCTCGACGCGCTGTTCCGTCCGGAGTGGCAATCGGGATCTTCGATACGATTGACGAGTTAATCGAACGCGTTGAGCGATACGCGGCCCAGGGCTATCAACGAGTGAAGATCAAGATTCAACCTGGTTGGGACGTGGAACCGGTGTCGCGCTTGCGAACGCACTTCCCTGAGCTCCCGTTAATGGTGGATGCAAACGCCGCCTACACGCTCGCTGACAAGTCGATTTTTCGTGAGCTGGATCGATTCGGCCTGATGATGATCGAGCAGCCACTCGCCGCGAGCGCGATCGACGAAGCCGGCGAACTGCAAGCACGTTTGGAAACGCCTCTTTGCGCGGATGAATCTGCTGACACGCTGGCAACACTTAACGAGTTGATAGAAAAACAAGCAGCGCGAATCGTCAATATCAAAGTGCAGAGAGTTGGCGGACTCAACGAAGCATTGTTGATGCTCGAGACGGCACGCGCCGCAAACCTGGAGTGTTGGGTCGGAACCATGCCCGAACTCGGAATCGCTTCGGCCCAGGGACTGCACCTCGCAATGCACAGCGCTTTCGCATTTCCGACGGACATCGAAGCGTCGAGTCGCTGGTATGTTGACGACATCATCGAACCATTGATCGACATCGACGCAAATGGATTCATCACCATCCCTCCCGGAATCGGAACCGGCTACGAAGTGTCACGCGAAAAGGTGGAGCGATATTCGATCGCAAGCGAGAAGTTTGTGTCTTGAGGTTTCTATGAAGCGAGTATTTGTCACAGCAATATTTTTGATTCTGCTAAGCGGCGGCGGCACGCAGTTCATCGCTGCGCAGGAGGCGCCGAGAGTTTGGGAAGCGTCGCTCGTGATTCCGACGTACGAGCTAAACTCTCCCAACCCGTATCCGGCGTTGCTGGACTGGCAGCGCCGCAAGTGGCGACCGGTTTACCCATATCCGTTTCTCGATTCACTCGGCAGTCAAAAAACAAACAAGTCGTGGAAAGCCGTTTATCTCGAGAATGAATATTTAAAGGTAACGGTACTTCCAGAGCTCGGCGGCCACGTTTACCAGATCTTCGATAAGACACTCAATCGAGACATCATCTATTCGAACCCCGTCATGAAATACGCGATGGTGGCAATCCGCGGTGCGTGGGTGTCCGGCGGAATCGAATGGAATTTCCCCGATGGCCACACGCTCACAACCGTCGCACCTATCGACTACGTCATTCGTACAGAACCCGACGGCAGTGCAGCCGTCGCACTCGGCGATACAGAACGCGTGCAGGGAATGCAGTGGCAGGTGATCCTCAGACTGCGACCCGGCAGACGTGTTCTCGAAACAGAAGTGACACTCAACAACCGGCGCGACGTTCCAGGTCGATACTGGTACTGGTCAACCGCGGGTGCGCCCGCCGCACCGGATCTACGCTTCAACTATCCGATGCGCGAGGCGTATCCGCACGCGTTCTGGCCCGTGTTCAAGTTTCCAAAAGAGAAGGGCGTCGATATCGGTCGGTTCAGTGAGGTCCCAAACTTCCTTTCGTTGTTCGCACGTGATTCGAAGCGCGACTATTTTGGAATTTACTACGACCAATCGGACTGGGGTGTGGTCCACGTCGCCGATCACCGCGAGTTGCCGGGTAAGAAAACCTGGACCTGGGGCACAGACGAGAACGGCGACATTTGGATCGACAAGCTAACCGATGGTGGCGGGCAGTACGTCGAATTTCAGGGCGGGCGTTTCGAGACTCAGATGGAGCACCAGTTCATTGCACCGCATCGAGTCGAACATTTTTTTGAGTACTGGTTTGGCGTGAATCGGATGGGAGGCGCATGGAACGAAGCGACGCGTGACGCAGCGCTGAGAGTAAGTGAGCAAAACAACCGCGCGACTATCGTTGTCGCCGCGAATGAGCGATTCGATCAAGCCGAGCTGATGGTTGAGAGTGGAGGAAAACAGGTTCACACGAGCCGCGTTGATTTGGATCCGGCGAAGTTATCGACCACTGCTGTCAATTTACCGACTGCTAAACCGCTCACCGTTACGTTGAAGAGTCGCGATGGGCGAGTGTTGATTCAATATCGAACCGGTTCGCCTGTCGATAACAACCCGGATTTCAAGCCCGCTACGCGTCCCATTCCTGATCCGAAGAACCCGACGAGTGCGGAGCAGAGCTATGTTGAAGGCCTTGCGTTCGACAAGAAGAGTAAAGAGCGCGAGGCGCGCGATGCGTACCTTGAATCCTTGCGACGCGATCCCGGGTTTGCCTCCGCCCACATCGCGTTAGGTCTGTCCTTTTATAGAAGCGGCGAATACGCGACGGCGGCAAACCATCTCGAAGCGGCACTCGCGCGCAACAAAGACGCGGGCGACGCGCATTACTACCTCGCGCTCGTGCGCCGTGCGATGGGCCAAACCGGGGTAGCTGAAGATCACTTGATCTGGCTCGTGCGATCGGGGTACCGAGAGGCTGTGGCCCGCTATGTTCTCGGCGAGATCGCGTTATCAAAAGGCGAGACGAAGCAGGCGATTGAGCATCTGCAACAAGCTGTGATGCTCGATCCGAGAGACCTGAAGGCGCGCACCATGCTCGCCGTTGCCGAGCGCCTGAGTGGTGATCTCAAATCCGCGAGTGCGCGAATCGATCAAGTTGTAACCGAGTTGCCGATCGACTACCTCGCGGTTCACGAGCAGTATGAAATCAGTAAGGCCGTAGGTGATGAGAGAAAAGCCAGACTCGCCGCGAATCAACTTCAGCATCTCCTCTCGCGCGAGCCGGACGCGGTGCTCGAGTTGACGTTCGACTACCTCGCAATCGGTCAACGGCAAGATGCGATACAAGTTTTGGAAGATGCGATTAAGAGCGGACCATCGGGAAATCTCGCGGTGGATAAACAGCGCGTTCATCCGATGCTGTACTACACACTCGGATACTTGTACGGCAAAAACGGAGACCACGATCGAGCACGCGCTCAATATGCGTTGGGGATGAAAGGCGATCCGGCGTTTGTATTCCCGCATCGCGTTGAAGAGATCGACGTGCTCCACGCCGCCATCGAAGTAAACAGGAATGACGGACGAGCTGCTTACTATCTTGGAAATGCGCTTGCGTCGAAGAATCGAGACAAAGAGGCGCTCGCCGCCTGGCGCGATGCCGTTAGACTCGATCCCACCAACACCATCGCGCAACGAAATTTTGCCCGCGCGTTGTGGATTGTCGCGCAAGACAAACAAGAAGCGGCGGCTCAATATCAACGCACTATCGCGACCTCTCCCAACGACTTTCGCCTTTATATCGAATTCGACAAGTTGCTGTCCGAGATGGGCGCGACTGATCGGCGTGTAAAGTTATTCGAGTCTGCACCTGCCGCGGTGCTCGCACAATCGGGCGCCGTTCAGGCATTGGCGGGCGCGTACATCGACGCTGGTCGTTACAACGAGGCGGCGGCACTGCTAAGCAAAACTACCTTCACGTCCGGCGAGGGTGAAGATGCGGCGCTGGGACTCTACCGCAAAGCGCATCTCGGGCTCGCCCGCAAATATCGAGATTCCGGCGATCACCTGAAGGCGGCGGCGGAATTTGCCGCGGTGACAGAGTTTCCGCGCAACTTCGGCGTCGGCAGGCCCGCTATGCAGTCGCAGGCGCAGTACTACGTCGCGGCGGCGCGTGAGTATGAAGCCGGCGGACGACACGAGGAAGCCGAGCGTTGGTGGACTCGAGCTGCTACCGAGGAACTCAACCCGCCTTCGCAACCGGAAGAGCCGTGGTCCGAAAACTACTTTTACAAAGCGGTTGCTTTGGACCATGTCGGGCGCCGCGCAGAAGCACGAAAGCTGTACGAGCGTCTCGCGTTGCTTAATGACGAGCAGAAGATGTTGGAAGCGGAGCCGTGGCCTCCATCCGGAGCGATTCGTTTCGTGCTGGCGGGTGCTGCTCTGAAAGCGCTCGGTCGCAACGAAGAAGCGCGCCTCGCACTTGAGCAGGCACTCAAGCTGGATCCGCAGAACGAGCTCGCGATCTCGCAGCTTGCGGAGTTGAAACGCGGAACGAACGCGGTTGTAGGGGCGCGCCCGATCGAATGAAACATCGAGTCACAATTTTCTTACTGGTTTTCGTCACGGCGCTCGTTTCAACCGGCGCGTCGCTCGTCGCGCAGAAGAGTGACGCGGCTGATGGTCGTCTGGCTCAGCTCGTCGAGGCTAACGTGATCGCGGTCCATGCGTTTCAGGTGTTGCTTGCGAAGCAGTCCGGCAAAGGCGACAAATCGTGTTTCTCACCGGATAAACTTTCGGATGCCGAACTGAACGCGCTCTCAGATCACCAGGCAAGTTTACTCAAGTCGGACTTGAAGGAAGTGAGAGCGTGGGTAAAGGGAACCAGGAGCACGTTCGATCCGGCGAAGGATCTCGAGCCGATTCTCAAATCAGGTCTGATGGTCCCTGAGAAGACACCAGTCAATGTTTTCACAAACTATCTCCGTCAAAACACGAAGGCGAGTGACGTTAAAATCCGCGCAGTCGCGAGTCTTTATCAAACGGTTCTGGAAGTGGAGCGCGATGGCGATCGACTGCAAGAGGAGTACGCTTTCTACATCGGTCTGGGGCTGCCGGTTTATGTAGGTCAATTTAATTTACCCGGAACGGATGCCGACCTGCTCGCCGTTGGCCGAAAACTCGAAGGTCAATCGTGCGAGGCTCCTGTCGGCACGAGTGCGGCTGAATGGCAAATCGCCGGCAGGAAGATCTGGAACTGGGGCGAGAAGAACCTGCACATTCGCGACGAACGTGTGCTGTCTGCGGAGTTGTTGCAGGAACCTGACGTAAAAAAGCTTCAACCGCGCCTTCGTGCACTTCCAGCTCAGAAGATTGCCGTCATCGGTCATTCATTTACGATGGGATTGCACTGGTCCTCACCATCGAGTTTTGTTCCTATCGTCATCGATGTGTTTCGTCGTGAGAATCCCAGGGTTGAATTCAAGCAGTTTGCGGCAGGTGGTCTAACAGCTTCGCGTGCGCAGAAGCGCTTCTATCAGGATGTGCTCGCGTGGAAGCCCGACAAAGTGCTGCTCGTTGTAATGACTCGCAGTGACGAGGACTACGACGCTCTGAAACAGATGGGCGAAGGTTTTCGCGCTGCGGGAATCAAGGCTTACACGTTTGACGAAGTTCACGATCCCGCTGCTGTAAGCCCCGGAACGGTCGAACGCGCGCGCAAGTCGGCGGAAGGCTCAGGCATCGAAGTGATTGAGGTCGGACAGATACTCGCGAGCTCACCCGATCGAGCGAAGTTCATCTGTCTCGACGGCATTCACATGACGGAGCCTTACCATCGGCTGATGGCGAAAGAATGGCTGAAGTACCTCGCGGGCGCGCGTGCCGACAAAGCGCACGCGACGTCTTCGCAGACCAATTCAGTCATGCATCCGCGAATGCTCATCAGTGAACACGATCCACTCACGGGTTTCAGAATCCTGCGCGCTCGCTACGACGCTGGAGCGCGACCTCCCGACGACATCGACGGATGGGCGCTCAGCTACCTCCTCACGGGGGACGAGATTTTCGCGAAGCGCGCCGTTCAAAAGATCAGAGAGACGCACACGCCGGATCAGGTCGGCTCACGCACGTACCCTGAGTATGTGAAGTGGTCGCTTGCGTTTGACTGGCTCTACAACTATCCCGGCTTTGATAACGAGCTCAAGGATCGCGTCGCCGTTGAGTTACTTCGCGCAGCGCAAAAGATGTTGGAAGACCAGTCGCTGAAGGAAGTGCAACTCGCCATGTACCATAACTACACCGTGCGGTACTTAACCCTCGCGCTGTTTGCGTTGACCGCGATCGAGGGCCAGCCTTCGGTTGAGACGCATGCCGCTCCGCTGCGCAAACACGCGCGAGCAGTCCTCGATCACATCCTCGATCTCACGAACTTCATCACGCCGGACGGCGGCTATCACGAGTCGATGGACTATCAGCGCATCACCTACGCGCCGCTCGCGATGATGGCTGAATTGCTACGCACCACGAGCAACAGCGATCCCGCGCTTCGTTACACTGTTTTTCATCACTACACCGACACGTACCTTTACAAAGTTCTTCCGGACGGCACGAGCGCGCGCGACGACGACAATGAGTTTCCGTATCTCGAATGGGAAGACAACATCTGCTTTGGCTACGCTGTTAATCGTTTTAAAGATCCGTATGCAGCGTGGATGCTGCGGAAGAGTGGCTGGCCCGCTCAGCCGAAGTGGCGCGTTCCGATCACACAGTTTTTGTGGGACGATCCTGATGTGACGCCGCGGAATCCTGCGGACAGCACGGAAGCTGAGATCCCGCGAACCTATTTTTTCCGCGGCATCGGCCATCTCATCATGCGTGACGGCTTCGGACCTGACTCAACCTGGATCGAATTCAACTCCGGTCCGTATCTCGGGAAGCACGATCACCTCGATCAAAATCATTTCGTCATCTATCACAAGGGCTATCTTGCAACTGAGAGTGGCGCTGATTACACAGACACTGAGAGTCCTCACTACCTGAACTACTACCGTCGCACCATCGCGCACAACTCGATGCTCGTCTATCAGACCGGCGAAAAGTTTTTTTGGGCCGAGAATCTCTGGCCGGCTGCGAACGATGGCGGTCAGCGAATGGACTCCTCGCGCTACTGGAACACCGTGCGCAGCCGTGAAGACTTCGAACGCACTCGTGATCTATGGGCCACGGGTAACATGGAAGTCACAGATACAGTGCCGGGTTCGTATGTTTACGCTCGGGGCAATGCAACGCACGCGTATCAACCCTCGAAGATGGAGCGGTTCACGCGCGAGGTCGCGTACACGCCAACGAACAACGTGATGGTGGTTTTTGATCGAGTTCGAACGAAGGATCCGAATCTCAAGAAAGTTTGGCTGCTGCACGGCGTGTCCAAACCACAGATTTCAGCGGATGCTAAAGGCAAAGAGATCGGACAGGGTGGAACTGCCTACTCAAACGCTTCGACTTTCACGTATGAAGATGGCGGCGGGCGATTACGCGTTCACTCTCTGCTGCCCCGGGAACGAGAAGTCGTTACGAGAGGTGGACCGGGTTGGGAATTCTGGACGCCGGGAGATGAGTTTGGAGGTGCGTGGGGCTCAGGGAAAAACTGGCCGCAGGATCCGCCGGAAGGTGGTCCACTGCCAACCGATCCGTATCTGCACAAGATGTGGAAGACGTTCTGGGGCGACGACTTTGAGAAACTGCTGCGTTCGAATACTCGTGCAGTAGTGCCCGCGGCGTGGCGAGTGGAAGTGTCTCCCGCGAAACCCGCGAAGGAAGATTTCTTTCTGCACGTGCTCGAGATCGGCGACAAAGGCGATCCGCGCACGCCGAAAGTTGAACTGGTAGATGGAGTGAATCTCGTCGGCGCGTTGGTTGAGGGAGGCACTGTTGCTTTGTTTGCAACTACGGATGACGTTGTTACTGAAGGTGAAGTGACGATTCCGAGTGTCGGGAGCACGAGTTTGCTAATCAGCGGTCTGAAGCCGCATGCAAAGTACGAACTACAAATGACAGGTGGCCGCGCGAACTGGCGTGGCGGTCTCTTTAACGGTGTTCCAGCCGGAACATTTATCGGCACTGCGAACGGCTCGGGCGTTTTGTTTATTCCTTTCCAGGGACAGAAGGATGGCCGGCTGCGGCTTCGCATCCTTAGCACGAATTAGCTTGGAAGCTCATGATGAAAACGTTTGTTTTATTTCTGGTTTTGATTGCAAGTGCGACTCTGCTGACTGCACAACAGCGCCAGTTGCGCGAGGTCAATCAGGTCGCTACACCCGCGCAAACTTCAGTGATTGCGATAACCGGCGCGACACTAATAGACGGGCGTGGTGGTCCACCGGTCACAGATGCGGTCGTTGTCGTGAAGGGCGAACGGATCGCAGCGGTTGGCACTCGAACATCGGTAAGCATTCCGGCCGGAGCGGAGGTTGTCGACGCCAAAGGTCTCACCCTCTTGCCGGGACTCATCGATTCCCACTTTCACATTGACGGCGACGATCCTTTACCCGCGCTCTACTTGTCTCACGGCATTACTTCAATTCGAGATCCGGGACAGTGGATTGAAGCTTACGACGTGGCGCGCAAAGCTGCTGCTCCCGTGCCTCGGCTTTTTCTTTGCGGCCCGCATCTCGACTCACCACCCGCAGCGTATCCGGCTGACTCGTACATCGTTCGAGACGCTGACGAGAC
>DATDFT010000199.1:0-4651 GCA_036522475.1 Pyrinomonadaceae bacterium | reverse complement strand
GTATGTAGGACGAGTTGACGAACAGGTGAAGGTGCGTGGTTATCGCGTGGAGTTGGGCGAGATCGAGGCGGTGATTGGGGAACAGGCGGGGGTGCGCGAGGCGGTGGTGGTGCAGCGCGATGACGAGGCGGGTGGCAAACGTTTAGTGGCGTATGTGGTAAGTGACGGCGAGTTCAAGAGCAGCGAGATGCGCGAGCAGTTGCAGATACGGTTGCCGGAGTACATGGTGCCGGCGGTGTTCGTGCGGCTGGAAGAGATGCCGCTGACGCGCAACGGCAAAGTCGATCGCAAAGCGTTGCCTGCGCCGGATGAGAGCCGGCCGGAGATTGAAGAAGAGTATGTCGCGCCTCGCAACGAGACGGAGACAGTGTTGGCAGCAATCTGGTCGGAAGTGTTGGGTGTTGACCAGGTGGGTGTGCATGACAACTTCTTCGAGCTTGGAGGACACTCGCTGCTCGCGACTCAAGTCATTTCGAGAGTGCGAGACACATTTCGTGTTGAGTTGCTGCTTCGTAACCTCTTCGACGCAACGACCGTTGCACAACTCGCGCTTGTGATCGACGAGCAACAGGCTAAACCCGCAGTTACAGAGATTAATTCCTTGCCGATGACTACTGAAAGCAGCGTTGATGTAGACGCGCTGCTGGCTGAGCTGGAGCAGCTCTCGGAGGGCGAGGCTCAGTCAATGCTGCAACTCAACTGAGAGCTATCTCTGCGATCCTCTGCGTATCTCGGCGTTATTAACGCAGAGAACGCAGAGGGCCGCCGAGAGCCGCAGAGACACACTAATCCAAAAAACACATGAACGACCTCGGTCAACGGATTGCCCGTTTATCACCGGAGAAGCGCGCCCTGCTCGTGCAGCGGCTCGCCCCGCTCTCTTTCGCTCAACAGCGCATCTGGATGCTCGAACAGTCGCAACCCGGCAGTCTTTTCTACAAAACCGAAGTGTCACTTCATTTGAACGGCGCACTGAACATCGGAGCACTCGAGCAGAGTCTCACGGAAGTCTTCAGACGCCACGAAGCTCTGCGCACCGTGTTTCCAATTATTGATGGCCAGCCACTGCAAATGGTCACGCCCGCTCAGCCGCTGCACTTGCCAGTGATCGATCTCACTCACCTCGCAGTCGAAGCCCAGCAAGCTGAAACGCAACGGATGATCGACGCGCTGAATCGTGAGGTGTTCGATCTCGAGGGTGGACCACTATGGCGGATGCAGTTGGTGAAGCTGAGCGAAGGCGAACATGTGATGGTGCTGGTAGTCCATCACCTCGTGTTCGACGGTTGGTCCAGAGGAGTCCTGACACGCGAAGTCGGTGTGCTTTACAGCGCCTACATGAAAGGCGAGCCTTCTCCATTGCCGGAGTTGCCGATGCAGTATGGAGCGTATGCACGGTGGCAACGCGAGTCATTGAGCGGTGAGATCCTGGACCAGCAGGTACGTTATTGGCTCGAGCAGTTGGAAGGTGAGTTGCCTGAGTTGGAGCTGCCGGGCGATCACCCGCGACCAGCGGTCACAACTCACCGCGGCGCAGTTCAAACGTTAGAGATATCCAGAGACCTTGCTCAACAGGTCAAAGCACTGAGCCGTCGTGAAGGCGTGACGGTTTTCATGACTCTCCTCGCCGCGTTCCAGGCGCTGATTTATTGCTACACACGTGAGCCGGACTTCATCGTGGGCACACCCGTTTCGGGTCGTCACAGAGCCGGAACACCGGCACTCGTCGGATGCTTCGTCAACATCATCACAGTGCGCACTCGCCTGACCGGGAACCCCACCTTCCGCACACTGCTGGCGCAAACGCGAAAGCTCACTGTAGAAGCGTTAGCAAATCAGGATCTACCTTTCGCGAGCCTGCTCGAAAAACTTTGGCCAGGCCAGCCACTCGGCAGCTACGGCATTCGAAACGGAAAAAAACTGTTTCGCGTGATGCTCGACTACTCCCTCGTCGGACCGCGCAAGGTTGGTCCAACCTCGTCATCACTCCAGATCAGCGTTCCCGAAGTCGGCGAAACATTAACCGGTCTTGATTTTTACATCGCCGTCGCTGAGAGCGAAGACGGGATCTTCGGCACCGTTACTTGCAGCCGTGATCTGTTTGACGAGGACACGATCACCGGCATGAGAAAAGATTTCGAACGTGTCCTTTCACGTTGTGTGGAAGATCCGGACGAGGAAATCCTGAACATCCCCGTATCACTCGCAAGAACTCTTCCGCTTGGTCAGCCAGCACTCAGTAATCAAATAGAAGGTGGGCAGTTATGAATTCCAAATCTTATCTGAAACAAAACGTTCAGTTGGAACCGCTGGTCAACCAGTGGTACGCATGGTCGCACCTCGTAGCTCCCGCTTCGGCTGCGATGAATATCGCCAACTTGCATTTGCGGATCATGAAGTCGTATATCGCGTCTCCGCAGATCCATGCGAACGCCGTGAAGAATCCGGACATGCTGGGTGGTCCATTCATTGATTACGACGGCAAGAGAGTAGACGAGATCAAATCGCTGCTCGCAAGGACGACCAAAGAGCAGGACCACATGATCAAATTCGCCGAGTCAGTCAAGAAGCTCGACGAGATGCTCGGCAAAGAGGCGAAGGGTTTTTCGCTCGAACCGATGTACGAACGAATTCCGGCGAACCTCAAAGGCTACGTCGAACTGGTCTATAACCTGAACAACCAACCCGGCATCAGATTTATCGAAGGACTGTTATACGAGAGCGAGTATTACGATCCATCGGCGCAGAGCATCAACCTCTCGCTAATCGATCAGGATTATCGTGCTTTTGCTTTAAGCACTCCGCGACTCCCTGACGATCGATCAATCAACCTGAAGATCCCGTTTGCTAATGAGTTGATCGATGAGATGTTCAGGATGAGAAACGAGCCTCAGCCTCTGGAGTATCTCCAGGAGCGCTTTGACTCAATCGACATCAGGGATCCCCGCTTCTCGTCGCTCTTCACTGAAACAGAAGCGCCTCCGCTCCAGAGATATAACGGCGAGGGAGTCAGGGTTCGCTACTTCGGACATGCCTGCATTCTAATCGAGACCAAAGACGTTTCGATTCTCACGGATCCAGCCATCAGTTATCACTACGACAACGGCATCGAGCGATACACGTTCCAGGATCTACCCGAGACCATCGACTATGTGCTGATAACGCACGGGCATCAGGACCACATCATTTTCGAAGCCTTACTACAGATCAGACATCGCATAGGAAAGATCATCGTGCCGAGGAGTCGAGGCGGCACGCTCGAAGATCCGTCGCTGAAGTTGTTGCTCACGAAGATCGGATTCAAAGACGTGATTGAGTTGGACGAGATGGAAAGCATCGATATCCCGGGCGGGAAGATCACCGAGTTGCCGTTCCTCGGTGAACACGCCGACCTGAATATCAGCTCCAAGATCGCTCACCTCGTTCGCATCAAAGACAAGCGATTTCTGTTTGCTGCCGACTCGAACAACATCGAACCCAAGCTCTACGAGCACATCTTCAGAGTGCTTGGTGATGTCGACGTGCTGTTCATCGGGATGGAATGTGATGGCGCGCCGTTGTCCTGGTTGTATGGACCATTGTTGACGCGACCACTCGATCGGAACATGGACCAGTCGCGAAGGTTCGGTGGTTCAAACTACGAGCGCGGGATTGGCATCGTCAATCAATTCAACTGTAGCGAGGTTTACGTGTACGCGATGGGCCAGGAACCCTGGCTGAATTACATCATGAGCATCAAGTACACCGAGCAGTCTAACCCGATCGTGGCCTCCAACCGATTAATCAAAGACTGTATGAGTCGCGGCATCGTGGCCGAGCGGCTGTTTGGAACGAAGGAACTCATCTACAACTAGTGACGACTGACCAGGGATCGATCATGGCGACGATGCAAGAAAACGTGGCGAGTGATTTTGGACAGCGGATTGCCGGCCTGTCACCGGAGAAGCGCGCGCTGCTGGTCCAACGTCTGCCGCCGCTCTCGATTGCTCAGCAACGCATCTGGGTGCTCGAACAATTGCAGCCGGGTAGTGTCTTTTACAACATGTGCACGCCCGTGCATTTCATCGGCCCATTGAATATCGGTGTACTGGAGCAAAGTCTCACTGAGGTCTTCAGGCGACACGAAGCGTTGCGCACCGTGTTTCCGATCATCGACGGCCATGCAGTGCAACTGGTGACGCCCGCTCAGCCGGTGCGCTTACCGGTGACTGACCTCAGTCATCTGCCAGTCGATGCTCAAAAACCTGAAACACAGCGGCTCATTAATGCGCTGACACAGGAGCCGTTCGATCTCGAACGAGGACCGATGTGGCGCGCGCGATTGCTGGAGTTGGGACCAGAGGATCACGTGGTGGTGCTGGTGGTCCATCACCTGGTGTTCGACGGCTGGTCCAGAGGCGTGCTGACGCGCGAAGTGGGTGTTCTCTACAACGCATATTTGAAAGGGGAGGCTTCTCCGTTGCCGGAGTTGCCGATGCAGTATGCCGCTTATGCGCGCTGGCAGCGACAATTTTTGAGCGGTGAGATATTGGACCAGCAGATGCGGTATTGGCAGGAGCAGTTGGGAGGGGAACTGCCGGTGTTGGAACTGCCTGCCGATCATCCCCGACCGCCAGTCAGGACGCGCCACGGAGCTTCGGCGCCGATAGTA
>DATDFT010000198.1:0-13937 GCA_036522475.1 Pyrinomonadaceae bacterium | reverse complement strand
AAGGCCAAGTCGACCGACGCTGCGACTCAATCCAGCACGACCGGAACCGTCGGTACCGTGCGCAACAGTAATCCTGCCCTGCCAGTCGCCAAAGCAGTGAAGATGGATATGAATCCTGAAACTGTCAGGCCCTGGTAACTGCACCTCTTCTTTCTCGAGCCGAATCATTCGTCACAAGAGGGGGAGAACATGAAGCAGAGATATGTCGAACAAGCGGGAGCGCGAAAACATGAACGAGGTTCAATCCTGGCGACTTCAGCAGTCGGGATGCTGGCTATCCTGTTGGCAGTCGGACTGGGAGTTGATATCAGCAGGTTCTACCTCGTTAAGACGGAGCTTCAAAACGGAGCTGATGCAGCAGCACTCGCTGCTGTATCAGCTCTTAATGGTGGAACTACTGGAATCGATGCGGCGGTGGATGAAGCAACCGTCAAAACAGTAAACAACTACAACTTCAACAAGACCGGAATAACGATCACGAACGTTGAGTTCTCAACCACTCTTGAGGGCGCATACATGTCCGCCGTTGCAGCCAAAGCGCAGGCTTCCAGCATCCGTTTTGTGCGAGTGACGACCGCACCATCGCCAGTCGCTGTTTCGTTCGCCGCGATGGTCCTCGGTAACAGCAAGAATCTGACAGCAACTGCAACAGCAGGCTATTCAGTATCGCTAACGGACATCTGCGATTTTCTGCCAGTTACCGTAATTGATTACGGCACGCCAATCGCGCCGGGATCGACTTACACCTTCCGTGCACAGGCCGGTGGCATGGTCTCGCCGGGCAATTATCAGATTCTCGCTTTAGCGGGCGCAGGTGGTAATGATGCACGCGTTGGCCTCGGCGCCGGCGTTGATGCATGCGCGGGACCAGGCGCCGTCTATTCCGTCGATACGAAGACCGGTGTGACGGCGGGTGCTGTGAGACAAGGAATCAACACTCGCTTCGACGAATACACTTCAAACAACGTCAACCCGGTTGACATGCCTCCGGATCTCAACATCCAGCAGAACATTACTTATTCGCAGTACAAGAGCGGCAGTCCCTCACAATCGCCATCGCATACGGGATTCCGCAACCGCCGTGTGGTCTACATCCCGATCGTCAAGGCTTCAGAGTTCGATCAAGGTAAGAACACCGTGAAGTTTGATCGGATCGGTCAGTTCTTCCTTCAGACAAAAGTCGGTAGCGGTAGCGGTGGAGATCTCGTGGCCGAGTACATCAGTGACATAACCGTAGGCATTGGGAAATACGTCCCTGGTGGCGGAACAAATCCTCTCGTGACCACTCCTGTTTTATACAAATAGGAGGCAAAACAAAATGCATCATCGAGTACGTAAGATTCGAAATGTACGTCGCTGGCGACGATTCACTTGGTTGCATCGCTTTCGCCGTGATGACCAGGGTGTGCAACTCGTCGAGATCGCGATCGTTATTCCCATTCTGTTGATGTTGTTTGGAGCAATCGGTGAGTTTGGCCGGTACTTCTACGAATACACGACGATGGCCAAAGCGGCGCGCGTAGGGGCGAGATTTATGGCCACTCAGAGTATCGATAGTGTCCAGACGAATTGGGTAGCGGCGACGAAGAATCTGGTGGTTTATGGCAACACGGCCGGCACGGGAACACCGCTGTTGCCGGGTCTCTCAACCAGCAACGTCGACGTGACGTTTGCCGGTGGCACTTATAGCAACGGTAATGGTGTACCGACGAGCGTCACCGTCAGCTTCCACGGCTACAAGCACCAACCAGTCTTTGATCTCGGCAAACTTATCAACAGCAAAACGTTATCGCTGAATGTCGATGTTAAGCCGAGCATCACGATGCGTTATCTGCTTAATGCTAATTCAATCTGAGGGCCAATCATGTTTCGCATCAGGAACTTCAAACAGGACGAGAAAGGTTCAACTCTGGTTGAGTATGCCATCGGTGCGTCCGTCTTCGTCATGGCGATGTTCGCGGTGTTGGAGTTTGGTCGCGCGCTCTGGGCTCACAACGCACTGACTGACGCTGCTCGGCAAGGTGCTCGTTATGCCGTGCTGCACACGTCAGGAGGAGCCGAAGACACGAACATCCAGAACCTCGTTGTTTACGGGAGTACAGCCGGCGGTACGACACCGATCGTTCCCGGATTGTCGACTACTAACGTGCAGATCTCTCGCAGCGGCGATTTTTCTGTGAATGCCGGAACCGCAACCGTCAAGATCACGGGCTATCAGTTTCAGTTTGTACTTCCGTTCATGCCGGGCTCCATCAAGATGCCGGAGTATTCAACCACACTAACCGGGGAGTCAGCCGGCTTGATTCCCTAAACCCTGACCTCATCTGAGCTCCAAAAGAGCTGGTCCAAAAAACTATGACTGAACCAATCACTTGTGTCGTTTTAAGTACCGGACTCGAAAACTTCAAAGACATTCGTCGCGCCATCACCGCAGAACAACGCGTGAAGCTGCTCGCCGGCGGCAACGACACTGATCAGCTCTATGAAGAGATCGTTCGATTGAAGCCTGACGCCGCAATCATCGCGCTTGGTTCAAACGCGGACAATGCGGTCAGGTTTATCGAAAAGTTAAATGCCGAATGTCCGGGAACCGCCCTCATTTCCGCTGCACAGGACGCTTCGCCTGATCTGATTCTGAGGAGCTTACGCGCCGGAGCGCGCGAGTTTCTGCGTATTCCGATCAGCGCCGAAGAACTGCGCACAGTGCTGTCGCGTGTCTCAGAGTTTTGCAGGAAACAGGAAGAAGCGCCCAAAAAGAAAGCTCGTATGGTATCGGTTTTTTCGAGCAAAGGCGGCTGCGGTACTTCCTTCCTCGCGACCAACCTGGCGGCTGCAACTGCTAGCAAAACCGTGCTCGTGGATCTCAATCTTCAAGCCGGCGATCTGCCGCTGTTCTTAGGACTCGAGGCGAAGTACTCGATTGCTGACATGGTTGAAAAACGTCAGCGGCTCGACGAAGACCTGATCAACAGTCTGGTTACTCCGCACTCGACAAATCTTTCGTTACTGGCCGCTCCACACGAAGCCGACTCGGCTGACGAGATTGAACCGCAACACATCTTCGAAGTGCTACAGAAACTTCGGGAACACTACGACTACGTGGTGCTCGATCCGCAGCACACGTTCGACTCAATCACACTTGCGGCGCTCGATCAGTCGGATGAAATCATTCTCGTACTGACGCTCGATATACCTGCGATTCGCAGCACGCAGCGCGCGCTCGAGATCTTCGATCGCCTCGGATATCCGCGCAAGAAAGTGCGCATCGTCGTGAATCGCTGGAGCAAGCAGATCGATCTCGATCTCAGGCAAGTCGAAAAGTTTCTCGGCGAGCCGGTCGTCGGTTTCGTACCCAGTGACTACCAACAGGCAGTCGGCTCGATCAATCTTGGCACGCCGCTGATCCAGGCCGAGCCCACTTCCAAAATCGCACTCGAGATTCGTCGTATCGCGCAGCAGATGGAGTTGGGTGTTGCGCCGATCGATCAATTGAAACAACGCCGTCCGTTCTGGGCTTCATTACTCAAGAAACAATCGGCCCAGCCAAACTTCAAACTGCAAGCCTCAATGGAAAAGGTCTAACAGCGGCAGCCCCGCAGATGAGAAAAAACAATGGCACTTCGTGAAAGATTAATCGGCAACAACAACGGCACAACTCCTCCTGGAAGCGTTGCGGACGGAACCGGTCAACACTCGTTCCAGGAAATGAAATCGCGTCTGCACCGGACTCTGATCAACCGGATGGATCTGACGAAGCTGCAAAGCCTGACTCCGGATCAGGTGCATGCGGAAGTTTCGCGTTTGGCCGAAGCCGTGCTGGCCCAGGAAGCGATGCCGCTGTCCGCTTCCGAACGCGAACGACTGGTCAACGACGTTCAGCATGAACTATTCGGGCTTGGACCACTTGAGCCGCTCCTGAAGGATCCGACCATCTCCGACATTCTCGTTAACAAACACGACACCATCTACATCGAACGGCGCGGAAAAATCGAGCGTACCAACGTCACATTTAAAGATGACGAGCACCTGATGCGCGTGATCGAACGAATTGTTTCGTCAATCGGTCGCCGCATCGACGAATCGTCGCCGATGGTGGACGCGCGTCTTTCGGACGGTTCGCGTGTCAATGCCATCATCCCGCCACTCGCGATCGATGGGCCGGTAGTTTCAATCCGTCGCTTCGGCGCCGATCCGCTGAAGATGTCTTCACTGATCGACAACAAAGCGCTGACCAAAGACATCGCCGACATGCTTCAGATGGTCGTGAGTGCGCGTCTCAACGTTCTGATCTCAGGTGGTACAGGCGCCGGCAAAACGACGCTGCTCAATGCGTTGTCGGCCTTCATTCCCGAGAACGAGCGCATCGTCACCATCGAAGACTCGGCTGAACTTCAGTTGCAGCAACCGCACGTCGTGCGTCTTGAAACGAGACCGCCGAACATCGAAGGTCGCGGTGAAGTTACGCAAAGAGACCTCGTTCGCAACGCGCTGCGTATGCGTCCCGATCGCATTGTGATCGGCGAAGTCCGCGGTGGTGAAGCGATCGACATGCTTCAGGCCATGAACACCGGTCACGACGGCAGTTTGACGACCATTCACGCCAACACGCCGCGTGATGCTCTGGCCCGTCTCGAGACGATGATCCAGATGACCGGTATGCGTCTCTCGGATCGTGCGATGCGGCAGCAAGTCGCCTCCGCGATCAATCTCGTGCTTCAGGTCGCGCGCTTGTCAGACGGCTCGCGACGCGTCACGTCCATTTCAGAAATCACGGGCATGGAAGGCGAAACGATCACCATGCAGGAGATCTTCCAGTACGAGCGCACCGGTGTTGATAACCAGGGCCAGGTGCTCGGTCGTTTCCGTCCGACCGGAATTCGCCCACGTTTCACCGAACGGTTGAAAGCTTGTGGTTTGCAGTTGCCACGCGTGTTCTTCGAGGAGATGTAACTCACCATGATCATTTCTTTTCTCGTATTCGTGTTTGCGCTGTTTCTCGTGCTGGGCGCGTACCTCTTTGCGACTCACGGAACAGACCAGAAGCGCGCGAAGCTGCAAAAGCGTTTGTCGGAGGCGCTGCTTCACTCCGCTCAGACCGAAGACATCGAAGTAGTGCTCGCGCGCAGCGAGTTGATGAGCGAGATCCCCTGGATGAATCGAATGCTGATCAACATGCAGGCGACGTTTCACCTGAAGCGCATGTTGGACCAGGCGGATCTGCATGTTACGCCCTCGCGACTGCTGATGTTTTCGTTCATGGCAGGCATGTTGGGATTCCTGGCGACGTCGGTGTTGACGGTATTCATCCCGATCATGATCCTGATCGGCCTGGTATGCGGTTCCATACCGTTCCTGCACGTTTGGTACAAACGAAAGAAGCGCTTTGACGCTTTCCTCGAACAACTTCCTGATGCGCTTGACCTGGTTGCCAGGGCACTCAGTGCCGGCCACGCGTTCTCTGAATCGCTGCACATGGTCTCAACCGAAATGCCCGAACCGATCGCCACTGAGTTTCGCAAGGCTTATGAGGAACAGAACCTTGGTCTATCAGTAAAACTCGCGCTCGAAAACCTGACGCAGAGAATGCCTCTGCTTGATCTGAAACTGTGTGTGACAGCAGTGCTGATTCAACGCGAGACGGGTGGTAACCTCGCAGAGATCCTCGAGAAAGTTTCTTACACGATTCGCGAACGCTTCCGGATCCTCGGCGACTTGAAGACATTGACTACCAGCTCGCGCATGTCAGCGTGGTTGTTGTGCGGCCTGCCGATCTTCGTCGCCGTAGCTGTCACGGTATTGAATCCGGATTACATGAGCGTGTTGTGGAAAGATCCACGCGGTCACTACCTGATTGCGATAGCTCTGACTATGCAGATCACCGGCATGTTGATTGTCAGGAAGATCTTGAAAATTCAGATCTAAGTCAAAGAAAAAGGCCCAGCGATGATCCTAATAATAGCCATCTCAACTTTTGTCTGTATCTCACTCGGAATGCTGGGTATTTACTGGTTGTTCTACCGGCCGCAGAGTGCAGCGACTGAAAGACTGCGTCGTCTTAATGGATCGAGAGAGGTCGCTGTCACTCAAAGTCCGCAATCAGCAGTAATGCCGGATGATCGTCCGGCCGCCGAGTTGGCCCAGCGCCTTGCCGCGCCTGTAAACAAACTGCTGCCGGCGTCAGCAACGGAAGCGAAGAAGCTGCAAAAGCAGTTGATGCATGCCGGTTTTCGTTCTGCTGAAGCGCCGATTATCTATCGTGCGATTCAACTGGCCTCGATGGCAGGCTTTCCGTTGATCGTTGCAGGCGTTTGTGCTCTGACTGCGCGACCGCTAAACAACGCTCTCATCTACATCATCATCGCGTTCGTTGCCGGCTTTTTCCTGCCTCGTTTCTTTCTGAAACGAATGATCAATAAACGGCAGCGTCTCATACGTTGGGGTCTTGCGGACGCGCTGGATCTGATGGTGGTTTCTGTCGAAGCCGGATTGGGTTTGAATGCAGCGATGATGAAAGTCGCGGCTGAGTTGAAGGATGTACACACGCCGGTCGCAGTTGAATTCGAGCTCGCAAATCTCGAAATCCGTGTTGGCCGTGAGCGCGACGAAGCATTGCGCAACCTGGCTGAGCGAACTGGTGTGGACGATCTTCGCAGTCTCGTCGCGATGCTGATCCAGACGGATAAGTTTGGTACTTCGATCGCCAGGGGCTTACGCGTGTTCTCAGATTCACTACGCACGAAGCGTCGCCAGCGCGCTGAACAGGAAGCACAGAAAGCCGCGGTCAAGTTGTTGTTCCCGCTGGCTTGTTTTCTGTTCCCGACACTTTTTATCGCGATCCTGGGCCCCGCTGCCCTTAACCTCATTGACGTTATGGGACTGATGGGTTGATGTAGAGGAGTGAACCAATGAACAAACGAAGAATCATTGCGGTTCTGATCGCTTTAATATTGACCGTTGCTGCCACTGCCATGTGGAGTGCTTCCACGATCTCACGCGAAGGAGATCCGGATGCAAACGTGCTCGAGGATTCAGGTGTTGAAGCGGGCAACACCGAACAGCCGGCGAAGAAGGGCGGAAACAAAGTCGTCAAGGTGTTGACAGCGCCGTTCAAAGCTTTCGGGAAACTGTTTGGTCGTGGTGACGACAATAAGATTCACCGCATGACCGAGAAAGACGCCGAGCGTTTTGCGAGCGTCGGTGTCACGAAGATCGAAGACGCGCGTAACCCGTCAGTGAAGCGCGATACGTCGTCTGCATCAGCGCATGAGCATCTGGAAATCGGGCGTCAATTTCTTCTTGACGGCAATTACAATGAAGCGATCTCGGAGTTGAGCCTGGCGGTTTCACTCGATCCGAAGTTGGGTGAGGCTCACAGTCTTTTGGGTGTGGCGTACGACAAGAAGGGCTTCGCAGAACGTGCGAAAGACTCGTTCGAGCGCGCCGTAAAGATCGACGAGGACGCCGATACGTTGAACAATCTCGGTTTCTCGTTTTACCAGAGCGGTAACTATCGCGCTGCTGTCGATCGTTTGAAACGCGCAGCTAAGCTGGCGCCCACTGACGAACGCATTCTCAACAACCTCGGACTCGCGTATTGCCGCCTCGGCAAGATCGACGAAGCTTACAAAGCCTTCGCGCGCGCGACTGGTCCACTGACTGGCAATATCAACACCGCGAAGATGCTCGAACGCTTCGGTCGTGAAGACGATGCCATTCGTTACTACGAAGCGGCACGCCAGATCGATCCGGTCAACACGATCGCCCTGCGTCGTCTGGCCGATCTCTATCAACGCGTCGGCCGCGCAAGTGAATCAGAAGCCGTTCGCGCCGCACTCGCGCTTGCTGAAAACAACAGCTCTGGAAACACCGGAAAAGAATAGGAAAAACCATGTCGCACACCGCAATACTGACACGCGCGGAAATCGAAAGCATGGGGCCGCCGCTGCCCGAAGAAATCGGCGACACTGGCATTTCCGAAGGCTTTCTCTGCGATCTCGCACTGAAACACGTGGCCATGCTTCCCGAGCCGACCACGACCGCCGTCGCCGAACGCATCAACTTGCCGCGCACCTTGACTGAAGATCTTCTTCAGAAGCTTTATCGCGAAAAGCTGATCGAAGTGAAGATGCAGTCGGCGATTGGTTCGACTCGCTACGCGATGTTGGACCACGGTTGGGATCGTCTTGCGCGCCTGTTGTCAGTTTGCGGTTACGTTGGTCCAGCGCCCGTTTCGCTGCGCGACTACACGCACATGATGAAGCTTCAGTCGATTCCGTCGAATACGGCGGATATTGATACCGTGCGCCAGGCGTTTCACGACCTGGTGTTGCCGGAGTCACTGTTGCAAACGCTGGGCTGCGTCATCAACTCTCGTCGCTCGCTTTTTCTAACCGGACTGCCAGGCACTGGAAAGACCGCAGTTGCAGAACGTATCAACGGCGCGTTGGCCGGTGGAATCTGGATTCCGTACGCAGTTGAGATCGATGGCCAGATCATTCGAGTGTTCGACTCGCATTGTCATGAGGCAATGCCTGCGGATGAAACTCCGATCGACTTCGATCGTCGCTGGATATTGATTCAACGACCGCTAGTCGTCGTCGGTGGTGAGTTGACACTCGAGAATGCGGACCTGACGTGGAGTGAAGCTGCAAAGTTTTACGAAGCGCCGTTTCAGATGAAGTCAAATGGCGGCACGTTGGTGATTGACGACTTCGGACGTCAGCGCGTTGCCCCGCAAGATCTTTTGAACCGCTGGATCGTGCCGTTGGAACGACGCGTCGATTACCTTGCGCTGCACACTGGAAAGAAGATCGAAGTTCCGTTTGAGCAGCTCGTTGTGTTCTCAACGAATCTCGATGAGAAGGATCTCGCTGACCAGGCGTTCCTGCGACGCATGGGTTATCGCGCGCGTGTCGAGCCACCAACACCCTCGGCGTACACGGCGATCTTCAAGCATCAGGCCGGCAGACGTGGCATCACTGTCGAGCAGCCGGTGTTGGACCACATCCTGAAGAAGTATCGCGCTGAGCGACGGCAGATGAAGGGCTGCGAACCGCGTGACATTTTGGATCGCGCGACGGATATCTGCTTGTTCGAGAACAAGAGCGTCAAGCTGACTCCGCAGATCGTCGACATTGCCTGGAGCAACTATTTCGGCACGTCACACACATTCGCTACCTCGGACGATCCTTTGGAACTGTAAACGCAGATGACCCGACCAGTTTTAAATTCGCGTTATCTGTTGCTATTCACGTTCGTGCTCGTCTTCGCGAGTTCCGCTGCGGCGCAGACGACAGAGATCAAATTGAAGCTCGCCGACGGTTCTTACATGACGGTCGATGACGCGTGGGAGTCGCCGCAGGGGATCTGGTACCGCCAGGGTAGACTTAGCCATCTGCTCACGAAGGAAAAAGTAACAAAGATTGAGCGCACTACGACTACACCTGATGCGCCTGCCCAAACTACTACCAACGAGGACGACCACTTCGAAGTCCCTGACATCGTCGCCGAAAACAAACCGACGAGCGGCACTTACGACAAGCCGTCGTGGATCTATTTAAAAGGCGGTGCGCGCGTTGAAGCTGACAGCGCAACCCAATCGCCTGCGGGTGTTTGGTACAAGCGCGGTTCAATGTCGATATTCATCGATGCAACTCGTGTCGATCGTATTGAAGTGGAAGATGCTCAAGTGATCGCGCAGTCCGGAAAGAAGGCGAGCGGCTGGAGTACTGGTCGTGCTGGTCTCGACAGTCTCATTCGTCAGAACGGATACAAGTACAACGTCGATCCATACCTGATCTTTCTGGTGATGGAACAGGAGTCGCACTTCAACACGCGAGCGTTGTCGCCGAAGGGCGCGCGCGGGTTGATGCAGTTGATGCCTGGAACTGCGGCACGATTTGGCGCACGGCGTCCGCACGATGCGGCTCAGAATATTTCAGCCGGCACAAGGTACCTGCGAGAGCTGTTGAATCGTTTCAACAACCGCGTGGATCTGGTGTTGGCGAGTTACAACGCCGGTGAAGGCGCGGTCGCGAAGTTTGGAAACAAAGTGCCGCCTTATCGAGAGACGCGTAACTACGTCAAGAAGATCAGTTATCGCTACAAGCGAACAACGGCGCGTACCAGAAAACCGGCGTAACTCTTCCTTCGCGCCCTGCGTCTTTGTGGGAGCAAATCTCCGGCCAAAATGTTACAGCCCCGGCCGATTTTAATCTCGTGTAGCACGAAGACACATCGACTCTCTCACGCTCAATCCCGCCCGATCCACCTAAACTGAAAAATAGTTGAACTTAACTCTTCGCGACCCTCTCGGCACAGTCATTGCCCATACCGTCCACAGCTTTGGACCGTCTTAATCTACCAAGGCACGCCATACAACTATTGAAACGGACGGAGAGACGATGCGACCTATCAAGCATGCGGAGAGAGGATTGACCCTAATCGCGGGGGGCCTTTTCAACGCAATTCAGTCGGTAAATAAGTACAAGCCCAATCCTTCTTTTACTCCAAAATGGTCAGATAAGCCCCTTTTGAAATCATGGCAGAAGAGCAAGCCTACACTCGGCTGGCCACGCACGACCGATTCACTCTGTCCGAACTGCGTTATCGAAGCACGGGAAGAGATCATCAGCGGTAAGAAAGACGTCGCTGTTTTGATTAATGAAAAGGTGGGCGAAATCAAAGCTCAAATCATCGAGCGCGATGGCGAGATCTGGATGATCAAAGATTGTCCGGTCCATGGTCACTTCGAAGACATGATGGCCATCGACTCCAAGTTCCTCAAGCACATCGAAGCGATGTTTCCCGGTCGCGACATCGACGCGCACAACGACGAGAAACTCCACAATCACGGATCGAGCACTGTCAAGTATGGTCGCGGCGCGGTGTTGACTGTTGACCTTACCAATCGCTGCAACATGATGTGTGACCCGTGCTTCATGGACGCCAACCAGGTTGGCTTCGTTCATGAGCTCAGCATGGAAGAGATCAAGGAGATTCTCGACAACGCGATCACGATCAAGCCGCGACGCCAGATGTCGGTGCAGTTCTCAGGTGGTGAGCCGTCAATCTCGCCGCACTTCATCGAAGCGATCAAGTATTCGCGCAAGGTTGGTTACAACAGCGTCCAAGCCGCGACGAACGGCATTGAATTCGCCAAGAGCAAAGAGTTCTGCCGGCAAGCTGCTGAAGCGGGACTTCGTTATGTCTACCTACAGTTCGATGGTATTGGCAACGACGCCAACAGTCACCGCCAGGTCGGCAATCTCTTCGATGTGAAGATGAGAGCCATCAACAACCTGCACGAAGCCGGAGTTGAGATCGTTCTCGTAACGACGCTCGTCAACGGCATCAACAACGATCAGGTTGGTTCGATCATTCGCTTCGCACTCGACAATCCGAAGAAGATCGCGTTCCTTTCGTTCCAGCCGGTTTCGTTTACCGGTCGCGACGAAGAGATCACTGCGCAACGTCGTTTGCAGCAGCGCTACACGCTTTCGCATCTCGCGCACGACGTGAAGAACCAGGTTGGTATCACTGAACCGACGCGCGACTGGTTCCCGTTGTCATTGATGGGTGCGTTCGCTGACTTCGCGGATCTCGTTCATGGTCCACAGGCGGAGTGGGGCCAGGTGTCCTGCGGTTGTCATCCGAACTGCGGTGTCGGTACTGCGGTGATGATCGACAAGGAACTCAAAGAGATGCGTCCGGTGCCGGAGTTCCTGAACATTCCCGGCCTCGTGAAAGACATGCAGAAGATCACTGACGCGGCGCGCGGCAAGTGGATGTCGAACATCATGATGGGCCTGACGCTGTTGAAGCACTACAATCCGTACAAGTCGCCTTCGCAGTTTACCCTTTATGAGCTCTTCAAGAAGTTCGACAAGTCGTTTGGCCTGACCGGTAAGGACTACGGCAAAGTCAGCGGCGATCGCAGCGAGGAAGATATCCGAAAGCGCCGTTCGGATCGCTGGAACTTCCTGTTCATCGCGGGTATGTGGTTCCAGGATCTCTTCAACTACGATTTCCGTCGCACTGAAATGTGCATCATCCCGTACGGCACGCAGGAAGGCGAGATTTCTTTCTGTGCTTACAACACCGGTATCGGTTGGAGAAACATCATCGAGAACATGCACCAGAACGCGACTGTCGCGAAGTGGTATCAGGAGCATGGCCGGCACGAGATTTTTGCAGGTGGCAAGAACGTCGAGCTAGCTGACAAAAGCCACGGCTTGATTCTGAATGAAGTTGATTTGACGCGGCCGAACAAGCCGCAAATGGAGGGACCGAAGACTGCGCACGAAGAGGCCGTAATGATGCGCAAGCTTTACCAGGAGATGGTGTTGAATAAACAGCTCAACACCAAGGAAGCCGATAAGCCAGTGCAGATCAAAGGCTTGAGCCGGAAGAAAGAAGAGCCGGCCGAGGCAGTGCTGGTTTAGGGTGATTTCACAGGAGGCTTGGGTTGGTATAGGTCCTATACGACATATAGGACCTATACTTTTGTGCCTTGGACGGCTTTTGTGATTAAATAACACCCCTGCATAGGATCTAAGAAAGAAAAGGAAAGCAGAGAACGAATGGCAATAGTTACCGTTAATCAGGGCGAATCGATCGAGAGCGCGCTGCGCCGCTTCAAGCGCAAAGTGATGACCGAGGAGATCATCAAGGATGCGAAGAAACACGCGTTCTTTATTCCGCCCGGTCAGAAGGCGAAGTTGAAGTCGGCGTTGGCACGCAAGCGCAACAAGAAGAAGGGCCGGATGCGCATCCCTCGCGACTAGTTACTCCCGCACAACAACAGGCCGCCGTCTTATCTCACCAGTCGTCTTTAACCAAGGTTCAGAATCGGACGCTCCTGAGTGAGCGAGCCGCCGGAGCCGAGTGTGCGGCGCTGCTGCCAGGTAATCTTATGATCCGTATCCTGCTAACAAACGACGACGGCATCAATTCCGACGGGTTGATCAAACTCGAAGAGGCCCTGAAGGCTGTCGGTGATGTTTACGTCGTTGCGCCGGCCTCGGAAATGAGCGGTGCTTCGCACAGTCTCACCCTCGCTCGCCCGCTACGCATCCGGCAGCTCGATGGTCGTCACTGGTCGATCGACGGCACGCCAACCGATTGCGTTACGCTCGCCCTCAACAAGATTCTTTCTGAACAGGAAAAACCACACATCTGCGTCTCCGGCATCAATCACGGCGGCAATCTCGGCGATGATGCTACTTACTCCGGCACAGTCGCCGGGGCCCTCGAGGCCACGATTCTCGGTGTGCCCGGACTGGCGCTGAGTCTGGTTGCGCGTGATAATTTCGACTTCACTGAAGCTGCGGCGTTTGCAGTCGTTGCAGTGCGAAAAGTTTTGGATGAAGGATTACCGGAAGGCACCCTGTTGAATATCAACTTGCCGCCGGGTGAAATCAAAGGCGTGAAGGTCACGCGGCAGGGAATAAAGAACGCTCGCCCGGTGATCACTGAACACATCGATCCACGCGGCAAACCATACTTCTGGATCGGTGAAGAATACTTCAACGCGAATTCAGTCGAGGGCACTGATTATCACGCGGTCAAATCCGGTTACGTCTCCGTGACGCCTTTGCGCAGCGATATGACGGACCATCAGGCGTTGACTGCGATCGAGACCTGGAACTACCTGAAAGACTCCGAACTACTCCAAAAGAGCTAAGACATTGCCGATTGCCGATTGCCAATTTCCGATTTAATCTGACAATCAGTATCAGCAATGAAAGTGTTTGCAGAATCGGCAATTGGCAATCGGCAATCGGCAATCAGAATATTCCATCCCGCGCGACCGCATGGTTGCGCGCCTACGCGAACATTACGGCATCAACGATCCGAGAGTGCTCGACGCAATGCGCCGAGTGCCGCGCCACTTCTTCGTGCCCGAGGCTTTGCAGAGTCGAGCTTACGGCGATCAT
>DATDFT010000197.1:0-7903 GCA_036522475.1 Pyrinomonadaceae bacterium | reverse complement strand
GGTGCCGTCTCTCAAAGTCGCTTCGACTGTCGACGTCATCTGCCAAACCGTCTCAAACCGCTCGAGCTCAAACACCGACGACACTTGCACAGTTCCCGGAATCGAAACCTTGCCGAGATCGTTACGCAGCAGATCGACGATCATGACATTCTCGGCACGATCCTTCGTCGACTGCCGCAGCCATTGTGCCAACTCCCAATCTTCCGCAGTCCAGCGCCCGCGTCGTACAGTGCCTTTCATCGGTTTCGTTACGACACGATCGCCGTGACGCTCGAAGAAAAGCTCCGGCGACAGACTCAACACCTGATAGCGCCCGAGATCGATGTAAGCGGAATACTGTGCGCCTTGTGCCTCGCAGAGTGTGCGAAACCACGAGTAAGCATCGCCGTTGAATGAAGAGGTTAAGGGAAAAGAATAATTGACCTGGTAAGTGTCGCCGGCGGCGATCAACTCTTTGATTCGACTAACTGCATCGTCATATTCAACTCGACTGACGCGCGGCGCCCATGAGTCGGAAAAAAGTCGCGATTCGTTCACGGCAAGATCGTTTGCAGAGTCGAACGACGCGGTCCATGCAAGCGGGAAATCCGAAGGTCCATGCACTGCTAAAACTGGATCGAACGCAGGCGCTGCTTCATAACTCAGCATCACTGCGACATACGCGCCCGCTTTCGATTCCCGTTCAGCGAAATCGAGAACAGACAAGACCTCGCTGATGTTTTCCGCGCGTACTTCACGCGCAGGAGAGTCGAATTGCAGCGAACCGAATACAAACCTGGGCATCTACAAGGCAGTCTATCAGACACCCTAAATCAAGCCACAAAAAAGGCACATAAGCACAAATTGATTTTTGTGCTTTTGTGCCTTTTAGTGGCTAAATGGTTTCCCTAGAACTGAAACTTCAACGCAAACTGGATAACTCTCGCAGCTTCACCCGTCTGCACGATCGTCTGTGTCGAAGGTGGCGCCACGCCCGCGCAGCACGCCGAAGCAAACACGCTCGACCGGATGCTGGGCGAGCCTGTTGACGCGTCACGCGGGTTGTCGAAGTTTGTGTGGTTGAAAGCATTGAACATCTCGGTGCGGAACTGCATCTTCACTTTCTCAGTGATCTGAAACGTCTTGATGAAACCAAAGTCGACATTCCAGTAACTCGGCGCGACGAAGATATTTCGTCCCGCTCCGTTTTGTCCCGGCGCCGGAATGCAAAACGGCTGCGTCAGATCGACGCCGCATGTCAGCGCGTTAACCGGCTTGAACAAAACGGGGCCGGCGAGCGGCGAGTTCGGCAGCTCCTGCAATTGCGCAGTCACAGGAGCTTGAACTCCCGCGCGGCCTTCGTGGCTGCCATTCGATGTAAACGCTCCACTACGCACGGCAAACGGCTCGCCCGTCATGTACGTGTAGATCGTGTTGATGGTCCAACCACCGAACACCTGGTTGACGATTCCCGGCGCGTTGCTGAGGAATCGTCGACCTTTGCCGATCGGCACTTCCCATACCGAGGCGCCAGTGAAAACGTGCGTGCGATCGAAATCTGATCGCGCTCGTTCTTCGCGGAAGTTGCGAATGTCGGTCGGCGTGCGCGAGTTGGTGGTGGAAAGACCGCCGCCTGACGATGCGCCAACCGGATCGACCGATTGATTATCGATGGACTTGCCAAACGTGTAAGCCATACTCAAACCAAGACCGCTGCTGAATCGTCGTCGCAAAGTGAATTGCGCCGCGTGATAGTTTGAGTCGCCACTGTTGTCAAGATAAGTGATCAACGCAAACTGCTGATTCGGTCGCAGCTTGAGTCCGAGCGTGTTGTCTTCGATGCGTCGTGCAAAGCTGCCGGCGCCGTTGATGTCCAGCTCGCTGATGGTTGTCGATGAGTTGATAAAATTCGCGGCCGCGGTTGCAGTTAGACCACCCTGCGTTTGCAATTGTGCCAACAACGGCGGCGCCGTGCCAGTCACGCCTGCCGGACAGCCCGTCCCGGCAGGTGCACAACCCTTGGCGCGGTTCTGTTGCATGATCAAGAACGACGGCAGGATCTTGTCCGGATTGACCTGGTTGATGTCGTAGGCCATGAACAGATGTTCGCCACGGCGTCCGATGTACGCCGCCTGCCCCACGAGACCCCATGGTAGTTCGCGCTGTATGCTGAAGTTCCACTCGTGAACTGTTGGCAACTTCATCTCGGGAGCGAAGACCGTGATCGGCGGCGAGTTAGTTCGTAGCTGTTGTGGCGGCGTTAACAACGACGACGGTTTAACTGATGGCGCGGGCAGTTGCGTCGGAAAACCACCGGCAACTGTTTTGTTGATGTCTGGGGAGTTAACACAACCGGCGGTGATGGACGTAAACGATCCGGCAGTTGAGTTGAACGAACTCGTGCAACTCTGGACCAGTCCGGGAATGCGGCCGGCTGCCGCGGTTACCTGGAATGAAGAGATCGTGTCGAAAGCGATGCCGTAGCCAAGCCGGATCACGCTCTTGCCGTTTTCTCCGAAGAGACTGCGCATGAAGCCCGGTTTGAAATCCGGACTGTAAGCGAGTCCGAAGCGTGGCCCGATGGCCCAGGTGAAGTCACCTTCGTACCAGTGCTTCGCTGGAATGAAACTCACTGCGCCCGGTTGATTCGCAACGGGCGTGGCCGGCAACGGCGTGCCGGCGATCGGTGTTGCTGCGACAAACACGTTGTCCTGCGGTGAAGTGTTGGCCGGCGGATTGATCTCCCAGCGTGCACCGTAGTTCAAGGTCAGGTTTGGACGCATCTTCCATTCATCCTGAAAGAAGAGATTGTATTGATCGAGATTGTGCTTTTCGGCATACAACGTAACCTCATCGCCGATCTTGAATGGGAGGAACGCATCGTCCTTCAGGTTCGAGATGAAAACCTGATTGATCGAAGCTGGTAAACCATAGAGGTTGTTTATCAGGCTGCCGAGAAGTGCCTGGTCTGTCGAGTTGATACCAGTAGCGGGAGTTGTGAATCCGGAGTTCACGGCGGTGGGTGTCTTGAACGCCGGACGCGTAGTGGCGGAGAACGTCACCGACGGTGTGACGTTGATACCGCCCGGTTGGCCGCGCTGGTCCACGTGACGATAGAAGCGGAAATTTATTCCGGTGCGGAAGACGTGAGCGCCGTGGACGATGCTCAGGTTGTCGAGCACTTGCGGGGTCGATACCCAGCGCGCAGTGCGTGGCGTGTTGATGTACGGCTCGCTGATGGTGTTGAAGTCGAAAGGCGGCACGTCAGGCCACGCCGGATTCGCTTCGCCCTGAGTAAAGAGAAAACCAAAACGACCGTAGCCGGCAGTGAACTCATTCACCACTCGCGGCGAAAGCACGCGCCGCCAACCGATAGCGAGATTCGAAGTGCGACGAAACACTTCGCCCAGTGGTGGATTGTCAGGATAGACCTGCGGCCGGCCATTTAATGGATCGCCTTTGAGTGTGTTGTAGTCAGACCACAGGTAACGAACAAAGACGCTGTTGTTGTCGTTGAAGTTGTGGTCAATGCGAACACTGATTGACGGACCTCTGATCGCAGTCGGCGGATTCCACAGGAACGTCGCAGTGTTTAGACCATCGCCGGCGGCGGCGAAGTTATTTGGCGACGGGTACGCTGTGAGCAGAGTTGCGACTGTTGCGTCGAGCGACCGTGAAGAGGTGTTGTTGGCTGGATCCTTCACGTTGTAAGTGCGGACGCAGCGCAACGAAGTTGGTGTCGCACAAAGAGGAACGAGCAGGGCTCCTGTACTTGGATTAACGAGCAGAGTCGAGTTGCGCGTGATTGTCGTGCCGCCGATTACGAGCGGATTCGCGGGGTCAGGCACGAAGTAACGGAAGATGCCGTTGCGTGCTTCGTTAGTATAGACCACCGGAAAGCCGAACGTCTGATCGATGGGCTGCGTGAAGTCCACGCGGTTGTACTGGTAACTGCCGAAGAAGAACGTCTTGTTCTTTTTGATTGGCCCACCCATTTCGAAGCCGAACTGGCCCAGGCGAATCAACGGCTTCGGCGCGTGTTGTGCGTTTGCGTAAAACTCATTCGAGTTCAGCGCCTCATTGCGCAGGAAGTAAAAACCGGTGCCGTGAAAGTCACTGGTACCGCTGCGCGTCGCGATCGAGATCGACGCGCCGCTGTTTCGACCTTCCTCGGCGGTCGCATTGTTGGTTGTTACCTTGAACTCCTGCACGTTGTCAGGATTGATGCGATAGAGATTCGAGACCGGATTGGGCACGCTCGATTCGTTTGCTTCGATACCGTCGATGGTCACGTTGTAGGCGCGATCGCGCGAGCCATTGACGTGTACGCCGGAGCCGGCACCGCCAAACGAGCGTTGCACCACTCCCGGCTCGAGCAACAACAAGGCCAGTGGATTGCGACCGTTGAGCGGCAACGTTTCGATGGCTTTCTGTTCGATCACATTGCCCAGGGTCGCATTCGCTGTTTGCAACTGCTCCGGCCCGCCCTGGACCGTCACGGTCTCCGATACCTGCCCGATCTCGAGCACAACGTCGACGGTCAAAGGATTGTTGACTTCGATGTGGTTGCCTGTTTTTACGGACTTCTTGAAACCGTTCTGTTCGACGGTGACGGTGTAGTCGCCGACGGGAAGTGCTTCGAAAGCGTAGACGCCTGCTTCCGTTGTGGTTTGTGTTTGTGAAACTCCCGTTGCTTCGTTGGTGATGGTAACGCTTGCGCCCGCGATCGACGCCTGCTTGGTGTCAACAACGCGGCCCGTTATTCGAGAGGTGCTGGTTTGTGCTGTTGCTGCCGTGCTGAACGCAGCAATCAAGGTGGCGACCAGGATGTGTAGTAGGATGCGACGCTGCATGGAGAGACCTCCTTTTAGTTTTGAAGCCGGGAAAAGAAAAGGCGCGGGAGGAGCCGGTTCGGAATACGCGCGGCTGGAGCGCCGGAAAACAAAACCTAATTTGTGATGGACGGCAGTATACGCATGTGTAAGTTCTCGTCAAGGTTTTATAGAACGCGAAGAGAACAAGCCACCTCCTGACTTGTTCTATTCAATGTTGTCTGACTTGCCCTGAGTGTTCTATCCGGTTCTTTGCTTTGTCTCATGATTTGTTTCCACCTAAAACAATATCAACGATTCTTATCAAACAGATAAGAACATTTAGCTATTATTATTCCAGTTGCGGCCCTATAATTCGTCTCTTCGATCAGGCAATCGAAACCAACGCGTGGTCTAACTATAAGAATGAGAGACGCCGGATTTGTGGTGTTAATCGCACTGGTGAGCGGCTGTTTGCTGTTTGCCCGTCTGCCTGTTCACGCCAAGGCTCCGGTCTACGATCTCCTGATCACGAACGCGCGTATCGTCGACGGCAGTGGCAATCCATGGTTCCGTGCAGACGTCGCGATCAAGGATGGCCGTATTGTCCTGATTGGTCATTCGGGTCCGGCGACGGCAACTCGGACTGTCGACGCTCGCGGGCAGATTCTCGCTCCGGGATTCATCGACGTTCACACTCACGTCGAATCGATCTATAGCCTGCCTGCCGCTGAGAACTTCGTACGCATGGGGGTCACCACGCTCGTCACCGGCAACTGCGGCACTTCAACCACGGACGTTGCAGAGTTTCTCGAACGGATCAAAGACAAACCACTCGCGGTTAATCTCGCCACACTGATCGCGCACGGCTCGGTTCGTCGTCGCGTGATGGGTCTCGGAGATCGCGCACCCACGCCCGAAGAGCTGAAGCAGATGGAAGTCGTCGTGGATCAGGCGATGAAAGACGGCGCCGTCGGATTGTCGACCGGCTTGATCTACGTGCCCGGCACTTACGCAAAGACGGACGAGATCGTCGCGCTGGCGCGCGTCACCGCGAAGTACGGCGGTCTTTACGCGACCCACATGCGCAACGAAGGTGACAAGGTTGCCGACGCGATTCGTGAAAGTATTCAGATCGGCGAGCAGGCGGGACTGCCGGTCGAGATCTCTCACTTCAAGATCAGCAACAAGAAACTTTGGGGTCAGAGTCCGATGACGCTCGGCCTCGTGCGTGATGCTCGTGCGCGTGGTCTGTCGGTGACAGTGGATCAGTACGCATACACCGCGAGCTCGACGTCGCTCGAGTCGCGTTTGCCGTCGTGGCTGCGCGCCGGTGGTCTCGATGAAGCAAAGAAGCGACTCGCCGACAAAGCCACACGCGAACGCGCTATCAACGACACGAAGGACGCGTTGAAGAAGAGTGGTTTCAAAGACTACTCGTTTGCGGTTGTTGCTTCGTATGACCCGGACAAGTCTTTCAACGGTAAGTCGATTGCGGAGATCACGAAACAGGTCAAAGGAAAAGCGGACATCACCAGCCAGATCGAGCAGATGCTCGAGATGTACGAAGCCGGTGGCGCGGGCATGATCTATCACGGGATGGATGAGTCGGACGTGAAGCGGATAATGCAGGAGCCGTTCACGATGATCGCGTCTGACAGCGGCGTGCGGCAAGTTGACGAGAGTGTTCCACATCCGCGCGGTTACGGCAACAACGCGCGCGTGCTTGGACGATACGTGCGTGAGTTGAAATTGATTTCTTTGGAAGACGCGATCAGGAAGATGACTTCGCTTCCGGCGCAGACGTTTGGCTTTCGCGATCGCGGTTTGATACGCGAAGGTTTCGCGGCGGATCTCGTCATCTTCGATGAGAACACGATCCTAGATCAGGCGACTTTCGACAAGCCGCATCAGTTTCCGGTGGGGATCAGTTACGTGATCGTGAACGGCGCTTCAGTGTTTGAAAATAATCAAATGACCGCAGCCAGACCCGGAGTCGCACTCCGCGGTCCAGGATATCTGTCGCTCATTTCGAGCAATGAACGGGCATTTAGTATAGGGACGGCACCCCGTGGCCGCCCCCTCTTCGCATTGCGTGTGTATTGAAAGATGAGGGCGGCCACGGAGTGCCGTCCCTACAAAACGATGCGTTGCGGTCGCAGGATCATGCTGTTGCGCGGGCGTTAACGCATATGTAACAATGACCGGACTCGTAAAGAGCACGGCCTTCTTTCCAAACGACAATTATCTGATTTGAACAAACACACTTGGATTGTGACTCTCCCAAGCTTCGACTAACTTTGAAGAGGATTACCCCATGAAACGACACCTTCGCTATGTGCGCGCGATACTCGCAGCGCTAGCCTTGCTGAGTTTTTCACACATTATCTCTGCCCAGGAAATCACAGGCGCCCTAAATGGTACCGTCAAAGACTCAAATGGCGGCGCCATCGCCGGCGCAACCATCACTATCTCCGACGCCGATAAGCAGGTTGTGGTTCGTACGGTTACGAGCAATGAGGCCGGCGAGTTTAGCGCTCCCAATCTCTTGTCAGCCTTTTATGACATCAGTGTCGAAGCGCCGAACTTTAAGAAGGCGCTCCTGAGTAGAGTCAAACTCGACGTGGGCCAGCATCGCTCAGTCGATCTCGTGCTGGAAGCTGGAAACATTTCTGAATCGGTGTTGGTCACGTCTTCTCCGGTGGCGGTTACGTTAACCACTCCGACGAGCTCGACGGTCATCAACGGCGATCAGGTGCGTCAGCTTTCAATCAACAATAGAAACTTCGTTCAACTCGTGACTCTGGCTCCCGGTGTTACGAATGACCTCGACGATCTTGTATTCACCGGCACGAACAATCCTGACACACAGGTTGTGAACAGGACGCTCATTTCCGTCAACGGCGCTCGCAGCACCCAGAACACCTTTACGGTTGACGGCGCCGACGTAACGGACCGAGGTTCGAATCTCACGATTCAGGCGTATCCGAGCGTTGACTCCATCGGTGAGTTTAATGTGTTGCGGAGTTTGTATCCTGCCGAGTCAGGCCGCAGCGGCGGTGGACAGGTAAACATCGTAACTCGATCGGGTGGAGAGAAGTTTCACGGCAGCG
>DATDFT010000196.1:0-10711 GCA_036522475.1 Pyrinomonadaceae bacterium | reverse complement strand
ATCCGCACAACGTTGTGCGCGCGACTTTCGACGCGTTGTTGCGCATGAAGGATCCGATGGAACTGGCTCGGTTGCGCGGCAAGCAAGTTGAGGAGATGTAAGATGCCGCGTAAAGCCGCTAACAAAGAGACAAACGAAGGCAGGATTCGCATCCAGTACTATCGCAGCTTTATCGCTTCGCCGAAAACGCATAAGACGATCGTGCGCAGTCTTGGCTTGCGAAAGCTGAACCAGATTGTCGAGCGTCCGGATACTGACGCTATGCGTGGTACTGTTGCCAAGGTGCCGCACCTGCTGCGGATAGTTGAATGATAGGTCCGATAGGGCCTATAGGACCTTTTCAGGGAGTTTGAGGATGGCTATTAGTCTGAACAGTCTTAAGCCGGCGAAGGGTTCGACCCACAAGAAGAAACGTGTCGGACGTGGACCAGGGTCAGGTTTGGGCAAGACCGCGGGTCGCGGTGAGAAGGGACAGAAGTCTCGCTCGGGTTATTCGCGCAAGATCGGTTTCGAAGGCGGCCAGATGCCTCTGCACCGCCGTCTGCCGAAACGTGGTTTCACGAACATCTTCAAGAAGCAATGGGTCGAGATCAGTCTCGCTGCTCTCGATCAGCACTTCAATGCCGACGAAGAGATCACTCCGGACGTCCTGCACGATCGTGGTTTGATCAAGAAAGCGAAGCACGATGTCGTCGTGCTCGGCAACGGTGAGATTTCAAAACCGCTGCGTGTTTCGGCGCACCGGTTCACTAAGAGTGCTCGGCAGAAGATCGAGCAGGCTGGCGGAGCAGTGGTGGAGATTGGCGGCTAGGGTAAAATAGTCGCCCGGAGGGCAGTATGGAGAAGTTTCTCACCGCAGTTCGCAACATGTTCAATGTGCCGGATCTACGCCGGCGCATTTTCTTTACCCTGGGCTTGCTCGCTGTCTACCGTCTCGGCGCACACATCGGCTCTCCGGGGATCAACAAAGCACGTCTCGATGAGGTCTGGCGCGACGTCGCCGGAACGCTTCTCGGCGTGCTCGATCTGTTCTCCGGCGGAAACTTCCGCACCATCTCGATCTTCGCTCTCGGCGTCACTCCTTACATCACTGCATCGATCATTCTGCAGCTCATGACCGTCGTCTCGCCGCAACTCAAGAAGTTGCAGGAAGAGGGCGAGATGGGACGACAGAAGATCAATCAGTGGACTCGCTATCTCACTGTCGCACTCGCTGCCATTCAGACTTCATTCGTGGCGCACTGGCTACAGGTAAACGGCGTCGGCGCGCCGGGCTGGGGGTTCCGCCTCAGCACTGTGCTGACACTGACGACCGGAACGATGTTCGTGATGTGGCTGGGTGAACAGGTTACTGAGCGTGGTGTCGGCAACGGTATCTCGCTGCTGATCTTCGCGGGTATCGTGATCGGTTTGCCGCGCGGCGTGGCCCAGGTTTCCGAGCGCGTCAGTGGCGGCGATACGATGGCAATCCTGGGTGTCTTCGGCATGCTCATCGCCTTGATCCTGATCATCGCTTTCATCGTTTTTGTCGAAGCGGCGCGAAGAAAGATTCCGGTCAGTTACGCGAAGCGTCACGTCGGCCGGCAGGTAGTTGGCGGGCAGCAAACAACGATGCCTCTGAAGATCAATATGGGCGGCGTGATTCCCGTGATCTTCGCTTCGTCGGTGTTATCGATGCCGCAGAGTGTATTTGCAGCGTTTCCTCCGGACCCGGCGAATCAAAACACGTGGTGGGCGACGATCTGGCGCGGCTTTCAGCTCTTTCATCCGGGCAATCCTTATTACGAACTGATCTTCCTGTCGCTCATCGTCTTCTTTACGTTCTTCTACGTTTCGATCGTCTTCAACGTTGAAGAAGTAGCTGACAACCTGCGCAAGCACGGCGGGTTCATGCCCGGCATTCGTCCTGGTAGAGCTACGGCCGAATATCTCAACACGATCATGACGCGTCTGACGACGGTCGGCGCTGTCTACCTTGCTCTCGTGGCGTTCGTGCCGCAGTTTATGTTGAGCGGATTTCAAGTCGCGAGGCTGCCGCTGATTGGAGCGTGGCTCGACTCGTTTATAAGCACCACTCCGGGTCTCTCATGGATCCCGACCGGCATGGGTTATCAGTTCTACTTTGGTGGGACGTCGTTGCTGATTCTGGTTGGCGTCGCGATGGACACGGTGGCGCAGATTGAAGCGCAACTGGTGATGCGCAATTACGAAGGTTTCCTGGGTACTGGAGGACGTTTACGCGGACGGCGAGCCTGATTCCCATATGGCAAAAATAATTGTGCTGATGGGTGCGCCTGGTGCCGGAAAGGGCACGCAGGCGCGCTTGCTTCAAGAACGTTTGCATTTGCCGCAAATCTCCACCGGAGATATTTTTCGCTCGCTCAAAACTGCCCACACTCCCTTAGCGCAGGAAGTCAGAGAGATCATGGAACGAGGACAACTCGTTCCCGACGAATTGACAATTCAACTGGTGAAAGAGCGCACGGCGCTGCCCGATTGCAGGGACGGCTACATTCTGGACGGCTTTCCGCGTACACCCGCGCAGGCACGCAGCCTCGCGCAACTCGCTGCTGAACAGCAAAACGACATCATCCCGGTGCTGATCGACGTGCCGCTGGAACTGCTCGAGAAGCGAATGACGGGCCGGCGCAGTTGCCCCGTTTGCAACGAGATCTACAATATCTACTTCAAGCCGCCGCGCTACGACAATGTTTGCGATCTGCATCCGGAAGCAACGTTGATTCAGCGCGCGGATGATAATCCGGAGACGGTGCATGCGCGCCTCGCGACGTACGAAGAGCAAACCCGGCCCTTGGTCGAGTACTATAAAGCAGCGGGTCTGCTTCAGACGGTTGACGGCACGCGCGAACCCGAAGCGATTTACGAGGACATCGTAAGGGTTTTGCCGCAGATACACGCGGATTTACGCAGATGATCATAGGAAAGTCGAAAAGAGAACTGGAGAAAATGAGGGCTGCCGGTCGTTTGGCGGGACTCGTGCTTTCGCACCTGCGCACGTTGGTCAAACCCGGAGTCACCACCATCGAGATCGATCGCGTTGCGGAGAAGATGATTCGCGACGCGGGAGCCTTGCCGACGTTCAAGGGTTATAACGGTTTTCCATATTCGATTTGCGCGTCGGTCAACGAACAGGTAGTACACGGCTTTCCGTCCGATTACGTTTTGAAGGACGGTGACATCTTCTCGATCGACTGCGGCGCCACGCTCGAAGGTTTTGTCGGCGACACGGCGATCACCGTTCCCGTCGGCAACGTCGGCGAAGACCGTCTCAAGCTGGTCCGCGTGACCGAAGAATGCCTGGATCGGGCGATTGAGCAGTGTCGCGCCGGCAAGCATCTCGGCGATATCGGCTGGGCGGTGCAACAGCATGCAGAGGAGAACGGTTACTCGGTCGTGCGCGATTATGTCGGCCACGGGATTGGCCGGCGGATGCACGAGGACCCGCAGATTCCGAATTACGGCCGGCCGGGATTAGGACCAAAGATCAAGGTGGGTTACGTTTTCGCAGTCGAACCGATGGTCAACATGGGCACGCATTTCACCAAGGTTTTGTCGGACGGCTGGACGGTTGTGACCATGGACGGCAAGCCCAGTGCGCACTCCGAGCACACGATTGCCATCACCGAGGAGGGGCCGGAAGTGCTCACGCTGGTCTCCGCCGGCGCTCCCCTCGAGCCTCAGGCAGCCGCCTGTAACTCATAGGCGCGGCGCGGCTTGGCAAATTCGAGAGGCGCATGCTATTATTCGCAGTTTGTCGGCAGCGTCAGAATTCCAATCTGAGAGGATATGGCGAAGGAAGAGGCGATAGAAGTCATGGCAAAGGTGCTGGAGACTTTGCCTAACGCTATGTTTCGGGTTGAGTTGGAAGACAGCCAGCATCAGGTGCTTGCGCACATATCGGGGAAAATGCGCAAGCATTTTATTCGCATACTTCCGGGGGACAGGGTTTTAGTGGAGCTTTCGCCGTACGATCTCAATCGCGGCCGAATTACATATCGCTATAAATAGTGAACGAGGTTTGAGCAATGAAAGTCCGTGCGTCAGTGAAAAAGATGTGCGACAAGTGCAAGGTCATCCATCGCAAAGGCGTGGTGCGTGTGATCTGTGTCAACCCCAAGCATAAACAGAGACAAGGATAGCTGAGAAATACCATGGCACGTGTAGCAGGAGTAGATCTACCGCCCAACAAGAGAGCCGAGATCGGTCTCACTTACATTTACGGCATTGGCCGCTCGCGTTCTAACTCGGTGCTCAAAGAAGCGGGTGTCAATCTCGACACGCGCGTTCGAGATCTGAGTGAAGACGAGCTGAGCCGCATCCGTAACATTCTGGAAGTGCAGGGAGAGATCGAAGGCGACCTGCGCAAGCGCGTTCAGATGGACATCAAACGTTTGATGGACATCGGTTGCTATCGCGGTTTGCGACATCGTCGTTCGCTGCCGGTGCGTGGCCAGCGTACGCACACTAATGCGCGCACACGCAAAGGACCACGACGCGCCACCATCGCCAAGAAGAAGGCGCCTGGCAAGAAATAGTTTTGATTGTTTGACTGAAAAGTTATGGCTAAAGCAGGCGGAAAAAAGAAGGTCTTTCGTAAGAAAGAGAAGAAGAATGTTCCTAACGGCATCGTGCACATCGCGGCGTCGTTTAATAACACGATGATCTCGATCACGGACCTTGAAGGAAACCTGATCGCGCAGTCGTCGGCAGGTGCGCGTGGCTTTCGTGGTTCGCGCAAGGGAACTCCGTTCGCGGCGCAGCAGGCTGCGTATGAAGCCGCGAAGAAGGCTCATGAAGCAGGCATGCATCAATGTGAGGTGCGTGTGAAAGGACCAGGCGGTGGTCGTGAGTCAGCGATCAGAGCGATCGCGAATGCAGGCATCAGAGTGATGACGATTCGCGACACGACGCCGATTCCGCACAACGGCTGCCGTCCGCCTAAGCGAAGAAGAGTTTAGGCCGCTGATTACACGGATTTGTAAATCCGATTTTTAACCCAAAGGATGAAGGGTTAGCGCTGCGGCGCAACCTGTAAACTTTTCCGTCTAAAGTTAGACTGGAGGCAATTAATTGGCTAGGTATAGAGATGCTGTGTGTCGCCTTTGCCGTCGCGAAGGCGCGCAACTGTTTTTGAAGGGCGATCGTTGTTACAAACCCGCTTGCCCGATTGAAAAACGTGGCACGCAACCGCCCGGACAGCATGGTAACTCCCTGCGTCGCGGCAAGGCGCTCGTTGGCTACGGTCAACAGTTGCGCGAGAAACAGAAGGTCAAACGAATCTACTTCATCCTCGAGGGCCAGTTTCGAAACTACTTCGAACGCGCTGCCCGCATGAAGGGGATCACCGGTGAAAATCTTTTGTTCCTGCTCGAGCGGCGACTGGACAATGCTGTTTACCGCGCCGGATTCTCCACTTCACGACGCCAGGCGCGCCAGTTGGTGAATCACGGCCACATTGTGGTGAACGGTCGCAAAGTAGATATTCCCTCTTATCAAGTGAAACCCGGCGATACGATCAGTGTGAGAGAGGCAAGCAGAAAGAACTCTCACATCGAAGGCGCGTGGCAAACCGCGTCCGGTCGTGGTCGCCCGTCATGGATCACCGCGGACAGCGGCGACATGGCTGCGCGCGTGGTCAGCTCGCCCGTGCGCGACGATATCGATCGCTTAATCAACGAGCAGCTAATTGTCGAACTTTATAGCAAGTAGTTAACCCTGACCGGCAGTGGCGTTACCCAGTCGTCACCGCTGGTCCGATGCATTTTTAGGACACTGAACGCTATGGCTATGGATCAAAATAATCTTTGGACAGGATTTCAAATGCCGCGCCGCCTGGCGGCCGACACGGAGACCCTGACGGAACGTTATGGCCGCTTTTCCGCGCAGCCATTCGAACGAGGGTTTGGAACCACCGTCGGTAATTCCCTGCGCCGTGCACTGCTTTCGTCAATCGAAGGAGCGGCCATCACCGCAGTGAAGATCGAAGGCGTCGAGCATGAGTTTTCATCAATCAAGGGAGTGGTGGAAGACGCCACTGACGTTATTCTTAATCTCAAGCAAGTGCCTTTCAAGCTGCACAGCAGTGAGCCGAAGACGCTGAGAATTTCAAAGGAAGAGGCGGGCGAAGTGACGGCGGCGGATATCGAAGCCGATGCTGACGTCGAGATTCTCGATCCGACGGTTCACATCGCGACAGTCAGCGAGGGCGGCTCGTTGAAAGTCGAAATGCGTTTGAAGCGCGGTCGTGGTTACGTTTCTGCCGATCGAAATTTCGACGAAGACCTGTCGCTCGGTTACATCCCGATCGACTCGGTCCACACGCCCGTCAAGAAAGTTAATTACAACGTCGAAGCCGCACGTCTCGGACAGAACACCGAGTTTGACAAACTGACCATCGAGGTTTGGACTGATGGTTCGGTGAAACCGGAAGACTCGATCGGACTCGCGGCGAAGTTGATCAAGGATCACATGTCGATCTTCATCAACTTCGAGGAAGACACGGACGATTTCGCTTACACGAAGATGGAGCGCCCGCCGCTGCCGCGCAACGATCAGCTCGATCGCTCAGTCGATGAGTTGGAATTGAGCGTGCGTTCTTACAACTGTCTCAAGAACGCCGACATCAGGACAATTCGCGACCTGGTCCAACGCACTGAGCGAGAGATGCTTGCCACGAAGAACTTCGGCAAGAAGTCGTTGAACGAGATCAAAGAGATCCTGAACGGCATGGGTCTCGACTTCGGCATGGAGTTTGACGAGCAGGGTAATCCGATTCCGGGAACCGGCGGTCGTGACGGCGCAGATCTTTCGGATTATGAAGGCGACGAGGAAGCGTAGTTAGAGTCATGCGACACTTAAAGGCACATCGAAAACTCGGTCGCACCAGTGAGCATCGTCACTCGATGCTGCGCAACCTGGCGACCTCTCTGATTAACTCGCGCGAGGAGCGCATCGTCACCACTCTGCCGAAGGCCAAGGAGCTGCGACCATTTGTCGAGCGCGCGATCACCTTGTCGCGCCGGGCGCGCAGCTTCGCGGATGAAGGCGCGGATGCGCGTGCGCTGCACCTGCGACGCCAGGCGGCCGGTTTCTTTCACGCGGGCAACATGGCAGTGAGCGAGGTCACCGGTAAGCGTGGGCAGTTGCGACCGGAACGAACGGCTGGAGTCTCGGCTCTCAAACGGCTTTTTAACGACCTCGGCGAGCGTTACAAAGATCGACCGGGCGGTTACACGCGCATCCTGAAGCTGGGCCATCGCGAGGGCGACCGCGCGGAGTTGGCAATCATCGAGCTGGTTGACAATCCTCGTGAAGTCGAGGCTGCCGAAGCAGCGAAGAAGCGAGCGAAAACCGCGTCTTCGAAGCGGAAGAAGGGCCGGAGCAAAGAAACCAAGGAAGAACCCGCTACAGACGATAACGAGGGTTAGAAGAATTTTCCCGCAAAGGCGCAAAGGCGCAGAGTAAATTCTTTGCGCCTTTGCTTCTTTGCGGGAAACTCATATGTCAGCACCCAAAGAACAAAGTGAAACTCCGAACCGGCGCGCCCGCACGGCTCCCAAACCGGCGGCGTCCGTCAACATGGAGGAGCTGCGCGAGTTGATCGCGCTGCTGCGCGACAATGGACTCGCGGAGCTGGAGCTTGAGAACGAAGGTTTTCGTGTGCGCCTGCGCCGCGATTCAGCGGCTGGCTCATCTTACGTTGCAGACGCTCCACAGCCCGCCCCGGCTCCTGCTGCTGCGTCTGTTCCCGCGCCGCCGCCTGCGTCCGGACCAACACATCCCGGCACACACGCGTCCACGGAAGCTTCTCAGGATCAGGATCTGCACATCATTCCGTCGCCAATCGTCGGCACGTTTTATCGTTCGCCATCGCCCGCGGCGGATCCGTTCGTGAAGATCGGCAGTAACGTCGAACCGGAGTCGGTCGTGTGCATCATCGAGGCCATGAAGCTCATGAACGAGATTCAGGCCGAGACGAGTGGTGAAGTAGTAAAGATTTATGTCGAGAATGGCCAGCCGGTAGAGTACGGCCAGCCGCTTTTTGGAATTAAGCCACAATAAGGCACACAGAAGAACACAAAAGGCACAAGAAGACATTTTGTGCCTTTTGTGCTTTTTTGTGGCAGGTGTTTCTATGGCATTCAATCCGCGCAAGTTTAAGAAGATCCTGATCGCGAATCGCGGCGAGATCGCGTGTCGCATTATCTGGACTTGCAAGGAGATGGGCATCAAGACCGTCGCTGTTCACAGTGACGTCGATCGCGATTCGCTGCACGTTCGTTTTGCCGACGAAGCCGCTTGCATTGGACCAGCACCGTCCGCGCAGAGTTATCTCAACATTCCCGCCATCATCAGCACCGCTGAGATCTTCAACGTCGACGCGATTCATCCAGGCTATGGGTTCCTGGCAGAATCGCCGTACTTCGCTGAAATCTGTGAGGCGTGCAACATCAAGTTTATTGGACCACCCGCGAACGTCATTCGTTTGATGGGCGACAAGATCGAAGCGCGTCGCGCGATGCACGAAGCTGGATTGCCCATCGTGCCCGGCAGTCCCGGTGGAATTACTTCTGAAGAAGAAGGCAGAAAGGTTGCGCGCGAGATCGGGTATCCGGTCATCGTCAAAGCTTCGGCGGGAGGCGGCGGACGCGGCATGCGCATCGTTCGTTCCGAACCAGAGCTCGGCAAGGCGCTCGACACTGCATCGACTGAAGCTGCGGCTGCGTTCAACGACGGCAGCGTCTACATCGAGCGCTATCTCGAGCAGCCGCGACACATCGAGATACAGGTGCTCGCGGATGAGTTTGGCGAGTGTATTCACCTCGGCGAGCGTGAGTGCTCGATTCAACGCCGGCATCAGAAGTTGATGGAAGAAGCACCGTCGACTGTGTTGACGCCCGAGCTGCGCAAACGCATGGGCGAAGCGGCGGTGGCTGCGTGTAAGAAGCTCGGTTACTCGAGTGCGGGCACGTGTGAGTTTCTGCTGGATGTGCACGGCAATTTCTACTTCATGGAGATGAACACGCGCATCCAGGTGGAGCATCCGGTCACGGAGATGGTGACGCTCGCGGACATCGTTCGCAACCAGATCCGGATTGCTGAAGGCGAACCGCTGGGCTACACGCAGGATGATTTGTTGATCGTCGGCCATGCGATCGAGTGCCGCATCAACGCAGAGAATCCGGAAACTTTTGCGCCGTCGCCCGGTACGATTTCGGCGTTCAACCTGCCGGGTGGGCCGGGTGTTCGTGTCGATACGTTTGTGTATTCAGGTTACCAGGTGACGCCGTTTTACGACTCGCTGATCGCGAAAGTGATCGTACACGCGCGCACGCGCGAGCTCGCTATTGCGCGCATGAAACGAGCGCTCGAGGCGATGGTGATCGAGGGGATCAAGACGACGGTTCCGTTGCACCTGAAAATCATGGACGACCCACGGTTCCGCGCCGGCGACATCGGGACGGATTTCATGGAGTACTTTTTAGCGCGGAACGGCAAAAAAGCGGCTGCCTCATAGACAGGATTTACAGGATTTTCAAGATTCTAAGGATTATCTTGTAGATCTTGGGAATCATGTAAATCCTGTCCAAGGTCTTCGCGGTTGCCGAGCGCTACGCGATTACCCTATAATACCCGACTTTTCTATGACGACCTGACTCGTCTGAGAGGTAAGAAGAAGATGTCACACGCAGTTATCAGAGCCGGTGGAAAGCAGTTCCTGGTGGAAGAAGGGCAGACAGTTCGTGTGCCTTCGATCGCGGCGGATCCCGGAAGCTCAATCGAGCTGGAGGGATTGTTGAGCTCAGGAAACGGCGACGGAAAAATCTCGGCCACAGTTGTTGCTCACGGCAAAGACCAGAAGATCGTCGTCTTCAAAAAGAAGCGGCGCAAACAGTACAAGCGCACTCGCGGTCACCGGCAGGGCTACACCACAGTAAAGATTGACTCGATTGGGTAAAGACAATGGCACACAAAAAAGGCGTTGGTTCATCTCGTAACGGTCGCGACTCGCAGTCGCAGCGCCTCGGTCTGAAAAAGTTTGGCGGCGAGAAAGTGCTCGGCGGCAACATCATCGCACGCCAGCGCGGCACGAAATGGAAGCCCGGCAACAACGTGGGCCGCGGCAAGGACGATACGTTGTTTGCTTTGATCGACGGCGTCGTCAAATTTGAAGACAAAGGTCGATCCGGAAAGTTCGTCAGCGTTTATCCTTCGGAGCAGACTGCTGCTTAGAACAGCTTTCGTGCAAGTTCGCGACGCCTGAGCCGCACTACTGCGCGCGCCGGGCGTCGCTTTCAATTTTAGATGTTTATCGATCGCGCCAAGATTCACGTTCAGGGGGGTGACGGAGGTAACGGCGTTACGGCTTTCCGGCGCGAGAAGTTTGTGCCGCGTGGTGGTCCATCGGGTGGCGATGGTGGTCGCGGCGGTGATGTTGTCTTGGTTGCTGATGCATCGCTGAACACGTTGCTGCACCTCCGCTATAACCCGCAGCACGTCGCCGATCGTGGTTCGCACGGTGAGGGCTCGAATCGTTCGGGCCACAGTGGCGCCGACTTGATTGTACGCGTGCCGGTTGGCACACAGATCTTTGATGCTTCGACAGGCGATCTGCTTCACGACCTCAGTCACGATGGTGACCGCTGGCTCGCTGCGCGCGGTGGTCGTGGCGGATTCGGAAATGCGCACT
>DATDFT010000195.1:0-7076 GCA_036522475.1 Pyrinomonadaceae bacterium | reverse complement strand
ATCTTCATTGCAGCTACTGCTTCCGCGCTGACGAAAATCTTTACAGCTCACATGCGGAGTTCTTTCCGATCGATCTGCTGCGACGCGTGATCCCCGAGGCGCGCACGGCCGCAAACGTCACTCGCATAAACTTCACTGGCGGCGAACCAACGCTTCATCCGGCGTTCGCGGAAATGCTTCGAACCATCGGCGCTGCGGGTTTGACGAGCAGCTTCGTCACTAACGGCTGGCACTTCGATCGTGTGTGGCCTGCGATTCAGGAGAGTCGTGATGCTGTTTCGCATGTCGCGTTCAGCCTCGATGGCGTGACGCGCGAAGATCACGATCGCTGGCGTGGCAAAGGATCTTTCGATCGTCTCGTGCAAGCGTTTTCGCGCTGCTACATGTCGAAGCTGCCGTTCGGAATGAAGATCGTGATTCGCCGCGATCTGGTGGACCAGCTCGAGCAGATCGCTATTTTCGCGGCGAGAATGGGCGCTGCGTCGCTGCACTTCGTACACGTCATGCCAACATCGAATGCTGTCGCCGATGATTCCGCTTTGTCTTTCGAGGAGCAGCGTTTCGCTGAACAGGAGATCGCGATCCTCTCACGCATTTTCAAGATGGACATCGGCATTGACGTCGGCTACTACAACATCGACGAGTCGCGCCCGCCATGCGCGCCGCTCGCGGGCACAAGCATGAATATCGACTATCGCGGACGCCTGTCGCTGTGCTGCAATCTCTCCGGCTTTCGCGGCGCCGCTGAAGAACACGACGTAGTTGCGGATTTGAACGTCGAGTCCTTTGCTTCGGCTTACGAGAAATTCATGAACCTCGCCGCAGCGCAATTGCAGCGACGGAAAGAAGCGCTCGCGGCGCTGCACGCACAAAGTGCGACCCCTGACCTATACACCGGTTCACCCTGCATGTTTTGCTTGCAAAGCTTCAACAAGATCCCTTGGCACTAAATAGGTCCTACAGGACCTATAGCATCTATTTATGTCTACCGATCTAAAAGGCTGGTTGCCGGTTGATGCTGTCGTGGTCGATGGGCGTCCGGGGCTGTGGTGGATGGAGATGGCGGACGTCTCTTTGACGGAGCCGTTCTTTCAACAAACAGTCGAGCGAGCGAAGATGGGCCGCTCGAAGCGCTCTGAGTTGTTTACGGAATTCGATGTCCTCCTCCAGCTCGAAAAAGAGCTCGAAAGTGTTTCACCGACCGGCTTCATCTTTCACTCATCACGTTGCGGCTCGACACTCGTTGCCAACGCCTGCCGCGAAATTCAAAACTCAATCGTTCTGTCAGAACCGAACGCAGTCGACAAGCTGATTGCACGATTTTTTACTGACGCACAAGACGGCGGCGTGAAAGAGTCTGTCTATTCAGTGTTCCTGCGCGGCGTCGTTCACGCATTGGGTCAACGTCGCAGCGGCAGTGAGCAACATCTCTTCATCAAATTCGCTTGCACGAGTTTCGCGCAGCTCGAACGCATCACATGCATCTGGCCGCGCGTGCCGTGGCTCTTTCTCTACCGCGATCCAGTCGAAACGATCGTCTCAAACGTCACCGATCCGCCAACGTGGTTGTTGGACGAAGACTGGCGCGTGCTTGCATCGATCACCGGCGCGACACCCAGCGAAGTCGCAGCAATGTCGCTGGAAGAGCGTTGTGCGAGATCGATCGGCAGCTTCTACTCGCACGCCGTTGCTCTTGCGAACGACAAGAGCATGTTGCTTAATTACAACCAACTGTCAGTACCTGTAATATCCAGTGTGTTAGAGTTTTTCAAGGTCAGTCCTTCGGCTCGAGAAACAGAAGCGATTGCGCGTGCAAGCGGAGTTTACGCCAAGGAAGTTTCCGGCACGCGTCCGTTTGTTGCTGACGAAGAGGCGAAACAGAAACTCGCTTCACCGCTCGTTCGCGAAATGGCCGTGAGATGGGCCAACAAACCATATCAACGTCTCGAAGAGAAAAGGAAATGAATTTACAACCAGGCAAGCACGTAGTAGTTACCGATTTTGACGGCGGCGAAGGAATACTCGTCGATCTGAACACGAAGAAATACTATCAACTAAACGAGACGGCGATGGTTGTGTGGAAGGGTCTCGAAAAAGGCAAAACGATGACTGAGATCGTTGCCGACATCACTGCGACTTACGAAGTAGCTCCGGACAAAGCCACCGTCAGCGTGCAAAGAATCGTTGATAACTTCCAAACTTACAAACTGGTGGGCGCGCCATGAGCCCGGCGAACGGCGCCTGATCGTTAAATACGCGGTTCTCACCCTCGCGATCTTCCTGCCGCTCATCTGGGCATTTCTCTTTGTGCGCAATCTCTACCCTGTCACAGCGTGGAACGTCATGATGGCGGGCGGCGATCTCGAACGCGGCCGCAGTTATTGCATCCTCCGCGGCGAAACAGTTTCGGGTGAGACTGTAGACATTCCAGCCATCAACCTGACCAACGCTCTCTACAGCCGCACATGGACCATGGTCAACGCAACCATCGACAATCAGAGTTTCAAGCTCACATCGATTCATCCGCAAAACGAAGAGCTGATTCGTCGGTTCGGTGGAGTTGAAAAGCTGCCGCCGGGTGTACGCCTGCCGGACCTGCTACAGGCGTGGGGCGAACTCTATAACAAGCAACTGCCGAATTCTTCGCCGCAACGTCTGAAGGCGATACGACTGGACATGTATCGCTGGGAGAGTGGTCATTATTCTGATTACGACAAGTTCATAGAAACGTGGCGCAGGGAATTGTAAATCGCGTCGTTTCGAAGAGCGCTTTTGGTCTCGGTGTCGTGCGTTGCATAGTGCACGGCATGTTCCTGGTCTCGATTCTCTTCACCTCATTTTCAGCACTCGGCTCACTGCCCGTAACGATCGTGCGCCCGACCGGCGTGATGCAGCTCTTGCCGTGGAGTTTTTACGATCAACTGCAAACGCCGGCTGCGATGGTTGCCTTCAAGTGCGTGCTGGTGGTGTCGCTATTGGCGAGCACGGCGGGATTTTTGACGGGGATTTCAACGAAAACGTCGTTTCTGCTGGTGCTGTTTTACCAGGGTTTGCTGCGCAGTTTCGGACATTTCAATCACGACGAGATGCTGGCTGTTTATTACCTCGCAGTCCTCGCGTTCACACCATGTGGCGACGCGTTCTCGATCGATAATCGCCGGAGCAAAACTTCCACACTGCGGCCCGAGCTTGCGTATGCATATCCGATTCTGTTGATGCAGTTGTTGATGGCGTGGACTTACTTCAGCTCCGGGCTAATCAAACTACGAGTCGCCGGACTTAACTATCTCAGCACCGATAATCTTCCGGCGCTTGCAATCTTTCATTCATTGGACAACCTACACGACACGCACTTCAAGCTCGCTTTCTGGTTGCCGCAGGTTAAGAGTTATTTGCCGTTTGCAGTTGGCTTTGTGTTGCTCTGGGAATTGCTTTTTCCGCTCGCCATTTTTTGGCGACGCGCGCGCTGGTGGATCCTCGGCTTCGGAATTATTTTTCACTTAGCGACGCTATTTTTCATGAACATTTTCTTTCCTCACCAACTCGCGATGTACCTCATCTTCGTCGATTGGGATCGATGGAAAAAAAGACTCACTGACAAAAAAAGTCCCTCCATGGTCCATGATCATCTTCAATTGTAAATTTCGTTGACTGCCCTCAACGAGCATGTTAGGGTTTGCGCCACACTGAACATCGTGGGCGTGAACAGCTCGGGCAAAGGCCCGAACAAAAGGCGCAAAGAGAATTCACGTTCTCTTTGCGCCTTTGCGTGAAAACTTTTTCCGATTACGGAAAACTATAAGTCACGACATACTCCGGCGGAGTGCTTTCCAGGATCGGATGACCCTCGCGTTCCAGCCATGCATGCCCGGCCACCTTGCCGTCGTTTTCATTCCGCACACCAAAGATGATCCGCGTCGGTATCCCGCTTCGCGAAAGATATCGGTGCAGCACGGCGGCGCGTTTCCAGCAAACGGGTTTGAAGATGAAGAAGTCAGTCGCGAGCAGTAGATCGATCGCGCGGACAAGTTCGTTTTGTGTGGCGTCGCCGCGCGCGGCTTTTCCGTTTCCCGCGATGATCTCGAGTGCGCGCGGCAATGAACAAACACGAGCCGCTGCCGAAAGAACCGCGACCCACCACGCCATCCGCATCAGCAACCAGGCTTCGCTCGGACTCCTTAAGAATTTCCTCGTAAACCCGGATACCAAACGTCCGGTTTTTCGAAAACTCTCGAACATCGGCGTGTAGCTTAACCGAGTTTGAGTTTTCACACCTAAACGGCTAGTCTTAATCCACAACTAAGCCTTTATTAATCACGAAGTTTATCAGGAGGATCTGTGGCGGTTATTCGTCCCTTTCGTGCTTTGCGTCCACACGCCAGTCGCGCGCAGTTAGTGGCCAGTGTGCCTTACGACGTCGTTAACACTGACGAGGCGCGCGCGCTCGCCGAGGGAAATCCGCTCAGTTTTCTTCACGTTTCGCGCCCCGAGATCGATCTGCCGCCCGGCACAGACATTCACAGCGATGCCGTCTATCGCAAGGCCGTCGAAAATTTCGAGACGTTGATCTCGAATTGCCCGCTCGAAAAAGAAACTGAACCGAGTTTGTATTTGTATCGGCTGATCATGGGCGATCACGAACAGGTTGGTATCGTCGCAGTTTGCTCGATCGATGAGTACGACAACGGCACGATTCGTAAACACGAGCGCACGCGCCGCGACAAAGAGGATGACCGCACGCGCCACATGCTCATGCTGAAGGCGCAAACTGGACCAGTCTTTTTAACTTACCGGCAAAACGCGGAGATCGATCAGCAAGTCGCTGCTGCGATCACTGCCGAGCCGCTTTTTGATCTGACGGCTGCGGATGGAGTGCGTCACACGATTTGGCGTCTTGGCGAGACGGATGCGCTGGTCTGGAGTTTTGAATCAGTGCCGCTGCTTTACATTGCCGACGGTCATCATCGTGCGGCGAGTGCGAGTCGTGCGCGTGCCGAGCTGAAAGAACAAAGCTTCGCGCATACGGGAAAAGAAGATTACAACTATTTCCTGACTGTCATTTTCCCCGACTCCCAGGTGCAGATACTCGCTTACAACCGTACAGTTCACGATCTGAACGGGTTCACGAAAGAAGAGTTTCTCGATGAGATCAGATCGCAGTTTACGATCACTGAGAATGCGAACCCGGAGCCGCCGCGGCGTGGACACTGGAGCATGTATCTCGATGGCAAGTGGTACGGGCTGCAACTCTCGCCGGCGGCAACGCAGCCTACGGGTACAGTCGCAAGTCTTGATGTGAGTATTCTTCAGGACCGGCTGCTCGATCCGGTTCTTGGTATCAAGGACGTTCGCACTGACAAGCGAATTGATTTCATCGGTGGTCTTCGTGGCGCCAGGGAGCTTGAACGTTTAGTTAACGAAGGCAAAGCCGCCGTTGCGTTTTCACTGTTTCCGACTACGGTCGAAGAACTGTTAATGGTCTCGGACGCGAACGAGATCATGCCACCGAAGTCGACGTGGTTCGAACCGAAGTTGCGTGACGGTTTGTTGATACACACGATCTGATCGGAAATAAAAAGATGCGAGTTCTGATTGCAGATAAATTCGAACAGTCGGGCCGTGACGGCTTGCAGTCGCTGGGCTGCGAAATCTCTTTTCAACCGGACCTTAAAGACGACGCACTCGTTGCTGCGATCAAAGAGATCGCGCCGGACGTGCTCGTCGTTAGAGGAACGAAGGTCACTGAGTCGATGCTCGACGCTGGACCAGTGAAACTGGTTGTGCGCGCCGGCGCCGGCTTCAACACCATCGACGTCGCCGCCGCGTCGAAGCGCGGCATTTACGTTTCGAATTGTCCCGGCAAAAACTCGATCGCCGTCGCTGAGCTCGCGTTTGCACTGATCCTCGCACTCGATCGTCGTATCGCAGACAACGTCATCGCGTTGCGAAAAGGCGAGTGGAACAAGAAGGAGTTTTCAAAAGCACGCGGACTGTTTGGTCGCACGCTCGGATTGATTGGTCTTGGAAAGATCGGCCAGGAGATGATTCCGCGCGCACGTGCGTTTGGCATGCCGGTGGTGGCGTGGAGCCGGAGTTTGACTCCTGAACGCGCCGCGCTGCTCGGTGTTGAACTGAAGGAATCTCCGAAAGCGGTCGCGAGCGCGGCGGATGTTGTCAGTGTTCATCTGGCATTGAATCCGGAAACGAAGAATCTGCTCAACGCGGATTTCTTTAACTCGATGCGCGAAGGTGGCTACTTTATCAACACCGCGCGCGGCGAAGTTGTCGATCAGAACGCGCTCGCGACGGCCATGCGAACTCGCGGGATTCGTGCTGGTCTTGACGTTTACGCAGTTGAACCGACGAGCAGCGTTGGTGAGTTCCAGGATGAGATCGTCAAAGAGGAAGGACTTTACGGCACGCATCACATCGGCGCTTCAACCGATCAGGCGCAGGAAGCGATTGCGGCTGAGACGGTTCGCATCGTGAAAGAGTTTAAGGAAACTGGCCAGGTGCCGAATGTCGTGAACCTTGCGCAACAAACTCCCGCGACGCATCGTCTGGTAGTTCGTCATCTCGATCGACCGGGAGTGCTCGCAGGTGTGCTCGATGCGATCAAAGCGGAGCAGATCAATGTTCAGGAGATGGAGAACATCGTCTTCGATGGCGCGGCGGCGGCCGTGGCTCGCATCAACCTGGACAACGCGCCGACAAAGGAATGCCTCAACAAGCTTCGGACAGGCAACGCCGACATTATCGAGCTCGACCTGCTCGAGTTGAAATAGATTTTTGATGAATACCACCCTCATTACCGGAGCATCCTCAGGAATCGGTGCGGCCTTCGCCAGGAAAATCGCCGCCCTCGGCAGAAACGTTTTTCTCGTGGCCCGCTCCGAAGACAAACTCATCGCTCTTTGTAACGAGCTTGGGCGTTTGACGAGTATTCGCGCGCAATATCTCGCACTTGATCTACAGCAACCCGACGCCGGAGCGCAGCTCTTTGAAGAGACGAAAAAACGTGAGTTGGAAATCGACATGCTCATCAACAACGCCGGCTTCGGCTCGATGGGCGACTT
>DATDFT010000194.1:0-12877 GCA_036522475.1 Pyrinomonadaceae bacterium | reverse complement strand
GCCTTCAAGCTCGTGCATGCACTGTTTCGCGAATACGGGCGCGAGGCGCAAGTTCCGGCGTTCATGAAGGTTGTCGCAATCGGTACGGTCGCCGACGTTGCGAAACTCACCGGCGAGAACCGCACCATCGTTTCCATCGGTTTGAAGGATCTGGCGAAGGTCGCAAATCCCGGTTTGCGCGCGTTGATCGACGTTGCCGGTTGCGGAGACGGCAGTGGCATGACAGCATACGATCTGGGTTTTCGACTTGGTCCACGTATAAACGCGGCCGGACGCATGGACGCGGCGCGCGCGGTGGTCGAGCTCTTTGATACTCGCGACTTTGAAGAAGCGCGGCGTCTCGCAAATCATCTCGACGCGCGCAACGAAGAACGCAAGACAGTGCAACAGCAGATCATCGATCTAGCTGTTGCTGAGTTGAAGGATCCGAAAGAGTGTTACGTCGCGGTGATCGCGGGTGAAGGCTGGCATCGCGGCGTGATCGGAATCGCGGCGTCAAAGATTGCGGAACGACTCAATCGCCCGTGCGTTGTGTTTTCGATTGACGGCGAGATGGCCCACGGTTCCGGACGAAGTATCGAGTCATATCATCTGTTGAACGGGCTGACGGCGTGTTCCGATCTGTTCGAGAAATTTGGCGGGCACTCGCACGCTGCGGGTATAACGATTCGTCCGCAACGAATTGACGAGTTTCGCCGCAGGCTGAATGAGCACGCGTCGTCGTGCTTGACCGCGGATGATTTGCAGCCGGCAGTGAGGATTGATCTGGAGTTGAAACCGGAGAGCGTGACGTTTGCACAAGCGCGCGAGCTGGATGCGCTCGAGCCTTTTGGAGCCGGCAATCCGCGACCGGTGTTTATGACGCGGAACTTGCGATGTCTGTCGCCGCCGTCGGTGATCAAGGACCGGCATCTGAAGTTTCGCGTGGCCGGCCCGCAAAACCGGCCGCTCGAGGCGGTATGGTGGAATTGCATCGAGACGCCGGGGCAAACGCCTGAGTTAAATGGCAGCATCGAACTCGCCTACACGCTCGAGACGAGTGCCTGGAACGGCGATTATCGGATGCAGTTAAATGTTTTGGATCTGAAATGCAGGAATTAACCCGCAGACGTGCGATTGCTCTTGGCTTGCGTGCCAAAGTGCCGGTCATCACGCGCATCGTCGCGTTTGCGCTGCTCGTGTCGGGGATCGCGGTTGTCGGGATCTCTTATTACAAACTGCGCAACGCGGATAAGTTCAAGGCGAGGTCTGAAAAGCCGGAGCTTTCGAAAGAAGTCACCGGCGTCGTCGAAGGTTACGAGCAGCGCGTCACGAAGAACGATCGTTTGTACCTGCTGGTGAAAGCGTCGCGCGACGTCACGTTCTCCGACGGTCATCACGAACTCGAAAACATCAACATGGCCGTTTACCCGCCGGAAGGTGAGACTCCCGATCAGATCTCAGCCGCGCGCGCGATTTATCAACCCGACTCAAACGTTCTCTCGTTCATCGGCAACGTCAAGATCGAGACCAAGGAAAAACTGAAGGTCAACACTGAAGCGCTCTCGTTCGATCAGAACAGCGGCATTGCGCAAACGGACTCGCCCGTTTCCTTTGAGCGCGAGAATGTTTCCGGCACGTCGACCGGCGCTGTGGTCGAACAAAAGGCGAAGCGGCTGACGTTGAAAAATAATGTTCAGCTAACGATCGCACCGGGACAATCGGTTAAATCAAAGACCCGCTCGCGTCCAGTCAGTATCAAAGCGGCACACGGAACCTTCGACCAGCAGTCGTTGCTACTCGCGTTTTCCGGCGGCGTCACAGTTGAACAGGAAGCGGACATCCTGAGCGGAGACAATCTCAACGCGTTCCTAAACGAACAGAAGCGGCTGCAAAGAGCCGAGATTCGCGGCAACTCGTACATGCGCGTGATGGACCCGGGGCGTGCCGCTGAAGTTCATTCAGTCAACATGGACTTCTTCATGGACCAGGATCAACGTCTCGAACGCGCGCTCGCCACGAACGATATCGCGGCGCGCACGCTAGAAGGTGACTCCGACGTTCAGGTCAGCGGAAGCAATTCGCTCGAAGTCACTTTTCAGCCACAGGACGACACGAGTTTGCTGAAGCAGATGGTCGCCGGTGGTCGCTCTGTGATTACTATGAGCGCTCCGAAGTCGAAGGCAAACGATCCGCGCGCGGCCAACAAGCGTTTGACTGCGAACGCGGTGAAACTTACCTGGCGCACCACGGGACGCGATCTCGAGAAGGCTGAAGCAACGGGCGACGCCGAGTTGTTTATCGAGCCATTAGTTAGTAGCGCAAAAGCCGAGCGCAAGAAACTCAACGCGCCCCAGTTTGATTGCGACTTCTTCGAAGCCGGCAATCTCGTGCGCAGTTGCAAAGCGAGTGGGGGCACGAAGGCGACTCTCGACCCGATGCAACCGTCACAAAAACGCGGCACGCGAACGCTCACCTCGCAAAACATGACGGCGGTGTTTTTGAAAGACACGCAGGATATCGAACGCGTCGATGCGCAGGGCGACGGCAAGTTCAACGAAAACGATCGCAACGGACTCGCTGCGAATGTTTCGTACACGGCCGCGGATGAGACGGTCAGGATGCGAGGCGGCGAGCCGACCGTGTGGGACTCGCGCGGCCGTACGAAGGCGATCGAGCTCGATACAGATCTCGCGAATGACGTGTCGTACGCGCGCGGCAAAACCACGACGACGTATTACAGCCAGGAACAGACCAAGGGCGCGACGCCGTTCTCCAAAACGAAGAGCCCGGTTTACATCGCGAGCGACCGCGGCGAGGTGCATCACGAAAGCGGGCAAACGATTTACACGGGCAATGCGCGCGCGTGGCAGGATGACAACTACGTGCGCGGCGATAAGTTGACCATCTACGCAAACGACAGCCGCATGGAAGCGAGTGGTCACGTCCAGAGCGCGATCTATAACGCCAAGCGTCGAGTTGCGGGAAACCTTACGGTCGTGCCTGTTTTCGCGGCGGCTGACTCGATGTTCTACTCCGATCCGGATCGCAAGATCCACTATGAAGGCAACGTCGATATCAAGCAGGGAACCGATCGACTCACAAGTGAAGTCGCCGACGTCTATCTGCTGAAAGACTCAAACGAGATGGAGAAGACGATCGCACAGCGCAACGTCGTAGTGATTCAACCAAATCGAAAAGGCACTGGCGACTGGGTCGAATACACTTCCGCGAGTCAGATCGCGATCCTGAAAGGTAATCCGGCTCGTGTGGACGACGTTGAACAGGGAAATACCGAAGGCAATCGTTTGACGCTCTCCATGGCGGACGGTAAAGTCACCGCCGATGATGCTCGTGGTCCACTTGCTCCTGGCCGCGTCCGATCCACGCACAAGATCCGAAAACCTTGAGCCACAAAAAGCACAAAAAAGATTTAGCCACAAAAAGCCACACAAGGCACAAAATCATTTTCTTGTTTTTACTTGTGTGCCTTAGGTGCCTTTTTGTGGCTGACCTCTTCTGATGAACGCCTCGTCCGATACCACGCTTCGCTGCGCACATCTCGTGAAAAATTATGGACGCCGTCGCGTTGTCGATGACGTCAGTTTGCAAGTCGAGAGAGGCGAGGTTGTTGGTCTACTGGGCGCGAATGGAGCCGGCAAAACCACGACCTTCTACATGATCGTCGGACTCGAACGTCCGGACGACGGCAATGTTCTGCTCGGCGATCAGGATCTCACGAAGTTGCCGATGTATCTGCGCGCGCGTCTCGGTATCGGCTACCTGCCACAGGAGCCGTCAGTCTTTCGCAAGATGACCACGGCGCAAAACATTCTCGCCGTGCTTGAAACTACCGGCCTGCGTAGACGCGAACAGCTCAAGCGACTCGAAGAATTGCTCGAGGAGTTTGGCATCGCGCAGGTTCGCAACACGCGCGGCGACGCGCTTTCAGGCGGCGAGCGGCGGCGCACCGAAATAGCCAGAGCGCTCGCAACCGAGCCCCACTACATCCTGCTCGACGAGCCGTTTGCGGGTATCGATCCAAAAGCGGTCGATGATATTCAAAATGTAATACTCTACTTGCGAAATCGTGGTATCGGTATCCTGGTCACCGACCACAACGTGCGCGAGACTCTGGGCGTCACCGACCGCGCTTATATCATGGCGGAAGGGAAGATTTTTCGTTCGGGCCAGCCGCGGGACCTCACCGAAGATTCGGAAGTGCGTCGCCTTTACCTCGGCGAAAAGTTTCGTATGTGAAGAATTATTTAAATCTCTGTGCAACCTCTGTGTCTTTCTGAGTATGCGTTGGCGGATTTTAAGCGAGTGCACAGAGATTGCACACGAGAAGGCCGCTGATCGGTTATAATCCCTGCCGTGCGGCCGAGGCCGCGATAATCCAAAAGAAGAAATAATTAACGATCTGATCTGACGAATGTCTCTTAAGTTAACCACCAGCCTCTCCCAGCGACTCGTACTGACGCCGCAGTTGCGCCAGCGAATCGAGATGTTGCAAATGACCTCGCTGGAGCTTACCGATCTCATTCAACAACAGTTGTTGGAGAACCCCGTTCTCGAAGAAGTGCCGAGCCAGGAAGAGGTCCAGGAAATCGCGGAGAAGGTGCTGGACCACCTCGCCAACGCTGAAGCGGACACCTTTGAAGAGCGTGTTCCGGAAGCGGAAACCGCAGCGACAAACGGCGCGGGAGACGCGGAAGTTTTATCGAGCTTGCCCGCTGCCGCTGCTGACGGCGAACCAGGCGAAACGCTGACCGGTGCTGAACACGAAGAGGGTGGCGCGGAAGAGGGAATCACTGACGAGACGCAACGCGACGCCTTTGAAGAGATCGACTTCGGACGTGAGTTTCAGGACTACCTCGATCCCGGCTACAAGACGCAGGAAATTGAATACAAAGAAGACGCTCCCACCTTCGAGCAATTCCTAACGAAACCACCCTCACTGGCCGAACATCTCGAGTGGCAACTCAACATGACGACGCTCGAAGACGAGGTTCGAGATGCGGCGATCTGCGTGATCGGCAACCTGAACGCGGACGGCCGTCTCAATGCCACTGATGAAGAGATTGCCGAAGTCGAGAAGATCCCGGTCGAGATTATCGAACGTGCGCGACAGGTCGTGATGCGTCTCGATCCGGTTGGTTGCGGCGCGCGCGACGTGAAGGAATGTTTGCTGGTCCAACTTGAAGTGCTCGGCGAGACCGATCGACTCGCAGTGAAATTGATAACCGAGAACTTTGCCGACTTGCAACAACACAAGTTGCCGCACCTGTCGAAACAGATCGGCGTCGACATCGAGACGCTGCTCGAAGAGTTACAGTTTATTCGCACGCTCGATCCGTATCCGGGCCGTCGTTATTCCTCGGACGAACCGATACTCATCAGTCCCGAGATCTATATCGAGAAGCTCGAAGAGAACGACGACGACTACGTGATCTACTTTGCTGACGACGGCAGTCCGCGGTTGCGTGTGAGCCAGCAGTATCAACACATGCTCAGCCAGGGTGTCAGCAACGAGACGAAGAGTTTTATTCGCGAGAAGATGCGTTCGGCAGTGGATCTGCTGCGCAACATCGAACACCGGCGCCAGACGATCTACAAAGTCGTCGAGTCGATCGTGGCGCGCCAGAAAGACTTCCTGGACCACGGCGTGCAATATCTCAAGCCGATGATGTTGAAAGACATTGCCGAAGATATCGGCATGCACCTTTCGACGGTCTCGCGCGTGGTCAATCGCAAGTACGCACACACGCCGCAGGGCGTCATTGAGCTGCGCCGGTTTTTCACCGAGGGCATGCTCAACGAAGAAGGCGAGGAGATTTCCACTCGCATCATAAAATTGAAGATTAAGAAACTAATCGAGGAAGAAGATTCTCATAATCCCATTACTGACGATCAGGTAGTTAAAATCCTGGCGAAGGATGGAATAAAGTTATCGCGTAGAACTGTCGCGAAATATCGCGATCAAATGCAGATCCCCGGGTCTCGCGAGCGTCGCGCCGTAGTTTGAAGCCCCTCTGGGCACGACGCGAATCAAGTTTAGTCATAAGTGTTGTTGCCTTAAGCCTGACTCGCGGTTCGATCAGACTGGCGTATTCGTATCTTTACCCCGTTCGAGGAGGGAGGCGACTGATGAAGTTTGAATATACTGGCAGGCACGTTGAAGTCTCGCCGGCAATCCGGCGTCATGTGGAGGACCACTTCAAGAAACTCGATCATATTTTCAACGGCGACTCAACCCTGAGCACTCACGTAATTATCGACGTCGAAAAGAACCGTCAGATCGGAGAAATAATCTGTACCTGGCGCGAGCATACGTTGACAGCGAAGGATACAAATGCCGACATGTACATGGCTCTCACGCGCGCCATGGCGAAGATTGAAAAGCAGGCGGTAAAACTCAAGAAGAAGATTATCCATCGGAGTCAGAGTGGGCAGTCGACGAGCCGCGTGGCGCCACAGCCCGACGGGCATATCGAGGCTACGCCGCGCCCAGCGCGAATCATCCCTGCGCGACGCTATGCAGTTAAACCAATGACGGCGGAAGAAGCCGCGCTGCGACTCTCGGAAGAAACGCATCAGTTCCTTGTCTTCCGCGACGCCGACACCTCGCGCCTTGCTGTGCTTTATAAACGCAATGACGGGAACTACGGTTTGATAGAACCATAACTAGCCACGGATTAACGCAGACTGAACGCGGATAAGAACGACTTATCCGCGTTCATCCGTGTAAACTGTCTTAGATGTCCGTCCCCGATATCGTAATCATCACCGGTTTAAGTGGCTCGGGAATGTCGTCAGCCACCAACGCGTTTCAGGATCTCGGATATTTCTGCGTCGACAATCTCCCGGTCACGATGTTGAAGACTTTCGGCCGGCTCGTCTCGGATGACGAGGAGAAGGGAGTCAGTCGCGCCGCCCTCGTGATTGATATTCGCGAAGGCGAGTTTCTCGCAGACTTCGAAAAACAACTCCAGGCGCTTCGCGCTTTGGGACTGAAAGTCAGTGTGCTTTTCTTCGAAGCCTCCGACGACGTTTTGCAGTATCGGTTCAGCGAAACGCGCCGCCCGCATCCGGCTGAAAAAGGCCAGGGACTGCTCGCCGCGATCAAAGACGAACGCGAGGCGATGTCGAAGATCCGATCGCACGCCGATCAGATCATCGATACTTCGGACCACACGGTCCATACGCTGCGTCGCTTCCTGCTCGAGCGGTTCAGTCTTGACCGCCTCGGCGCGCCGATGCACGTCCAGTTGATGAGTTTCGGTCACAAGTATGGCAACCCGGGCGACTTGGAGTTATTGTTTGACGTCCGGCACTTGCCGAACCCGCACTTCGTGCCGGAGTTGAAACGTTTGTCGGGTCACGATAGCCGCGTAGTCAAGTATCTGAACTCGCACGAAGAAGTTAAGGAAACGTTGCGACGCTTCACGGATTTGCTTTCGTACCTGTTACCGCTTTACAAGCGCGAGGGTAAATCGTACGTGACTGTAGGGATCGGTTGTACCGGCGGCCGGCATCGCTCGGTGATGATTGCCAACGCGCTGGCGCGCGCGTTGCGCCGCGCAGGTTTCGACGCGCATGCGTCGCATCGTGACGTGCGCAAACTGCGCCGCGCGCAAGGGTAGAGAGAGATGAGTTCTCATCATTCAGAAGTGAAGAGAGTAGCCGGCGTGATCGTGACGCACGGTCATCTCGCGGGCGAGTTGCTCGCGGCCGCGGAGATGATCGTTGGTCCAATCTCACACATCGCGGCCGTTTCGATCGGCTGGCACGACGACGTTGACGCTGCTCGCGACGAAGTGCAACGCGCGATCACGCGCGTCACGCAGCAAAAAGGCGTCCTGTTGCTGACGGACATGTTTGGCGGCACACCGACCAATATCGCGTCGATGTTTTTGGAAGAGGGTTCGGTTGAAGTGATAACCGGAGTGAACCTGCCGATGGTTATCAAACTCGCGACCGCGACTGCCGAAGACACGCTCGCCGACATCGCACCCAAGATCTGCGACCAGGGACGACAGGGAATTTACCTCGCCGGCGCCCTGCTCGCGACACCACCCAAGAGTGGAGCCGATTGATCGTGGGCGAACGCAGAGTCCAGGTCACCAGCCGTCTCGGTCTCCACGCACGCGCCGCTGCCAACCTCGTACGCGTGGCGAGCCAGTTCAAAAGTTGTCTCACGTTGGAGCGTCTCGACGGCAGCGCCGAAGCCGATGCGAAATCGATTCTCAGTATCCTGACGCTCGCTGCCAGTCGCGGTACCGATCTGCGCATCATTGCCACTGGTGAAGACGAACAGGAAGCCCTCGACGCGGTCGTTGGTCTCTTCTCGCGCGACTTCGATGAATTCCGGAAAGACGACGGCAGGCAGATTTCGCGCGCGATAAGCGAGTTGCGGTGCAAGGGCCTGGGTGTTTCTGATGGTGTCGTGCTCGGCCGCGTGCTGCGTTTTCAGGAAGGCACGCGCGAGGTCTATCGCGCGGAAATTGCTGAAGCAGATCTCGAACGTGAACGCCGCCGTTTTCGTGCGGCTGTAAGGCTCTCGCGCCGCCAGCTCGAGGCGATCAAGGACCGCGCTGAAAAAGAGCTCGGCCGCGGCCATGCTTACATCTTCGACGCGCATTTGCTGTTTCTACAGGACGCAAAACTGACCCGTGACGTCGAGGATTACATCGTCAAAGAACGTTCGAACGCGGAGTGGGCGGCGAAAGTCGTCGGCGATCGGCTGTTGTCGATCTACACGCAGATTAACGACGAGTATCTGCGCGAGCGTGGCTCGGACATCGAAGATGTGATTCAACGACTGCTGGCGAACCTCACGGGCGAAGGACCGAAGTATCCGAAGCTACTGGAAGACGCAGTGATCGTTTCGACCGATCTGCTGCCGTCGACTATCGCGGAGTTGAATCTCAATCATGTGAAGGCAATCGCCACGGACGCCGGCGGCTGGACGTCTCACATGGCGATCATCGCGCGCGGACTCGGTCTGACTGCTGTTGTCGGACTGCGCGATTTCTATCATCGTACGCGCACGGGTGACCGCATTATCGTCGATGCGCGAGGTGGAGAAGTGATTCTTCACCCTGCTTCTGAAACCGTCTCCGAGTATCAATTCACCACCGGCAGCGCCGGTTCAATCGCTGCGTCTGCGGGTGCTGTCGAACACGGGCCGGTCAAGACTCTCGACGGCGTTGAGATTTCGTTGCGAGCGAATGTCGAGCTGCCGACGGAGTTTCAAGCGGTCCATGATTTCGGCGCGTGTGGCGTGGGATTGTTTCGTTCGGAGTTTCTGTTGTCGCGTCCGGGTTTGATGAGTTCGGAGCAGCGACAATACGAAGCGTACAAGTCGCTGGCTGAAGCTGCCGGGGACTATGGCGCGGTGGTGCGGTTGTTCGACGTAGGCGGCGAAGTCGGATCCGAGGTGACGGATCGAGAGCGCAATCCCGCGCTGGGTCTGCGCGCGGTCAGATTCAACCTGCACAACAAGGAGATCATGCGCACGCAGGTGCGTGCGATCCTTCGTGCTGCGGCTGTGGGAAAATTGAGCCTCGTGATTCCGATGGTGGCTGATGTTGCCGACGTCCGCATGTCGAAGAGTGTGATTGAAGAGGAGATTGAGCGGTTAAAAACGGAGAACGTGGAGTTTTCGGCGGTGCGGATCGGTGTGATGATCGAGGTGCCGTCGGCGGTGTTGACCGCGGAGAGAATCGCGCGTGAAGTTGACTTTTTCGAGCTCGGAACGAACGATCTGGTCCAATACACACTCGCCGTCGATCGTGGTAACGACAAGGTTTCGGAATGGTTTCGCACGCTGCATCCGGCCGTCCTTTACGGCATCGACCGCACCTTGCAGGCAGCAAAAAACGCGAATATAGCAGTGACTGTTTGCGGCGAAATGGCGTCCACACCCGCGTATGCAGTGTTGCTGGCGGGGCTGGGCGCGACTGACCTGAGCATGATTCCCGCGATGATTCCGCGCGTCAGGGCCGTGCTTTCGCAGATCAAGGCGAACGAAGCCCGCGAGGTTGCGATGAGGTGTCTCGTGGCCGGTACGGGTGATGAAGTGGAGGAATTGGTGAGGAACGAGTTCAAAGCGCGCTGGCCGCAGTTATTTCCACCGAACGCGCTGCCCAAATGAAGACCCGACTCGTCAATTTCCTGATAGTCAAATCTATTCTCGACACCGTTCTGGTGGCGACGATTGCAGTGGTGGTCTATCTCAACGCGTTTCCGCCGACATTTCACGGCTGGGGCGAAGCGGTGGTCCAGGAACAGAGAATCGCAGGTTGGGCTGTCAACGATGCCGATCCGTGGCAGAGTGTGGAGGTGCAGATCTTCATTGACGGGAAGTTTGTCGGAATGCAGTTGGCCGAACTCTCTCGGCCGGATGTGGCTGCGGCTGGTTGGACCAGGGATCGGTGGCACGGGTACAGTTTTGTTGTTTCGGACTTGAAGACGGGACCTCATGACGCGAGAGTGTATGCGGTGCACTCGAGCAGCAATGGCACACGTTACACTTTGCAACTGTTGGGAGATCCGATTCGGTTCGAAGTAACTGAAGACGGAAGTTGGAAAATATCTTCCGCAAAGGCGCAAAGCCGCAAAGAATAATCAGAGATCGTAACTTTGCGTCCTTGCGCTTTGCGGGAGAAATAGATGCAAAACGAAAGCACCCTCAAACCAGCAACACTCGCGCTCTGGGAGATCGTCTCCGTCCTGCTCTCGTGTTTGATCGCGGAGTGGGTGGTCCTTGCTTTTCTTGGTCCAAACAAGATCGCCTTCGCGATTCCCGTCGCGATGGCTCTAACCTTGATGATCTTCTCGCATCGTGTCTATGGCGAGACACTGCACGACCTCGGGTTTCGCATTGACAACTTCCTCGCGAGCGCAAAGCTCTTGTTGTTACCGACCATCATCGCGATCGCGTTGATCATAGTTGTCTCTGGTTTCTCAGCCGTTGACCGTCCGTTTCGTTGGCGTTTCTTGTTGGTCCCACTTTGGGCGCTGTTTCAGCAATACGCGTTGCAGGGTTACATAAATCGCCGCGCGCAGATCCTTGCCGGCACTGGTTGGAAAAGTGTTTTACTCGTCGCGCTACTCTTCGCCGCTGTCCATCTTCCGAATCCACTGCTTTTCGCACTCACGTTTGTCGGTGGCGTGATCTGGGCCATCGTCTATCAAAAACAACCAAACCTATTCGCACTCGCGCTCTCGCATGCCGCGGCTTCGGTGACCCTGGCGCTTTTCGTACCTTCGATTTGGACAAACAGCTTGCGCGTCGGCTTCAAATACTTCGGCTAGCAGTATTTGGACTACAGTGTTGAACACTGGTTTGCTATAATCCAGCAGCCTTGCATACGAACAGGTCGGGCGGTTGCTGCCGGCGTTAGCCGGGAGAGGAAAGTCCGAACACCACAGGGCAGCGAGCCCGCTAACGGCGGGGCGCCTGGCAGTCCGAAAGGGCCGTGGGGCGACGACAAGTGCAACAGAAAACAGACCAGCCCGGCAACGGGTGATGGGTGAAATGGTGCGGTAAGAGCGAACCGGCGCGTATGGTGACATGCGCGGCCAGGCAAACTCCTCGCGGTGCAAGACCAAATAGGGAGGCGTCAAAAAAGGGCTGCCCGCCCTAAGCGAACTTCGGTTCGCTACGCCTCCGGGTAGGTCGCTGGAGCCAGCCGGCAACGGCTGGACTAGATGAATGATCGCCACTTCGATTAATCGAAGTACAGAATTCGGCTTACAGACCTGTTCCGAAATTGCAGGGTAAATACCCGACGGGATCAAAGAGGCGGATCGATGGCTAATCGCAAAGGCGTTTTTATAGGCGCATACGTGCCTAACCACCTGAAGGAATCGCTGCGGCGTCGCGCGGCCGCCGAGCACCGCACGCTCTCACAGGAAATCACGCGCATCCTGGAAGAGGCAGTGCATGGTCGTGGCCTGCCACCCGGAAGCCTCGACCGTCGCACGAAGGACTCGCAACCTCGCCGGCGTTCGAGTGATCCGATGCCTCGACGTCGCGCGCAGGACGAGCCTTACGTAGCGGGCAATAACGAGCGAAGTTAGACCAGAAGTCCGGTGATCAAATATCTCGTCATTGCCGTGCTGGTCAGCATTATCTTCGTGCTGGTTTACGCGCGCGTCCGTCCGTATCTGCAACTCATTCAGAAGATCGTGCAGTCGCTTAACGTAGTGACGGACATCAACACGTCAGTCACTTCAAATCAAAAAACTCCCTCGCGCAACAAACTCATTCGCTGCGATCGCTGCGGCACCTGGATCCCCGCCGAGCGCGCGGTAGATACGTTTTGTTCTTCCGAATGTAAAGAACTAATCGACGTTAATCTGCGGTCTGAAGCGCGTTCGCTTCACGAACCCCACGATCGGTATCGGTGAACCACAGGACGATCAATCCCACGACGAAGAAGAAGATCAACGACAGCAATGCGAGCCGGTAGGATCCCGTGCGGGCGATGACGATGCTGAAGAGCAGTGGACCCATCCATGAAGTCCCACGGTCCGAGACTTCATAAAGTCCGAAGAACGACGCCTCTTTTCCTGCCGGGATCATTCGTGCAAACAGCGATCTCGATAGCGCCTGAGAGCCACCCAAAACAATCGCGATCACCCCGGCCATCACCCACGCCTCGGGCACGGTATGCAAAAACTGATACGCGTAGATCACGACCCCTGCCCAGATCACTAACGACACGATGATCGCATTCTTCGTCTTGATCATGTATGCGAGCCGTTCGAAGATCAACGCACCGGCCACCGCCACAAACTGGACCATCAAGAAGATCTCCAGCAGGAAAACCGGGTTGCCGCCCGGAAACAGTTCCTGTTCGAGAAACGCACTCGACGCAACGATCAC
>DATDFT010000193.1:0-6401 GCA_036522475.1 Pyrinomonadaceae bacterium | reverse complement strand
GGTTCTAAATCTCGATGGGACTGTGGGCAGTGCATCTTTACCGAATCGTGCGCGCGATCTCACCTCAGACCCGGCCAATAACTCGACCTTCGGCACGCTCGACATACGCAGGCGCATCGTCAACGCTACGGGGGTCCCCGTTACGCGACTGCGTTTCCGCGTCGTCGATATCTCGACTCTTCCCGCGCCTTCGGGAATAGCAGACCTTCGACCGCGCACCGGCAGCAACCTAACCGTAAACGGCGTAAACGACGCAGGCACGTGTGCCGGTGCTACACCCTGCACGGTGACCGTGCTCGGGACGACTCTCGAACAGCCACCTACTCAGAACAAGGGCGGCGGCTTCAACTCATCACTGTCATCCGACACAGTAACCTTGGCTACGCCGCTCGCTCCTGGCGACTCAATCAACGTTCATTTTCTCCTCGGCGTGCAGCAGACCGGCTCCTTTAAGTTCTTCATCAACGTCGAGCTGTTGACAGATCAATCAGGAGGAGAACTGTAACTGTTAGCGCCAACGGCGCGGAATATGAAAGCCAGGGGCAAGCGCCGAACAACGTGAGGCGCGTCGCCCCTGGTGAACGCGCGCAATGGCCGTGAAGCTCTGAAAGAGCGTAATAATTGACCTTGGTATTCGCACTTTCAGCGCTTGCAAAATATTTCTTTGTTACCAGGCGCGACGCGCTCCGCTTCGCTTCCCGCTTGCCCCGTGGCTTTCACATTCCGCGCCTTTGGCGCACTTAGCATCATGACAGCTTCCATGATCCTATGACGATCGAAACCCGTGGTCCTGCGCGAAGACAATTGCCTGAGCGCGCGACCAGACGCCCAGCTTGTCGAACAGGTTCGAGACGTGATTGCGCACGGTCTTTTCGCTGATCGAGAGACGCGCCGCTATCTCGGCGTTGCCCAAGCCTTCGGTAATCAGCGCCAGCACTTCTCGCTCGCGCGGCGACAACGACGCGAATGCCGGATCTTCGCCGTCGACCACACCTTTCTGGTCCATGAAGTCGAGTACCTCAGTGCAGAAGCGTCCCCACGCCGGCTCACTCTCGAGCAGGATGTGGTTCTTCGAATCAAGCTCGACAAACTGCGCGTTCGGGATCGCGGCGGCGAGAATGTGTCCTTCAGCAATCGGAATAACGTCGTCGTCGCGCGAGTGGAGCACGAGCGTCGGCGCCTGCACCTGGCCCAACAGATCGACAACCTCAATCGACGCGCGTGTCTCGAGGAGTCGAGCTGCGATCTCGGGCGAGGTTGTCTTGCGACAGAGCTCGTTGAACCAACCGATTTGTTCGTCAGTTCCGCCGGGAATGAATCGTGACGTGAACACCTGCCGAAACGCTGGATTGTCCTTGCCCCAGCCGAGTCGAGTCATGTCGATAAGCGCGCGATACAGGCGCTCTTTGTCGGGATCGCCGCGCTGAAAGGTGCCGCGCGCATACGCGCCGTAGAGCACGATCTTCGAGACACGCTCAGGGTGTTTGACTGCGTACGCGATGCAAGTTGCTGCGCCCTGAGAAATGCCGAGTAACGCGAATGGCTCTTGGGGATTCGCAGCCGCAACGACCGCTTCCAGATCCTCGACCCAGCGCTCGAACGAAAGATCGCCCACATTCCAATCAGTCATCCCACAACCACGCTCATCGTGACGCACGAAGCGGAAGTGATCGCTGAAGAACCGAATCCAGTGACGCCAGACAGGACTCTCCCACTCGTATTCGAGATGGGTCATCCAGTTTGCGGCTTTGATGAGTGTCGGGCCAGCGCCGGCTTCAGCCCACGCGAGCTGCACGCCGTCAGGAGTGCGTAAATATCGAATGCGTTGTGTTGCCTTCTTGCCCATCGCGCGCTACTGAGACAAAAGTCCCATGTGAAGGCACCGGAGTATATCCAAACCGGGACTAAACTCCCATAGCCTAAAAATCGAGAACGCGCGATGCTCTCACAAAAGCGGAGGCGGGAGGTGCTGCGATGCTCAAGCGAATACTTTTCTTCGGCTATGGAACTTTCTGTTACGTGGTTTTCCTCGGGACTTTTCTTTACGCGATCGGCTTCATCGGTAACTTCGGTGTTCCGAAAACACTCGATGGCGTTGCGACCGGTCCGCGGGGCATCGGTTTAGCGATTGACGCCGGCTTGCTGACGCTCTTTGCATTGCAGCACAGCGTGATGGCGCGCAGGTGGTTCAAAGAGTGGTGGACCAGGATCGTGCCGAAGCCGATCGAACGCGCGACTTACGTTCTCTTCTCGAGTGTCGCGCTGATCGTGTTGTTTACGTTTTGGCAGCCACTGGGTGGTGTGGTTTGGTCGGTTGAGGATCCTGTCGGGCGGATCGTGCTGCGTGGGTTGTTTGCGTTTGGGTGGGCACTGATCCTTTATTCAACTTTCCTGATCAATCACTTCGACTTATTCGGCATGCGCCAGGTGTGGCGACACCTTCGCGGCCAAACAGATCCTGCGATGCAGTTTGTGACTCCTGGTCCATATCGACTCGTGCGACATCCGCTTTATGTCGGTTGGTTGTTCGCGTTCTGGATGACGCCCGTGATGACGTTTGCGCACCTGCTCTTCTCGATCGCAACGACCGCTTACATTCTGTTGGCGATTCAATTCGAAGAACGTGATCTCGTTCGCGAGTACGGCGAAGCTTACGAAGAGTACAGGCAAGCAGTGCCGATGCTTGTTCCGTCTCTTCGCAAGCGCAGCTCGGTAATCAACGCGCCGGAACGGCTGACGTAAGACCGTTACGCGGCAGTGCTTCCTCCTCGTTGTCCCTCCTTGCCAACAGGGCATCGATGGACCATGGTCCTGGGCCGGATAGCACCAGGAACAAGCAGCACGAGAGTTGCGCAAACTCCGATCGAATCTCGTGCAACACGGCCCAGAACCCGATTTGCGGCGGCACGGGTGGCAAGGGCAGCGGCGAGGTACCCAGAAACAACGGGATCTTTGTCGACGCCATTGCCACCACCATTTCGATGATGAACGGAATCGCGATCGGCCGCGTCAGCCAGCCGGCGAGCAGCAATAGGCCGCCGATGATCTCGAACCAGCCGTCAGCAGTGGCCGTGAAATGAGGCCACGGAAAACCGAGTTTAGTGAAACGGCCGACGCCCTGGTTGGCAAACACAAATTTCATCACCCCTTCCCAGAAGAACACCGAACCAGCCATTAATCGAATCACAAGAGCTGCTCGCGGGCCATCGCTTGGCGGATTGAGCAGCCAGGTCATTAAGTTGTTCATGTCTATTACTCCTACCTTAAAATTGCGTTCGCTTGTATAGACCTTGGGATGTGTTTGAAAATTCCCGCATGGACCCCGGGAATAAAATGTCGTCTAATCCGGTCTTAGCTTAGAGGAATGGATCAACGAACCGTTCGATTTGAGGAAGTTGCGCTGCCACACCTGGCTGCGGCCTACAACCTTGCGCGTTGGTTGATTCACAACGATCAGGATGCCGAAGACGTGGTCCAGGAATCATTCATGCGCGCCTTCAAGTCGTTCCATGGTTACTACGGCGGAAACAGCCGCGCATGGCTACTCACGATCGTTCGAAACACCTGTTATACGTGGTTGCAAAAGAATCGTATGTTGATGCTCTCGGATCCAATCGACGACAAGATTGACGAGCTCGGCCTCGACTTCGCCGATCCCGAGCTGCTGTTCCTGCGCAGCGTTGACGCGCGGATCGTCAGAGCAAGCTTAGAAGAACTGCCCGTCGAATTTCGTGAAGTAGTGGTGCTTCGTGAAATGGAGGAAATGTCATACAAGGAGATCGCAAACGTTGTAGACCTGCCGCTTGGCACCGTCATGTCGCGGCTCGCGCGCGGGCGCAAACGACTGCAAGCGCTGCTCACGAAGCGGATGGGAAAGGAGGCAAGCATTGAGTTGTCAGCAAACGCATGAACTGATTCACGGCTATCTCGACGGCGAGTTGGATCTCGTGAAAAGTATCGAAATCGAAAAGCACCTGGAGCAATGTCCCACGTGTACTCAAAACTATGAGTCGCTACGCGGTTTGCAATCGCGCCTGCGCGACAACTCGCTGCGCTTCGATCCTCCCGCGAACCTCGAGAAGCGTTTGCGCTCGGCATTGCGTCGTGAGAAGGAAGCGCAGTCGTTTGTGTCTCGCTGGCGATGGGTCATCGCGGGCGCATCGTTGTTCGCAGCCGTCGCAATCATCTGGACTGTGGCCACTGTTGCTTCGCGGCAATCACCGGACGACGTGCTCGCGCAGGAAGTTGTCGCCAGTCACGTGCGTTCGATGATGGCCAATCATTTGGCTGATGTGCCATCTTCAAATCAACATACAGTGAAACCATGGTTCGACGGCAAACTCGATTTCTCACCGACGGTGAAAGACCTGAGCCAGCAGGGATTCAGCTTGTATGGAGGCAGGCTCGATTACATCGGCAACCGACCGGTCGCAGCGCTCGTCTATCAACGCCGGCAACATTCGATCAACGTGTTCGTATGGCCTACAACGGATGCGCCCGTCAAGACTGAGAAAGCTTCAGAGCGGCAGGGTTACAACGTGATTCGCTGGTCCAAGGCGGGCATGAATTACTGGGCCGTGTCTGATCTAAACCTGGCGGAGTTACAGCAGTTTGTGCAGTTGCTACAGGAGCAGACTTAACTCTGCGCTCTCTCCGGCCTCTGCGTTTACAGGGCGCTTTTCAACGCAGAGAACGCAGAGGGCCGCAGAGATTTTACCGGATCAAGTAGAACGCGGTTTGTCGTGGTCGAAACCACTTCATTCCACCTTTCGTTAAGTACGCATCGTCTTCCATCATGATCGTGACTTTCTGTCCGCCCCACTCCGGAACCGGCGTGCTCGTGTTCAACTCAATCGACGTGTAAGAACCCTCGCGAAACGGCGGCTCGAGCGGCGCGCCTGCGGCCGGACGACGAAAGTCGATACTGGCGCCCAGCGCGTGACCCTGGTTACCGACCGAGTGCGAATAGATCATCGCTTCGATGCCGAGGTTCTTCATGTCCGCCATCGTCGCGTCGTAAACTTCGAAGCCTTTCGCGCCCGGCTTGATGTGCGTGAAGAGCGCGTCTTGAAGTCGATTCGTATTCGTGAGCGCTTTCTTCAGCCCTTCGGGAGCATCCTTTTCTCCGGCGCGCAAAACGTAGCCCATCTTCTGCCAGTCAGTGCTCAGGCCCATGTAGTTCAATCCGCAATCGATGTGAATGACGTCGCCTCGCTGTATCACCGCCGACTCTGGGGCGACATCGAGAAACTGTTGCGTTTTGCCGGTTTCCTGGTTCTGTCGCTGGATGCGCATATCAGCTTGAAACCAGGTGCCTAAACCAAAATTATTGAGTTGTTGCAGGAACCAAAAGCGCACGTCGCCGACGGTCGTCTTACCCGGCGTGATCACTTCGTTTGAAAACGCGCGCTGTGTCAAAACATCCGTCAGCGCCACAGCGGTGCGATAAGTTTCGAGCTCTTCGGTAATGCGCGTGTCCATGTACTCGACGATCAGAGGCGCCGCCGAGACAAATCGCGATGAGTAGTCGGTTCCGAGAGTTTCAGTCAGGAACTTGTAGGAATCGTGTGTGAGACCATTGGTTGCGCCACGCGTGCCGCCCATGTTCAGCGCGATTGTTTTAGGGTTTCGTTCTTTAACGATACTGAGCAACTTGGAGCCGACGTCTCGGCCGGGAGGATTCAACACTTCGAAGAAGTTTTTCAAGTGTTCTTCGGAATAACGAACGAGTGCCATGCGATCGAGTTTGTCGCCGCCGCGATTGGCGAAGATGAAGAAGTCGCGCCTGCCGACGTATGGAAGCGGCGGCGCGATGTACTCAGTTACGGGATCCGGGTGAAACTCTTCGTTTACGACGATCCACATGTCGATCTTCTGCTGTCGCATCATCGGCAGCAGCATCGTGTCGAGACGTTTCTTCAGCCAACCTTCACGCACCGCCTGTTGCTCGCGCACGCTCAGGAGTTTCGGCAGTTCTTTTTGTGCCTGGGCATAGATCGGCGAACACGACAGCAGCAGGATTATCAGTAGACGATTTGCTAAATGATTTTTCATGGATTTTTAGACTACTGATTCTACGATTTTTTATCGGGACTACTCCACCCGTGAAACGAAGTCACGCAAAAAGACTTGACTGCGCCTGCGGCAAGAGCGGATTAATCCACGCGTCCTTCAAGACGCAAAGAAGACCCGGAGCGGGCTTTCTTTGCGTCTCGCGCAAAGCTTACCGTGCTGTCACTTGAATGTTCGCAGTCGCAGAGTTGCCTGCCTGATCAAACGCACGCGCCTGAAGTTGGTGGGTAGTTCTCGAATTCGGCACATTCCAGTTGCAGCTATAAGGCGCCGTTGTATCGGTACACTGCAAAGCGCCGTTTACTAAAAATTCAACACGCGTGACGCCG
>DATDFT010000192.1:0-3401 GCA_036522475.1 Pyrinomonadaceae bacterium | reverse complement strand
TGTTTGGGCCTGACACGGTCACGCGTTTTCGACCGTCGTACTTTCCGTTCACGGAGCCGAGCGCCGAGTTTGATTTCAGTTGCTTCAAGTGCAAGGGCAGTGGTTGTCGTATCTGCAAAAACTCGGGATGGATCGAGTTGGGTGGCTCGGGAATGGTGCATCCGAACGTATTGCGCGAGGTAGGCGTCGATCCGCAGGAGTATTCCGGGTTTGCGTTTGGATTCGGAATCGATCGCATGGCCGCGCTGCTGTACGAGCTCGACGACATCCGGCTGCTGTTCGAAAATGACGTGCGGTTTTTGGAAAAGTTTCGATAAATGTTTATCAGCTACGAGTGGTTAAAGGAACTGACTGAGACCAGGTTTAAGCCGCAGGAAGTGCGTGAGCGGCTGACAATGGTTGGGTTGGCGATTGATGCGGTTGAGGAGCATGACGGCGACGCAGTGATTGACGTCGAGGTGCCTTCAAACCGGCCCGACTGCTTGTCGCACATCGGCATTGCACGCGAAGTTATAGTTATCGAGCACGGCAAGCTGCATCTGCCGCCGTCCGAACCGATAAAGACCGAAGGACGCTCTGCGGACTTCACGTCAGTCGAGATCAAGGATCCGGATCTGTGCCCACGGTACGCTGCGCGACTCGTTCGTGGCGTGAAGATTGGTCCATCGCCGGATTGGCTTGCGGAAAGACTCGAGACGATTGGCCAGCGTCCCATCAACAACGTCGCCGACATCACGAACTACGTCCTGCACGAGTTGGGCCAGCCGCTGCACGCTTTCGACTTTGCAAAACTCGGTGGACAGCGAATCGTGGTTCGACGCGCCGCGCCGGGCGAAAAGCTGAAGACGCTCGATGGTGTTGAGCGAACTCTAACCGGCGATATGCTCGTGATTGCCGACGCAGAGAAGCCGGTTGCGCTCGCCGGAATCATGGGCGGCGAAGAATCTGAGATCTCCGCCCAGACCACGGACGTCCTGATCGAGAGCGCATACTTCGATCCACATTCTGTCAGACAAACAGCGCGGCAACTCGGCATGGACACCGAAGCGTCGCGAAGATTTGAGCGTGGCGCTGACTGCGAAGGTGTGTTGCGCGCCCAGCAGCGCTGTGTCGAGCTGATCTGCGAGATGGCCGGAGGTGTGGCGACGGAAGATGCGATCGACGTTTACCCGCACCCGTTCAGTGAACGCGTAATCAGTCTTCGTCCTGAACGCATCCCGGCGCTGACTTCGCTGGTGGTTGCGCCTGAAGAGATACACCGAATTCTCGTCGGGCTCGGTTTTCAACCTGTTTCGCAAAATAGTTTCAAAGTTCCGTCGTGGCGTATCGACGTCGCGCAGGAAGAAGATCTCGTCGAAGAAGTCGCACGACACACAGGGTACGACAAGATCGGATCCGAACTACCGCCATCGAACTGTTCCGGCGAGTACCAGCCGAGCGAGATGAAGCAACGTTCCTTGCGACGCGCATTGAACGCCTTCGGATTCGACGAGGCGATCAGCTACAGCTTTATTCAACAAGAGACGCGCTTTGAGCTCATTCCATCGCTGACAGGTCACGAGAACGATCAGCCGCAACTCGCCAATCCAATCATCGAAGATGCTGCATGGATGCGGTCAACGCTTCTGCCGGGCCTCTTGAGTTCTGTTCGTCACAATCTCAACCACGGCATCCGAGACGTGAGACTGTTCGAAATTGGCCGGGTTTTCTCGATTTTCAAGCCTGGAGAGCTGCCGCACGAAACACTCACACTCGGCGGCGTCGCCACCGGCGGCGCGCTCGAAGAGGACCGCGCTCAGGCCGAACGCGAGCTCGACTTTTTCGACCTCAAAGGCGCGCTCGAAGCGGCAGTCGATTCGATGAACCTCAGTCCTTTAACTTTCACGCAAGCGTCGGTTCGCCATTTGCGTGTGGGGCAATCCGCCCTTATCAAGTCGGGTGACGGAACAGCAATCGGCACGATCGGGCGTTTAGCCGAAAGCGTTGCTGCGTCCTACAAGTTTCGTCAGCCGGTCTATGTTCTGGAATTAGACCTCGGCGCGCTGCTCGATAGTCCGGAGAAGTTGATCCAGTACTCACCGTTGCCTCGATATCCTTCCGTCACCCGCGACATTTCGTTGTTGGTTAACCGCAGCGTCGCGTTGGATGATATCTACGCAACTGTACACAACCAACACCTGAGTGACTGTCGCAACGTAAAGCTCGTCGGCACTTTTGAAGGTGGAAACATTCCGGCTTCGAAACGTTCGGTGACTCTCAGGCTCGAGTATCGCTCGGACGAACGCACGTTGCGCGATGAAGAAGTTGAAGCATATCACTCGCGTCTGACCTCCGCGTTGCTCGATACCTTCGCGGCAGAGCAACGGTAGGCAACGATAGAAAAAATAAATCTCTCGTGATTGCAAAATGAGTCTTGCGCTCACAGGCGTGAAGACGGATAATCGGCTCGCGATTTTAGATCAGACGTTGGGAGACAAAAGATGGTCGGTCTGTCAGGCTTGGAAAAGTTTTCTCATTTGGAAGATAAGATCTATCGCACCATCGAGCTCACTAAAACGCTGCGCCAGGAAAAAGAGAATCTCGAAAAAGAACTTGCCCTCATTCACCGCGACATGGGCAACGTGCTTAACGAAAAAGAGCGACTCGAGAACCAGGTCGAGAAGCTGCTCGCCGAACGTGAAACCATCCGCATGAAAGTCGAAGCCATGCTTGATGCGGTCGCCGCTCTCGATCCCGAAATGGTTGAGGAGCTCAGATGAGTTCCGGCATCGGTCGCATGATCAATAAAGGCAGTATGGAAGGCAGTAGCAGTAGTCCCACCATCCGGGTTGAAATCTACAACCAGACCTACAACATCCGGTCTGATGGTGACACTGAGTACATTATTCAACTCGCGGAATTCGTCGACAGTCGGATGCGAGAGATCTCTTCCGGCACACTCACAGTCGACTCTTTAAAAGTTGCGATCCTCGCCGCACTTCACATCGCCGACGAACTTCACCGTCTCAAGAACATGCACGAACAAGCAGACTCGCAACTCGCTGCGCGCAGCGCGGAGTGTGCCGAGATGCTCGATCGACTCCTGAAAGTCCGCAGCAGCCTCGAGAGCGAACAGGGCGGCGCGGGCAAGCTCAGCCTCGGCTAGCACACAACTTTTAGCCACAAAAAGGCACATAAGTCACAAAAAAAATGCCGATTAAGTAGAAATCTTTTTTGTGTCATGTGTGCCTTTTTGTGGCTGGATCTGTTACTATCCGTCTCGGCGGAGGGAAACGTTCTGCGGTGTTCGTCACCGAGTTACGATGATTGAGCCAACGCCGTTGATTCGGGAGACCGAGGTCGTTTAGCCAGTGCATTTCTTCATCGTTAAGAACTGCCAGAGGCTGCGACATTAAGAGGTC
>DATDFT010000191.1:0-25414 GCA_036522475.1 Pyrinomonadaceae bacterium | reverse complement strand
CCTGGTCAATGATGAAAACGACTCATCCGACGGCAGTTTTATAAGACTGGACCAGCCACGCCGTTCGCTGAACGCAGAGATTTGCTGAGCCGCGCGTACGCGCAGTTCGTGGAGGCTGGCGTTTTTCAGTTTCTGAAGTTTCATTTGCCGCAGATTTTCGCAGATAAACGCGGATTAAATCTCCATCAGCTCGAAGAGTTCGTTCACTGCCCGCTCGGTCGCGGTGCCGGGCTTGTAGAACATCTCGTTTGCGACAGCGATGCGCGTCGCTGAATTTTCGCGCGGGTCGATAAAGGCTCGCTCGACTGCCGCCAACACCTCTTCGACGTTGTTCACGCTCGTCGAAGCGCTCGCAAGCAAGTCGATATAACTCGGTTCGATGTCAGTATTCCTGATCAACTCGGGCACGTGTATCCGGATCAACGGCCGGTCGAGCAACAGGTATTCAAACCCGACCGAACTATGGTCCGTAATCATAATGTCAGCCGCCGGCAAGTAACGCGACGAATTGTTGCCCGTCGCCAGCACGCCACCAAACTTCTCCAACAACGGCTCCAGTCGCGCTCCCCAATCGACCCCGCCCGAATTCACGTACTGCAAGTCGCGTGAGCGATCGTGCAGCTTCACAATCAACGCATAACCAGCTTCACCCAGTCGCTGGACCAACTCCTCACCCATGCTCACGACCGAAGAGTGTGCAGACCATGTCGGCGCGTACAGAACAGTGCGTCGCAACGGATCGATCCCGAGCGCGGTCAGCAACTCGTCTCGCTTCAAAGATCCGTCAACCAGACAATCGAGCTTCGGCATCCCTATCAAACGTGCCGCAGGACTGCCTTCGTCAATCGCACCGCAAGCGATGAAGTGTTGCAACCTGCGTTCGTTGATAAAGAACAAGCGATCCCAGCTCCGCATGTTTTCGGAGGGCGAGTCGTAAACGGTGCGATACTTCCCAGCGACTCCGTGAAACGTCTGCACGCGCCGCGCGCCACGCGGCAACTTCATCCACAGAAAATCAGCCGCGAGGTAAACATCAAACTGCATCAACGAGGCTTGTAAAGGCGTGACGAATTTGAAAGGCTGACGCGCGTCAGCGTAAATCAGTTCGCTCTGTTCCGGGCTCTCGCTCGACGTGAAGTAAAACTCAAACCGCTCGTCCGGCTGCAAACGTTCGACGATCGGCGCGATCGTCGCGTAGTTCATCGCGGTCCGCGCGTTGACCAGTAGTCGTCGTCGATCTGGTGCACGCCAGCGCCGCCATTGTTTGTCGATACCGCGGGCGGTGTTGATAACACGCTTCAAACTCATCCGAATCGAGAGAAAGCTGCGATTTCTATTTTCGGATAAACCTCCGTTACCGCGCGTTGATAGTCCTCCGGAAAGTCGATCTCAATCCACGGCAAACCACCGGTGCTCAACGCATGTAACGAATGATTCAACGCAAACTCGCGAAATGCGCGCGGCGCCCAGTCTTTTTTCGCGCCGCTCGCGATCAGTTGGTCCATGTAACCAACCAACGCCTGCGCTCCACGCGCGCTGAATTTCACGATGCCGACGTTCTCACCGTCCGCTTCGAGCGGATCCATGTCCTTCGAGATGTCGATAACAAGACCTTCTTTTAGTTTGACTTTCATCTCCTCGTCGCCGAGCTGAGTCGTGTCGGTATCAGAGAGCAGCAGCGCATCGTCGTGCGCCGACTCGAGCAGGTTCGCGAGTAGCTGCGGATGAAAGAGCACGTCGCAGTTGAGCACTACAAACCCCTCGCCTAAATGCTCGCGCGCCAGCCAGAGTGAATAAAGACTACTCGTCTCCGCGTAGTGAACGTTTTCAACGAAGGTGATGTCGCTACCGCACTCTTCGCGAATGCTGCCGGCGCCGAAGCCAACCACAATCACGATGCGCTTGATGTTCGCGTCTTTGAGCGATTCGATCTGTCGTTGCAGAAGGGTTATTCCGCCGATCTCAACGAGGCACTTGGGTTTGACCGCCGCGCCATCGAGGCGCGTTCCTTTTCCGGCCGCTAAGATGATTGCTTTCATGACGGCATGCTGAGCTCAGTCGCCGCATTGCTGACGGAGCTTCGCCTGAACACTTCCTTTACTTTATTAAAATACCAATCTCGCTCGCCTCGGCTTATCGCAAACAGCAGGAACAGTCCGCTGTAAATCAACGCCGCCACAATCGACTGCAAAAACAGGAGCGCCCACGAACCCTGAATCCGCGCGCGCGTCAACAGCACGAACGCGCCCATAACAATCGCCGGCCATATCGCCGGCCAAACACTCTTGCGAACCACAGTCCATACCGAAAGACCAACTCGCCGGCAAGCCTTCGGAAACACTACGAACATCGCCATCACGAGCATCGGAATCAACGTTCCGACAGCCACGCCAATCAACCCATAAACGCGCACCAGCAACACACTCAACACGAGGTTACCGACCGCCATGCTCAGGTTCGAAAACGCCAAAAACCTGTGCAAATCGGAGCCTTTTAAGACGACAGACGACGTCGCGTTTCCGACGCGCAACGCCACGACAATGCTCAGAATATAAATGACATTGACACTATCAGCGAACTGCGGTCCCACCCAAAGCAGCACGAGCGGGCGCGCGACCAGTCCCAGAACCGTGGCCAGCGGAACCACCATCCCGAGCGACAAACGCGTGCCCTGGATCAAGATCTTTTGCAATCGATCGAGTCGCTGCACGGTCGAACTGTCAACCACCACCGGAAACAGAACCGCGTTGAGCTGGTCCGTGATGCGCTGCACGATCTCGATCAGCCTTTGGGCCACTGCCCAAATCGCGACTGCGCTCGTACCCATAAACGCGCCTACCACGATCGCGTCAGTCGAGTAGTTTAGCTTATTCGCAAGGTCGATAATCAGAATGAAGACGCTGAAGCCTGTGATCTCGCGCAGTCGATCGCGTTTGAAAAACCTGGGACGAATCCGGAGCTCGGGAAACACTCGATACGCGTTCAAAGCGTAAGCGAAGTAACTGAGAATTCGCACTCCGGTTGTGGCGGCGACCAGCTCCGGCAGTCCGTAGCCCGCGAGCAGGACGACCACGTTAACGACAGCGACGGTAATCGCCGTGATGAATGCGACTACGCCGTTCATGTACTGACGCTGGAAGCCGTTGACGATTCCGCCAAAGACGCTGAACGGAAACCCGAGCGCGACGTAGGCGCTGATACAGAGCAGGACGATTTGTCCGGTCCGTGTTTGAGTCGCGGTCAACGGAAAAAATCTTTCGAGGTTCAACGAGACGAGGACCGCGACCGTGAAGGCAAGCACGCCGATGCCGCTGAACACGCAAAACATCGTGCTCGCGATCTCGTTAAGCGCGCGGGCGTCGCCTTGCGCGCGATACTTCGCGGCGAAGCGCACCTGGGCCACGCCGTAACCGAGATCGAGCATTGAAAAGTAGATCGTTACGGACGCAACCAGCACCCAGAGTCCATAAGCCGATTGGCCCAGGTGCCTGACGTTGAACGGCAGCATGAAGATGCCGATCAAAAGCTCCGTTCCGGTGACCAGGTAGTTCATCGAAACGTTTTGGAAGATTAGCTTGGTGGTTGGCGGGTCTGGGTTCTGATCCGTATTCATCGGCGTTCATCTGCGGCCAATTGTCTGTCTTTCCAACGTTGCCTGACGATGCCTGCGAAGAACCAGAGCCACAGTTCGTCCTCAAAGCTGGCAATCGCGTCGCGTCGCGCCAACGCGGTCCAGATCGAGAAAAACTTCTTTATGCAGGTGCGATAAAGATAGCGCGGCACGCCCGCGATATGTGGAACGGTCGAAAAGTCGAGCGCTGTGCTCTCCGGCGACTCCATATCGAGATGGTTGTTGCGATAAAGAATCGCGCGACTGATGCCGTGCCAGTAAAACCATTTGCGAAAGTATTTCTTGGTCAAACGATCTTCGGGAATGACGTGGTGCACAATCAGATCGGGTGAATAAAAACCGCGCAAACCGGCGGCACGCCCGCGCTGAGCCCACTCGCGTACTTCCTGTCCGAGCAAGGTTCCCGCTTTGCGACCGATGCTGTTGTCCCACAAGCCGGCGCGGTCGAAACACTCGCGCCTGAAAACCATGTTCACTCCGAGTGGCACTCTCTGGCCGAACTCGATTGGTTCAGGACCGTAGTCGAGCAGCGCGATCACGCCCCAGTGTTTACCGCCGCGGTTCGGCATCCACTTCGGTACGTTGCCGCTCCAAATCGGCAGCGCTTTGCCGCCGACATAGTCGCAGCCAAGACGCTCGAGCGCCTGTTCGGCGTTACGGAGCCACATCGGATCGACGCGAACGTCGTCGTCAGTAATCGCCAGTATCTCGCCTTGCGCGATTCGAATGCCGGCATTCAAAGCCGCCGAGCGCCCTTGTTCCTTTTCCATCACGTAGCGCAGCGGCACTGGGAACGACTCAACACGCTCGAGCACGACCTCGCGCGTGTTATCGGACGAGTTGTTGTCGACGATAATCACCTCCCACGGCCCGCTCGACTCGAGTCCCTTCAAACTCTCGAGCGTCTTAACGAGCTCCTCCGCCCGGTTATATGTCGCGATGATTACCGAAAACCTCATAGCAAGTGCGTCTGTATCTCAGATCCAAAGTCCGAAATCTGCACAATTTCCTCTTCTGCCGTCCAAAATCTAAACGAATAAACTCGCAGACAACTCAAGCGGCGCTTGGCCCATCTTTTGCATCGCAAACGGCACTCGACATTTCCTGTGGAGCTTAACGTGGCAGCGGCAAAAGTAAAAGGTTTTGCGCGTTAGCCAGTAGAACTCCGATCCATATTGATAGAAATGTCGATTAAAACGTGGATCTACAGTTTCATTCAGGCGCAGATAATGAGCTTTCGAAGCGTTTCACTTCGCAACGAAAGCTTTGCATAGCTGTTCTCTTTTTATGCGTACAAGAATACTTCAGGTAACACTCGCTCTCGTCCTTTTCACTCTCTCCGTAACAAGCGCTAAGGCGCAGGACACTCTTTGCGACACGGCATTCGAAGATTGCCGCCAACCGCTCTGGACATTAATCGATAACGAGACTGTCGGCATCGACATCGCGTTCTGGTTCATGCAGGACACGTCGATCTCCAACAAGATCATCGCGCGCTGGCAGGCAGGCGTCCCGATCCGAATCCTCGTTGACCCGCGCGCGAATCCGACTTACGCGGGCAACGAACAGATCCTGAACCAGTTCAAGGCTGCCGGAATCCCGATGCGCTACAAAAACGGCGGCGGCATCCTGCACTGGAAGATGATGAACTTCATTGGACAGAACCAGCTCGAGTTTACCGGCGCCAACTATTCGGCCAACTTTTTCGTCCCAACGACGCCATACTCGAATTACATCGACGAAGCCATCTATTTCACTAGCGACGCTTCGCTGATTCAGAGTTTTAAGACGAAGTACGACGATCTTTGGACTGACACGGTCGATTACACCGATTACGGAAACATCAACGCGCCGTTGAGTCGCAAATACCCGACATATCCGATCAATCCCGAGCTCAACTTCCCGCCGAGCGTTGACGACAGCCAGGACTTCTACAATCGCACGCAGCTGAACATGAATCAGGAAAACCAGAAGATCGACATCATCATGTACCGAATTACCAACCAGCGGTACACCGATACGACGATCGCAGCGGTCCAGCGCGGGATACCCGTGCGCCTGATTCACGAACCCCAGGAGTATCGCAACCCCGCGCGCCAGTGGGATTCATGGAACATCGACCGGATGTACATGGCGGGCGTGCAGATCAAGATGCGCAGCCATCTCGGTCTGAACCACCAGAAGTCAGTAGTACTTTACGGCAAGGGAATGACGATCTTCGGCTCGTCAAACTGGACCGGTCCGTCTTCGAATTCGCAGCAGGAACACAACTACTTCACGGTGAAGCCGTATTTCTTCAACTGGTTCGTGAACCAGTTTGAACGAAAATGGAATTCTAGTTCTGAGAATCAACCATTCGTTCCGCTTGGACCTGATCAACCGTCATATATCGCGCCGACAAACGGCGCCATAGCCCAACCAACCACGATGAAGCTGAGCTGGGAAGGCGGGCCCTGGGCGCACAAGTACGACATCTACTTTGGTACGAATCCGAATCCACCGTTGCTAATCGCAGACGCAAGCACGGATCAGAGCGGCGCCGTTCCGGGTGAGCCGCGTCTCGATACTGGTTCGGTTGACGACGGCGTCACCGAGTCGATCACGATTCCGGTCACGCTGACTGCGGGTACGACTTACTACTGGCGCATCGTCGGCAAGACGATGGCGAACATCACCGCGACTGGTCCAACCTGGAGTTTTACAACTGCCGGTTCAGTAGCGCCGCCGCCGGCGCCGACGGGCCTCGCAGCAAGCGCGGTTTCACCTACTCGCATCGACCTGAGTTGGACCGACACTGCGGGTGAAACCGGATATCGGGTCGAGCGCAGTCCGGACGGTTCGACCGGTTGGACCGAGATCGCCAGCGTGAATGCCGATCAAGTTACTTATTCAGATCTTACAGTCAGCGCGCAGCAAACTTTTTTCTATCGCGTACGCGGACTGAACAGCGGCGGCTTTTCACCGTACAGCAACACCGCAAGCGCGACGACACCAGCGCCGCCACCGCCTTCGGGCACTGACATCGTGCTCTGGGCCTCGGAAGCGCCAGTCAAAGTGGGCGCGTGGTCCGCAGTCGCTGACGCCACCGCCGCAGGCGGCAACCGCATCGCGAATCCCGATGCCGGCGTTGCCAAAATAACTACGGCATCGGCTAATCCGCCTAACTATTTTGAGATGACGTTCAATGCGAATGCCGGCACCAATTATCACCTGTGGATGCGCGGCAAAGCGCAAAACGATTTCTGGGGGAACGACTCAGTCTTTGTCCAGTTCAACGACAGCGTCGATAGCAGCGGCAATCCTGTTTTCCGCATCGGCACGACGTCTGCGACGGAATATAACCTCGAAGACTGCTCGGGCTGCGGCGTACAAGGCTGGGGCTGGCAGGACAACGGTTGGGGAGTCGGTGTGTTTGGTCCAAATCTGCGTTTCGCGACAACCGGCACACACACCTTGAGAATTCAGGTACGCGAAGACGGTCTCTCGATCGATCAGATCGTGCTCTCACCGCAGACGTATCTGAACTCGGCGCCGGGACCTCTGAAGAACGACAACACGATTCTGCCAAAATCGAGCGGCGGCGGTAGCCCGACGCCGACTCCGACACCGACTCCGACCCCAACGCCGACGCCGACGCCGACGCCGACGCCGACGCCGACTCCGACACCAACCCCAACGCCGACTCCGACGCCCACGCCGAATCCGGCTCCAACGGTTACCGGTGTCAATCCGACTTCCGGATCTACAGTTGGCGGAACGTCGATCACGATCACGGGCACAGGTTTTCTCGCGAACGCAAGTGTGTCGATTGGCGGTAGCGCCGCAACGAGCGTTTCAGTCGTCAACAGCACGACGATCACGGCATTAACACCCGCGCACGCGGCGGGAACTGTCAACGTCACTGTCACAAACACAGACGGACAGAGTGGCACGAAGACCAGCGCCTTTACTTATTCGGCGCCTCAGGCTGGAGTGCCGTTGTTCAATAACGTCTTTGTGGTCACGGAGGAGAATCAAAGCTACGAAAGCGTGATCGGCAGTTCGTCCATGCCGTACCTGAACGCACTCGCGAATCGTTACGGTCTCGCGATCAACTTCTACGCGAATACGCATCCGTCGATCGGCAACTACTTCATGTTAACAACCGGTCAGCAAATAACTAACGACGACAACTTCGCCGGTACGGTCAGCGTCGACAACATAGTTCGACAACTCAACGCGGCCGGTAAGACGTGGAAGTCGTACGCGCAGAGTCTGCCTTCGGTTGGCTACACGGGCGCGGATCAGTATCCGTATGTGAAGCGGCACAATCCGTTCGCATACATCACTGACGTTCTGAATAGTCAGACGCAAACAAACAACCTCGTACCGTTTACGCAATTCACTATGGACCTGGCAAACAATCAACTGCCGAACTATTCGTTCATCATTCCGAACCAGCAGAACAACGGACACGATTGTCCTGCCAACATTCCGAACTGTACGAACGCAGACAAACTCGCGGCGACTGACAGTTGGCTGAAGACCAACATCGATCCGCTGATCTCGAGCGCAGCGTTCCGGCAGAGCGGCTTGCTCATCCTCACGTGGGATGAATCCGTCGATACCGACACTACAAACGGCGGCGGCCACATCGCCACCGTTGTGATCAGCACGAAGACGCCCCAGCACTTCCAGTCAAACACGTTGCTTCAACATCAGAGCACTCTGCGACTGATGGCCGAAGCGGTGGGCCTGACGAGTTTTCCAGGCGCGGCTGCGGGTGCGGCAAACATGTCGGAGTTCTTTGGTCCAGCCACTAACACTGCGCCGAGCGTCACCGCGACGTCCCCATCATCGGGTCCGACTGCGGGCGGAACTGCTGTAACGATCTCCGGTACAGGTTTTGCCAACGGCGCGACGGTCACGTTTGGTGGGACCAGCGCTTCGGCAGTCGTTGCCGGTAGTACGACGATCAACGCAGTGGCGCCTGCTCATACGAGTGGCGCAGTCAACGTAGTAGTCACGAATCCTGACGCACAGACCGGAAGCCTGACGAACGGCTACACGTACTCGGCGCCAGGTGGCGAAACCGTGCTCCTCGCCGACGACTTCAACAATGCCTCGATCGATGGCACTAAATGGATCGCGAATAATCTTTTTAGCGGTTTCACCGATGCGACGGTTGCTGTGCAAGAGACGACGACGTTTAATGTTGGTCCACTGAAACAGAACGTTGATGGATCACATTACAACGGTATCAAGTCGGCAGGCGCATTCAACTTCACCAACGGATATGCGTACGTGCAGGTTGTGCAGGGGCCGGCGACAAATACCGCGGCCGATGCGTTCTTCACGATCGGACTCAACGTTGACAACTGCTATCGCATGTATGTGGAGTCCGGTACTCTCTTCGTGCAGAGCAAACTCGGGGGGGCGAAACAAACGCTGTTGACAGTGCCTTACAACGCGACCAATCATGCGTTCTGGCGCATTCGTCACGACTCGGCTTCGGGACAGGTCGTGTTTGAAGTCGCACCGGCAAGCGGATCGGCGCCAGGAACGTGGACTCAGCTTTACTCACAGGCTTGGAATACCGCTGCTGTTCCACTCAGCTCGGTGATGTTTGAGTTGAAGGGTGGGACATGGAAGATCGAGACGAACAATCCAGGCACGGTAGTCTTCGATAATTTCAGAGCCGCGCATCCATAAATTAGCCGCAGATAACGCAAAAAACGCAGATCAGAAAATCTGATCTGCGTTTTTTCTGCGTTAATCTGCGGCTGAACTTTTAACGAATATCGAAATTCGCGATCATCGGATTGTGATCCGATGGTCTCACGCCGTAATCGTCTGTCGTTCCAAGGAACTCCACGACATTCTTGTTGTTCAGATCGCGCGTGTCGGGAATCTGCGTCCCTCTCAGGATTAGGTTTCCTGCACTCGTCGAGTACCACGCGTAGTCGATGCGGCCGCGCCGCGTTCGTGTTTGCCACTGAACCGGATTATCGGGATATGACACTGCGGTTCCCGCATTCATTCCCTGCATCCAGCTGTCGTAAAAACTTCCCGTCATCCGAATGGCCTCAGCCGTGTCAGGTCCCCCATTGAAGTCTCCACAGACTATTTTGTTTTCGGAAAATCCGGCAGCGAAATTCAGTAACTCGCCCACTTCCTGGTAGCGATTAGACGAAGAAGCATCATCGAGGTGTGTTCCGAAGAAGTTGATCGTCCTGCCGGCCACGCTGATGGTCGCCTGAGCCACCGACCGAGTGTAGCTGAGGTAAAGTGAGCTTGTACTTATAAAGGGGTACTTCGACAAGATCAGATTTCCCTCATTGATACCCGGCGCCTTCGGCACCCAGAATGAATACCAGGTACGACCTGTCTTTTGAATCAGCAAATTGGTGAGCGTCGAAACACCGTCGGGAGGCACTTCACAAAATTGCGCGATATCGGGGTTGATATTCGCGATCCATGTGGCGGTGCGATCCCAGTTCAACAAATTGTCCGTGCCTTTGCCGAACTGGAGGTTATAGCTCATGACTCGCAAGCTTCCGGTAGTTGTCGGCGGCGGTGGCGGTGCGCTGACGTTGATCTGGACCGTTGCACTTGCCGTCGCCCCAGCATTATCAGTGACCGTGAGCCGCGCCGTGTAACTGCCGGCAGTCGCGTAGGTGTAAGTCGGATTCGCAGCGGTCGAAGTGCCACCGTCACCAAAGGTCCAGAAGTACGACGCGATATATCCATCCGGATCGCTCGCACCTGACGCAAAGCTCACAAATAACGGGCTGTTGCCCGAAGTCGGCGTAGCCGAAATGCTGACTTGCGGCGCCTGGTTTGGTGGCGGCGGCAGCGCGGCGGCGACTGTGCTTTGCAGGATCGTGTTGTCGTTTTTCAGAAGACCTGGTGACGAGAAGAGATACCCGTAAGACGAAAGCACGATCTGGTCGATCGAGATTCCATCCTCGCGTGTCTGGATGCGAATCGTTTGCGGACCTGTAGTTTGGAACGAGATGGTTGGACCAAGTACATTTATGCCCCACCCGTCATCTTGCCAGCCCCAGCCTGACAACCCGCAACCAGAGCAGTCCTCGAGATTCACTTCGAGCGCACTCGTGGTGCCGATGCGATAAGCCGCCTGGCCCAAAGTATTCAGACTGCCTGAGAACTGGACGAATACCGAGTCGTTGCCCCAGTAATTGCTATCAGCCTGCCCGCGCAACCAGAGCCGGTAAGCCTTACCTGCCTCGGCGTTGAAAGTGAAATCGAAGTAATCGGCCGGACTAGCGGACGCTGTCGTTATCTTCGCAGCCCCTAGATCGGGGTTCCGTATAAGGATCTGACCCGCCGCGGTCGTATTGGTTTGCTTGAGCCAATTACCGTGGATTCCCGTCGTCGGTATATTCGCCGCCCAGATAACGATGTCGGGCGACGATGATGTTGGCGTCGGAGTCGGAGTCGGAGTCGGAGTCGGAGTCGGTGTTGGTGTCGGCGTTGGTGTCGGCGTTGGACTTGGCGTCGTAAACCCACTCGATGGAGGTAGGATTACCGTGTCGTTCTTGAGCGCTCCCGGCGAACTGTTGAGATAGGTCCCGGGTGAAATGACGATTTGATCGATCGACAACCCATCTTCGCGGGTTTGTATGCGCAGAACCTGAGTACCGGTGGTTTGGAAATACAGCTGTGGACCCATCCCGCCCCAACCGTTGTCCTGCCATCCCCAACCTGACAGTCCACAACCCATGCAGTCTTCGAGATTCATTTCGGCAGCGGACGTAGTACCGGTTCGATAAATCGGACTGCCGGTGCTGGTCACGGTGCCGGAAAACTGAAGAAAAACTGAATCGTTGTAAGGTGAATCCCCTTGTGCCTTACCACGAATCCAGATGCGATAGGGTTTACCTGCTGTCGCCGCAAATGTGATTTCGACATAGCTTGATGGCGTTGCTGACGCCGTCGTTATTTTTGGCAAACCCGCATCGGGGTTTGCGAGACGAGCACCACCTGCTGCTGTTGCATCAGCCACCACCGTCCAATTACCAACCTTCGTCGGAGCCTGCGAGGCGTAGAGAACGACTTCCTGTGCAGAAGAAGTACGAGCGGAAGCAAGTAATATAAGAACCGAAATGAATAGGTAAACCGGAATAATCCGTCTAGGGGTCACTGTTTCAAAGTCTCCTTTCGGAATTGCAATTGGAGGGACGGGAACAATGGGGGATTTCGCGGGGGACAATGGAAGATATCGCCGCGTAGTGACACTCTCGCCGGCTTATCGTCGCCATGGAAAATGAATTGGAGTTCAGGAATCGACACGAACCCATTCACACAATCGGGTTTTGATCGTTTCCCTTGCGTTCGACTGACCAAAACACACCGGGACACAATCCAAACGGTCGACAGCACCCAAAGTCCTAGGTTCGGGTGTGCCGTAGAACGCTCCGAGTTTTAGTGTTTGCGATCTCTCCTGCGGAGATCTGGGAGATTAGAACGGATGGTACGTTGTTCTAACCGGGGCTGCCTGATTGCGCGGGCGTATTAAGAATCGGCCTTACTCCCTCTTTCCGACTCTAACCCGCACCGTCAGACGAGCCCGAATGTAACACGCGAACAGAATACTGTCAAAATTTCGGAACCTTTGTAACCAGTTCGTAACCAAATCGCCATTTTAGGTTTTACGGCGCTCTGATCCCGACGCGCACGCTGTTGCTGAGCGAACCGCGCAAACCAAGACTCATGACCAAGTCTCCAGTGATCGTCTGGTCGTCCGGCAATCTCACAGTTACTACTGATAACCACGAGAAATTAGGAACCTTCGCCACTTGCTCCACCGCAAGGTCATAGGTCAGGGCACGCGAATCTGTCGCCCGCACGCTCACAGATGAAGCTGTTTCGCCCGTCAATAAATCCAGATTTGTCGCGAAGAGCATGATCCTCGTTCGATGATCGTTGCTCAGGTTCACCGTAGTTGTTACGGGAAAGGGCTCCCGTGTGAACTGAGTCGAATGTATTGCCAGCGCGCGGTCCGTGCTGCCCTGTGTGAGCAACACAGGTACCGGCGCAGGCGCCGGTGTGGGTGTTGCCACAGTCCCGGCGACATCAAGGTCCGTAACCACGAGATTGTGGTCCGATGGTCTAACTCCCTTGTCATCCGGAGTCCCGAGCAGAGTTACAACATGTGTATTGCTTAGATCTCGAGTGTCCGGAATGTTACTACCGCGAGCAGAAATAGTCGGATCTGAAGAGTACAGAACGAAGTCAATTCGCCAGCGACGCGTGCGCGTGTTCAGCCAAACAGGATTATCGGGATAAGCGAGCGCGGTGCCCTGGTTCAAAGCATCGACCCAGCTATCGCGGTAGACGTTCAGAATACTGATCACTTCGGGCGTATCGTTCCCCGCGTTCATATCGCCGCAAACGATCCTCGGCGACGCAAAGCCACTGGTCCAACTCAGCAGTTCCTGGGCCTCCGTCTGCCGCAGGGCGGACGACGTGGCGTCGAGATGCGTCGCAAAGAAGTTGATGTTTTCGCCGCCGACGTTGATCGTGACCTGGGCTACGGACCGCGTGTAGCTCAGGTACTTCGAACCGGTGGCACTGAAGCTGTACTTTGAAAGGATCAGGTTGCCTTCGTTGATTCCCGGCGCTTTCGGAACGAAGTGCGTGAACCACGCCCGTCCAGACCGTTGAGTCAATGAACCTACCAAGCTGGGAATTTTATCGGGCGGCATCTCGCACAACGCGATGACATCCGGATTCATTCGGGCCAGCCACGCCGCGGTGCGATCAAAGTCCGTCACACCGTCGGTACCCTGCCCGAACTGAATGTTCCAACTGAGCACACGCAGCGGCGTGTTTGCGTTTACTGATTGGATTGAACAAAGAAGACATAGAACGAACAACAGGGGAAAGAAACGTCTCAGACTCATAGACACACTCTTGCCGACGCACACTTTTCGGGAAAGCGTGATGTACTACTTTCTGCTTATGTTTTTGAGTACAACTCCGAGGGGTCTTGTCTTCCCGGTGCCGCACGTTAGACGCGCGCACCCTAACATGCCGAAATAGCGCTGTAAACCCTCAGGCAAGAATCACAATCCAAACGCAATCTAGTTAAACTCGTTTTGTTCGCTGTCGAAAGAAGCCGCGGAAGAATCTCAAGCGACATTCGTTGACAAACGCCGCATCTGTTTTTCCTGCGATCACGCGCGAGAACCAAACGAATGCGTTCTTCGCTGTCTCTCTGTAGAGATGACCAGGTACTCCCAGGAGACGATAGCTCGAACGCTCCCACTCCCGATCGTTCATCACCGCGTAGAAGTGTCCGTGACCCGTGTGCCAACGACGATGATAATCCTTTGTCATGCGCTCGCTGCCGACGTACGCATCGACGATCATCTCCGGAACGTACAAACCTGCCACACCTGCACGCAGCAGGCGCGTGAGGAATTCGTGATCCTCGAGGGAGCCTATAGTGTCTCCTGCTCGTTGAACAGCCGCCGAGAATTCACCGTGTTTGGCAAAGAGATCCTTTTTGAAAGCAATATTCGCAGTCAACAAACAGAGCGGATTGTCAGCAGTGATCGAAAACGGTGCGTCGCCATAATCGAGAGCAGCAATGGGCGCCCAGTTGGCAATACCGAGCCACGACGGAGGTGGCTCTTCCCAGCGCGGCAGCACTTTCCCGCCGATGAAGTCCACGTGTGTCTCTTTGAATGTACGCGCGATGATCTCCATCCAGTTGTCACGCACCGTCACGTCGTCATCGAGGAACGCGACGATCGGCGCACGGGCTTCAGCGACGCCTGTGTTTCGCGCATAAGCGTTTCCCTGGCGCGTTTCGCGGACGTACCTGATGCGCGGGTCGGTTTGTGCGAGTTCGTCGACGACAGCGCGCGTTTCGGGGGTTGAGTTGTTATCGACAACCACGACTTCGTACGTGAGATTCGCGGGCGATTGCCGCAACAGTGTGGTCAGAGCGAGACGCAATAACTCCGGGCGATTGTAAGTACAGATCACCACCGACAGATCAGGCTGCGCCATTCGTTGTTCCATACGCCTTCAGCCACTCATGCCGCACCGCTTTCCACGTGTAGCGCCGGCACTCATTGCGACCGGCATTGATGAGACGATGTGCGAGTTCAGGGTGCTCGATCAAAGCGATCGCGCTGCCGGCGAGTGCTTCGTGATCGTCCATTTCCACCATCAGCGCGGTCACGCCGTCAGTTACAACGTCGGGAATGCCGCCCGCGTTTGTTGTAACCACCGGTAAGCCGCTCGCAAACGCTTCGAGAATCGAGAGTGGCTGGTTGTCGATTCTCGATCCATTCAAAAAGCAGTCGGCTTCATTGTACAACTCCGCCATCGCCGCGCGTGTCACCGTGCCGACGAAGTCGACGTTGCGCAGCTTCAACTCCGCGGCGAGTTTCTGGAGTGCTTCTCGACACGGACCATCACCGGCAACTTTCAGCGACGCGTCCGGAAATCGCTGTTGAATGATCGCAAACGCTCGCAACACGACGTCGACGCCGTAGTGCGCTTCGAAATTTCGATTCGACAGAAACACTGGGCGCAGTGTTTGTCGTTCGCGAAAGATCAACTGGTCGAAGTCGATCACGTTGAAGATCGCTTTTGCAGGAAGTCCAAACTTCGCGAACACGCGTACCAGGTACGGCGACGGCACGACGATCTCGTCGGCCTTCTTCAGCAGCGGGATGCTTGTCCTGGGCCAATGTCGCAGATGATCTTCGGCTTCACCGCTGTGATAGTTGAGCACGATTCTTTTGTTGAATAATCTGGCAACGATGATCGCGGGCGCCGGAGCGAGCAGGAATGAAAAGTACGAAGCCGAGAAGATGTGAATTACGTCGAAGGCCGGAATCGTCGTTAACAACTTCCACCAGTACAAGTTTGAAGTCGTAACGGTGCGGACGTACTTGATGGCTTGCAACTTCCGCAGCACGCCCGGCAAACGCGGGTTCACCGGCAGAAAATCAACATCGACAGACGGCTCCTCTTTCAGGTGCTCGATCAACCGCACCGCCTGCACCGCCTGCCCACCCACAATATCCATCGACGCGGCAACAATGACGACTTTTACAGCCGCAGATTCCATCATTCATTCCGTTTTGTAAAAGTGTTTGCCGTAAAAAAAACCTGCCAGGTCCCAGAGCGCGAGCTCGTTCGAAAACGTTCGCGACGCAGCCGCGCGTCGCAGCGGCGCCATGGTCCATCCGAAGAGGCCGCGGCTCGCCGCTCCAAAAAGATATCGCGGCACGCCACACAAATAAGGAACGTGCTGTGGCTGAGTTCGATCCAGTACGCCACACGAAACGCCACGCCAGAACGACCAACGACGATAGTACTTCTTGGTAAGGCGCGTGGCCGGTATCAGATGATAGATCTTCAACTGCGGCAGATATAAACCTTTTGCACCGCTTTCGAGCAGACGCCGATACATGTGCTCGTCTTCACCCGCCAGCAGCCGCCCGCCGGTGCGACCCAGTGAAGTCATGTAAAGACCAACTTTATCCAGCGCCGTGCGTCGAATGACGGCATTGCCACCCATGAGAATACCGGGATAGTGCTCGTCGTAAGGAACGATCTCGTTGCCGGCATCAACGACTCCGATGACGCCCTCGTGATCTGCCGGCAACCACGCCGGCGGATCCTGCTCCCACTTGGGAATGTATGGACCACCGATGAAATCAACGTCCCGCGTGGTGAAGGCTTGATGAACCGTCTGATACCACGATTCGTCAATCTCCTCGTCATCGTCGATAAACCCAACCAGGTCGCTTTCACTGGCGGTGATGCCCGCGTTCAGGGCCGCAGATCTGCCTTGCATCCGTTCAAAGACATAACTGAGTCGTCCGTTGAAACGATCCTTCCAACTCTCAACTACCTCGCGCGTATCGTCAGCGGAGTTGTTATCAACGACAGTGATGCCGACTGTTAATCCATCCGGAATCGCACCAGCAAGCAAACTCCGCAGACAAACCGGCAACAAGTCAGCGCGATTGTAAGTTGGTACGACAACTTCGAGATGCATCATTAGTTATCGTGCAAGGGCGGGAGAACCAGCTAATCAGAACGATGCCGCTTTCGCAGGTACCGTCTTACCAACCCGGGGAACGTACGCAAAGCCAGCAGCGCCAGGGGAATCTTCCAACTGCTATTCATTTCTCTTGCCTTCGTCAGCATCGCTCGTGCTTCAGCAACTTCACCATTGACGATCAGGGTCTTGCCGCGTTCGAGCATCAGGATCGATTGCAACCGTTGCTCAGTACGGTCCAACGCTTCTTTTTCACTGGCACTCAACGTCATGCCGCGGCGCGTCTTTTGTAATACACGCAACGCGGCCTCGTGCAATTTTACGCGATGCGCTGACACGCTGTCCGAGCGATAACGATACTCGGCGACGACTTTCTTCTGATAACCGATCCGCGCTCCGGCACGCGCGAGTCGCAGCCACAGATCGAAATCTTCAGTGATGTTTCGATCCTCTTCGTCAAAGCCGCCGACTTGTTCGACCAGATCCTTTCGCATGATGACGGTCGACACAACCACAGTAACGCTCAGGTCCAATAGACTATTCAGCGTGACTGGACCATCGGATGGCGAGCGTCCCATGAACGTCGTTCCTGGGGGCCACGGCACGTCGCCGATGAGCAGCGCGTCGCCATAGACCATGTCAAACTGGCCCTGCTTCATGAATGCGAGTTGCTCGGTGAGTTTCCCTTCGTGCCAAATGTCGTCGGCGTCGAGCAGTGCAATCAACTCGCCGCGAGCGATGCGCAACGCGGCGTTGCGGGCGGCGGAGATGCCGCGATTCTCCTGCTGAATGTAGTGGATCTTATCGCGGTATGGTTCGAGCACTCTTTCGAGCTCCGGCGTGTCTGTCGATCCATCGTTAACGACGATCACTTCGTGACTCTTGAAGTGCTGTAGAAAAACGGAGCGCAACGCGTCGCCGATGTACGCGGAGACGTTGTAAGCCGGAATGATGACGCTGATCAGAGGCAGCTCCGGATCGTTATGTAAGCCGTTATGATTTCCGTTCTGCAGCATGCAGGTCCACGTAATAAATCCGGCGCAGAGCGACCGCGTAACCGACGATGTAATAGATGTACCACTGGTACGCGACAGCGCCGAAGAAGCTCGACACCATGTAAGCGACAATGCTCGCCTGTATCCCTATCGACCAATAATGAAATTTGCGCTTCTCCGCAATGTCTACTGTTGCTTTCTCGATCTCACGCAGCCGGCGCAATGGATAGACCATCAGCATGATGTAGATCACGAGCGCCGGAATACCCATTTCAGAAGAAACTTCGGTGTAAGCATTATGTGTAACCAGCTCGTGTACTGACTTGTAGTGGAAGTTTCCGGCGCCGACTCCGAACAGCGGGTAACGAAGTGTGACCCAAATCGAGCGCTTGAGAATCTCGGTTCGCTGGCTGGATGAACCGGTAGCGTCAGAGTCCGAGTTGAAGATCGTCGAAAGCCGGCCTGTGTAACCTCCTGGCGCGAACGCCAGCACCGCCAACAGCGCCACAACGAGGGCGCCAGTGCTGAGAAACTTGTTCTTCCGACCGATCTTTCGCACCAGCACGAGCGCCGCCACTAACAGGCCGAGAAAACCTCCGCGCGAGAAAGTCACCACGATCGCGGCAACGAACACCGCCGCGAAACCGATGTACAAAAATCTGCGCAACGTCTTTTTCGTCGCGAAAGCGAAACCGATCGCGAGCGGCACCATGGTCACGAGGTGCAACGCGAGATCGTTCGAGTTTCCGAAGAGGCCACGAATCACGCCACCGATGCGCTGATTGTTATAGAACGCCGAGCCTTCACGGAAGTTGCCAGTCATGTAGTCGTTGATCGCGTTAACGCTCAGGTAAAGACTGACTGCGAACGCGAGCCAGATTAAGAGCTTGAGACGGTTTTCGGTACGGACGACATTTACGAGAACGATAAAAATTACGATCGCTTTCAGCAGTACATCGGTGACTGTGGTGTAGGCCTCACCCGGACTCGTGGCCAACGGCATCGAGAGAAACGCAGCGAGACACAAGAGTAGAATCAGATGGATCTCCCGCGGTCGCGCAGTGAGATTGCCTTCGAGTATCAACTGCGAAGGAACGTAGATGGCCAAGGTCAGGACGCCGAAGAAGAAAGCCATCGACGTAAACGATTCCAGCGCGGGGATCAATTCGTAGGGCCGGAAGTACAGGATGACGCTGAAGATGAAGAGCGCGATGAAGGTCAGACCGTGACCGTTGTTAAGACTCCACCCGTCTACGGCGCCGACTTCCGTGGGCTCTTCTGCCTTTTCTTCGGTTGGTTCGTCGACGGCGGGTTTGGCCGGAACCGGAAATTCTTCCGCGATCGCCGCAGTTACGTGCTTTCGCTGCGGGTTGACCAGGCTCTCGTAATCACCGGTTTGAGACAAGCGCGACACCTCTTGTAATCTAACTGTAAACTGCTAAAGAGTCACGGATTCCTCGGCAAATCCGCGTAATCAGCGGCCTAATAACCCCTCGTAGAGTTGCTCCACACGCCCCAACTGCGCCTCACACGAAAACTGCTCCAGCACGCGTTTGCGTCCCTGCGCCCCCATCTCCCAGGCCCTCTCCGGCTCGCTCAACAACGTGATCAGCCGGTTCCCCATCGTTTCGAAGTCTTCGGGCTTCACGATGAACCCCGTTTCACTATCGGCGACCGCTTCACGCGCGCCGCCCACATCAGTCGCAACCACCGGCCGCCCTGCCGCCATGTACTCCAAAATCGAGTTCGAAAAACCTTCCACGCCTTTCGAGCTCAACACGCAAACATCCGAGATCGCGAGCAGGTCGGCGATGCGATTACAACGTCCGATAAAAAACGCGCTCTCCGCGAGGCCGAGATCCGCTGCGAGCTTGCGCAAGCCGGGCATCTGTTCGCCCTCGCCTGCAAGTATGAACGAACTGTCGGGCACTGCCGCACGCGTGAGCTGCGCGGCGCGCAGGAAAGTCGCCTGGTCCTTCATGACGTGACGCATGTTCGCAACGATCGTCACGAAGCGCCGGCTGTTCGGTAAGTTGAAACTCTGCAACAGCTCCGCGCGTTGCGCATTCGCACGCGGAGTCACGTGAGCGACGTTGAGCCCGTTATGAATCGTCACGACCTTCTCCGGCGACAAACCTTCCGCGATCAACTGCGTGCGAATCGCCTCCGCATTCGCAACCACCGCGCTCGCGGCATTGTACGCGCGCCGTTCGAGCCAACGCTTCGCGGGCGAGCGAATGCCTTCGGTCTCGCGACGCGATGCGATGCGTGCTCGCACGCCGGCAAGTTTCGCGGCGGCCGTGCCGAAGATGTTCGTGTAGAAATCGTGCGCATGGACCAGGTCGATCTTGTTCTTGCGCATCAACGACGCGAGCCGCCAGAGTTGCTTCATCGCGTTGAAGTTGTAGAAGTTCTGGAGCGAGAATGACGGAATGTCGTGAAAGCCCAACCGCTCGACTTCCGCGCGCAACGGTCCTTCATCATTGAGCGTCGCGAGAAAGAGCCGGTGCTTGCCGCTCTCCTGAAGCAGACGCGTTAGTTGAACGGTCTGCCATTCGGTGCCGCCCTGATTGAAGCTGTCGAAGAGTTGCAGAACGTTGGCCATTTACGAGACGGCCTGGGGAATCTGGCTGTGGGCGACGTCGCGCCAGCCAATGGGATAATGGATCGTTTCAACCGGCCGCCGCTGGAGCACTTCATCAGCAACGCCCTCGCCTAGATCGCCGAGCAAACGAATGTCGCTGTGCGTGAACGACGTGAGCGGCCAACGAAACATCTGGAACGCTTCACGAACGATCGGGATGTTCTCGGGTGGATATCCGAGCAGGTATGCACCTATCCAGTCGACTGCGGCGGCGTTTGCGCCGGCGAACAGCAGACCCATCGGCAACGGCTCGGGCGAGAGTGGTCCATTTCCCTGCCCGGCGACGATCGCGTCAGTGATGTGAATCACGCGACGCTGCACGTCGTCAGCCATCGTGCCCTGCGGAGTTCCGTAAAGCAGGATGCGGTTGAGATCGAGACACGTGCGCCAGATCGTGTCGTTGCCGGACCACGAGCCTTCGATGCCGAATCGATCGCCTTTCAAACGCAGCAGGCGATAAAACTGATTCGCCGCCGTGCGCCACATGCGTCCGGCAGTCTGCGACTTCGTCATGTTCTGCCGGTCGTGAATGAACTCCAGGGCGCGCTTCAGATCGCTGCTGCCGGGATAACAATCGCCGCCGAGATCGAAGCCTCCGATGCGATGATGTGGCAGATACTCTTTGTTGCCGTTGATGCCAATCAGGTTCTTCAACGCGCAGGTGATGCCGGCTTTCTGATGTGTTTTTAGTTTCGGAAGATTGACGATTACGTCGGCTTCGAGAATCTCGCGCGCGATCAGGTAACGATGACAACCGGGCGCGTGCGTCTTCGCCATCAGTCGCGGGTCGTAACAGGTAACGCGAAACGATGGATTGTCGTCAGTGATCGGTTCGAGCAAACTCTCGCCTGCGAGATCGAAGAGCACGAAATGCTCTTCCGACTGCGCGTTTTCATCTGCGATACGCACACCGTCAACGAACGTCGCGACGGTGCGACGAAAGTCACGAATGCCTTTGAAACGCGAATCCTGGTGTTGAAGCTGGTTGGACCAACCATCGAGTTCGGCATTCTTCAGCAGCAGATCGAAATCACATCCTTGTATCGGAGCGTCGCCGACCATCACTTCGGAAGGCTCCGCGAGAAGCGCAGCTTCCGTGGCGGCCTGGACCAACGATTGATGCGTCAGTAACGGCGGCATGCCCCATGGTCCACTGTTCTCGTGCATCACGAAGTTGGGTTTGATGACAACCTTCGCGCCACGCTCGATCAAGTTGCCCAATGGACCACGCTCCGTGGCCGCCCAGCCAAGCATCCCAGCGATGCGGGCGAGTCCCTCTGCGACGCGACGCACGCTCGTTTCGTCGTAACGTTTCATCCCGACGTCAACCGCCGCCACCCGTGGATCAAACTGTTCCTGCCCCTCAATCATGTAAATCCTGAAAATCCTGTTAATCCTGTCAATCCATCTGCCGTCTCACTTCACTAACCACCGGCTGCCACTTATTCGCCGCCGTCCTCTGAATCTCCTCGACAATCGCGATGCTCAACTCCAGTCCGGGCAAGTTTACACCGATTGTGTCAAGGATTCTTTGCTTGTTCTCTTCGGAAAATCCATTTCTCGGCACAATTTGCAGTTGCACTGAATAATCCGCGCGCTGCACACACATGAATTCCCGCACGGGAAAATCCTTCAGAAGGTGCGGCAGCTCCTCGCTCATCACCCAACGACCGTCCCGCAGCCACAAACGCGCGCCCTCGCGCCCGACGATTTCACGCAACACAAACGCCGGATGCCCAGGTCTGCTGCCTTCAGCAAACCGCGCCACGTCGCCGATTCGATAGCGAAGCATCGGCATTCCGTCGGCGTGCAACTTGGTAATCAGAATCGAAGAGAGCGGATCGGTTGTTTCGGGTTCGACGAGAATGTTGGTCCAATCAGTTTCGAATTCGAGCGTGTGTTCGGGATCGTATTGAAACGCCATCAGCCCGACGTCGCGACTCCCGTAACGTTCGTGTACCGGTCGTTTGAATGCTTCCACGATCGCGGTTCTGTGCGCGGGCAACAACTTCTCCGCGCCGGTAACAAAACATCGCGTCGGGTAGTTTGGTTTATAACCACGCTCGAGAATGTACTCCGCCAGATGTCCCGCGGCGCTCGCGTACGCGACGATACACGCAGGCTTCCATTCTTCGAATTCTCGGTGATACTTCTCGAACACTTCCGGGGAGAGACGGAAACAGTCGAACCAGCGGCGGTTCGTTTCGAAGTCGTGGAAACGATCGCGCAGACTGTCGCGATTGATCGGATCGAGATTGTGTCCCCAGAAGAACGCGGTGCTCACGCCGGTGGGAACGCCGATGCGTTGCATTGAGTACTCGAGCGCGCTCTCACGCCAGCCGATCTCTTCCGGACCAAGCCAGACTTCCGTCGGCGTTCCGGTTGAACCGCCGGTTGCGTCTTTCACCAGCAACTCGGGTGGGATTTGTATTGAGATCAGATCCTTGCCGGCGTTCCGTATGTCGTCGCGTTCGAGCACGGGAAGTTTTGCGAAGTCAGCGAAAGTGAAATCAGCGGCTGGGTCGAACCCGGTACGATTGAAGAGCTCGTGATAGTAAGGAATTTCCGCAGCGGCGTGACGCACAACCACGCGCACGCGTTTGAGCACCCATTCATGACGCTGCTCTGGTCCAAGGTTCTTTAGCGCTGCGCGTTCCGCGAGCCCACGCGCATAAGCCGCCTCAGCCTGCCGTCGCGCCGGATGGACCATGCGACGCAGCCGTCCAGCAGGCAATAAGATTCGACGTGATAGCGCTTCGCGGATCATTTTTGTAACACGATCACGTCGCCGTCTCTGCTCACGACTTTAAAGCCCGCGCTTTCAAGTGTCGCCAACATTCGTTGCGTTGGGTCCTGTCCGACGATGCGGTCGTGCAGCTCCATGATGATCGTCGAAACCCGTTCGCTCAGCGTCTTCAACTCATGCTCGACGAGCTCCAACTCCGCGCCTTCGATGTCGCAGATCAGCGTCGCCCGTTGAAAACCATGGTCATCCAACAAACGTTCCAGGGTAACCGTGGAAACCATCACCGCATGCTGCTCGTCGCCATGCACGCTGCTCGCCAGAATATTGTCATCAACGCCGAAAGTGATCGTGTCAGCGCCATGCGAAACAGCCGCGTGAACGATCTTGAACCGGCAGTCGTTTCGCGCGCGATTTTGTTCGAGCAGCGGCAACAGCGCCGGATTCGCTTCAACTACGACGTGATTCTCAGGCCTGCGCAAGCGACGGTTTGTGAGACAAGAGACAACTCCGATACAAGCACCCAACTCAACGACCGGCAGCTCCGGATCCAGAAACTTCCGTAACGCCTTTCGCTCCGGCTCCTCATACAAATCCGACAACAACAGATCGACGACATTCGCCGGCACGCGATCCTTCGCGATCGTAAACCTGCATCCATCGAGCCGCACGATCTCGGTTGGCATCCCGACGAATTTTCCGAGTTGCCAAACCTCACCACGCCGCCACGTCGACTTAAACTTCTGTGCCAACACGCCGACCACGCCACGCGCGCCGTCCTGCTGAAACGCTCGGCTCAGTATGCGTGCTTTTTGCGCCGGAGCAGTCACCGCGTTCAACTCCTCGTCACTGGCTCGCCGACAGTCTTCAACGCCGGCCGCCAAAAACGCGCCACTTGCCGCTTGACGTAACCGCGCTCCTCGATCGTCGGCAAACCCAGCAACAGAATTCCCGCGAGAAAGATTACGCCAAACACCGCCGCGCAAACGACGAGCATGCCAAACGGCCGCAGCCCGTGTATCGCAGTGCGCACAAACGCAGTGATCACGGCCGCAATCAACGCTGAGATCGCTATCTTGCCCACGTCTTTCAGCAACGTGATATCGCGCAACCGTATACCCAGCATGCTGCCAATCTTGATCCACGTTGCGGTCCTGCCAATGATGTTGACGCCGACCACCACCGAGATGGCCCAGATCAAACCGTAACGACTCGTCCCCAGCCATAAAGCGACGAAGAGCAACACTACCAACGCGGCATACAGCTTCGGCAGAAACTGTCGCTGCTCGGCAAAGGCGCGCATGATCGGATCGGAAACGAAGATACTCAACGGCAGCATCGTCAGGTTGATCGCGAAGATGGGCCAACTCGCCGCGTATTGACTCGTAAACAGGAACGTCAGGAATTCTCGTCCCATGACGATCAAAAACCCGTACAGCGGCAGGTAAATCAGCGCCAGCTTGCGAGCGACGCGTGCAGCGAGCGCGATAATCTCATGGTGTTCGCTGTGCTTCTGCAACAGACTGACCTGCGGAATCATGACCGCGCCCACCGATTCGCTCAACATGCCGACGAGCGGAATGTTGAAAACGCCGATCGCGTAGATCGCAAAGACCTTCGCTTCAAATTTGTTTGAAACGAAGTAGTTCGGCAGATCGGTTTGTAAAGTAAAGAGGAGTCCGGCTACGCCAAACGGTATGGCATATGACAACTGCATGCGCAGCACGGCCCAGTCGAAACTCACCCAGAATCGCGGAAAACGAGAACGCAGGTAAATCAACAGGATGATCGTCTGCACGATTCCCTGAACAAGCGCTGCGTATATCAACGCGCGCACTGAGCCAAACGCGATTGCCGCCAGAACCAGCAAACCGGTCTTGGTTAGTTGTGCGCAGATGATAAAGATGGTTGAGAGTCGTGCTTCCTGGTGTGCGACCGAAACGACTTCGAGATACGACGAAACAACCCAGAAGAAGACGACTGCCGCGATTATCGAGGAGTAGCTGACCAGTTCGCCGCTGTGGAAGATGGTCGAGAACAGTTGCGGAAACAGGATCAGGACGAGCGCGCCGAGTCCGCCCATCAAAAGATGAAAGAGCAGGATGTTCAGAATAATCGGACCCTGGCGATCTTTATCGCGCGGCAGGAAGTAGAACGCGCTCATCTGGAAGCCGAGCGGTAACAGAGCGAGCGCGCTGCCGACGACGAGAAATGCCTGTTTATAGAGTCCAAAGTCCTGCTGGCTGAGGCGACGAACGAGCAGCAGCGGGAGAGCGATACTGAGAGCGAAGGCTAAAATCTTAGCAACGAGCAGCCAAAGCGCGCGGACTGTCAGAGAGAGACCGATTTTGTCAGGTGCATTCAAGAA
>DATDFT010000190.1:0-19755 GCA_036522475.1 Pyrinomonadaceae bacterium | reverse complement strand
TTTTGTGCAAGCGACTGAAGGGATTTCTCATTAACAGGCCCCATTTTGTGGCTTATGTGCCTTTTTGAGGCTAAATTGTTTGCGTATTTGCGTATAATCCGCTCCTAGGGCAAACGCAAATTGACGCAACCTCGCCCACATGACATCACGCAACTGCTCGCTAAGTGGAGCGACGGAAACCAGTCCGCGCTCGACGAGTTGTATCCTCTCGTGTACGACGAGCTCCACCGTCTCGCACGCCGCTACATGAGTCGCGAACGCCGCGGCCATACGTTACAAACCACCGCACTCATCAACGAGGCTTACGTTCGTCTCGTGGATCAGAAGAATGTTCACTGGGCCAATCGTTCGCACTTCTTCGCTATCTCCGCGCAGATCATGCGTCGCATCCTGATCGATCACGCGCGGCGACATGCTTATGCGAAGCGTGGCGGCGGTGCGCAACAAGTGTCGTTGGAAGAAGTCGCAGCTATCACGCCCGATCCAGGACGCGAGCTCGTGCGTCTCGATGAAGCACTCAAGAGCCTCGCTGAAATGGATCCGCGACGGAGCCAGGTTGTCGAGATGCGTTACTTTGGCGGCCTGAATAACGAAGAGATCGCCGGTGTGTTGAAGATCTCCGAAAACACCGTCACGCGCGACTGGAACATGGCGCGCGCGTGGCTCTATCAACAACTTTCCGAGACCGCGGCCAATTGAATCCTGAACGCTGGCAACAGATCAGTCGCATATTCAAGTCGGCCATCTCGCTCGATCCCGAAGTGCGCAATGCGTACGTGGTGGGGCAGTGTGGCAGTGATGAATCGCTGCGCGCGGAAGTCGAGAAGTTGATCGCGTCGCACGAGCAGGCGAGCGACGATGATTTTATCGGCGGCATTGCCGCTGAGGTGGCGGCGCCGCTTCTGGTTGATGAGCACGAAGATGGACCACCTCACAGGGCTCTCAGCGACGGACAGCAGGTTGGGTCGTACGTAATTCTCAACACGCTCGGCGCAGGAGGCATGGGCGAAGTTTACCTGGCCCGCGATACACGACTCGATCGCACCGTCGCGCTGAAGATTCTTGCGCCCGACATTTCCACTGACAAACGTCGCATGCAACGCTTTCGTCAGGAAGCGAAGATGGCCTCGTCACTAAATCAGCCAAACATACTCACGGTTTATGAGTTTGGTGAAGTTAACGATTTGACGTTTCTGGCGACGGAGTTTGTTGACGGTGAGACACTGCGCGATCATCTGCGCAAGAACAAGAAGCTCAAACTCAGTGAGATCCTCGATATCAATATCCAGGTGCTCGCCGCACTCGACGCTGCTCACGAAGCAAACATCGTCCATCGCGATATCAAACCGGATAACGTGATGATTCGCCGGCGCGACCACGTCGTGAAGGTGCTCGACTTCGGACTCGCGAAAGTGACGGAGAAGAGACACACGACGGTCAAGAACGAAGACTCGGAGGCAGCCACTGCCTTCAAAACTGCGCCAGGCATGATCATGGGCACGATCAACTACATGTCGCCCGAGCAGGCGCAGGCCGCTGCGATCGACGAACGCACGGACATCTGGAGCACCGGCGTCATGATTTACGAGATGGTGTCCGGACTGCTGCCTTTTAAAGGAGCAACGGACAGCCACACGATCGTCCAGATCCTCGAGAAAGACCCCGTGCCTCTGACTAACTTCACGCAACGTAAGGTGCCCGCCGAGTTGCAACGGATTGTCGCGAAGTCACTCTCGAAGAGTCCGGACGAACGCTATCAAACCGCGAAGGACATGCTCATCGATCTACGGGCGTTGAAAAAGCAGTTGGATGTGGACGCTGAGATCCAGCGCACTTCATCACCAACGACGCCCGTCGCGGCAGTGCGCGCGACTGAGGTCAGGAGTGAGCTAAGTAAGAGACGAGTGCTGGTGATCGCGTTGGTCGGAATGGCGATATTCACTGCTGCGATCTTTGGAATCTATTCGTGGCGCGCTTCGCGTGCAAAACAAAACAAACCCGCAGTTGTCGCTCCACCTGTGCCGGTGGCTGAACGCACCCTTACCTACTGGGTAACGGTGCAGAAGTACAAAGACGGAAAGCCGTATCAGGGTCCGTTCACCCTCGCGGGTGAGATCAATTTCGAGCAGAGTTATCAGATTCGCGTGAACGTTCAGAGCGCGGAGGCAGGTTACTTGTACGTTTTGAATGAAGGGCCTGAATCTGGTCGACCGGAGTTCGTAGTGGTTTTCCCGTCCGTCACTGCGAACAACAACTCGCCGTTTGTACCCGCCAAACAGGTTGTACAAATACCCGACAAAACCTGGTTGCAATTTGACAGCGAGCAGGGCGTTGAAAAGCTCTGGCTCGTCTTCTCGCAAGATGCGGTGCCGGAGTTGGAAACCGCACGGCAGTACGCCAGTCGACAAACAAGAAACCTCATAACAGACGCCGGTCAAAACAAGGTTGTTCAAAGTTTCCTCGCCACCCACTCGACCACCAAACCCGGATTGGAAAAAGGCGAAACACAGACGACTTTGAAGTCCGCGGGTAAGTTGTTGGTCTACGTCATCCGGCTCGAACACCACTAATTGTTCGGTTTTCATCTGCGTAATCTGCGGATAGGTTTTTGTGCTGGACGGCAGTGCCTAACTTGCATATGATTGGGCCTCCAAAGTACAGCAGGTTCTTTAAGTCCCTCTCTAATCAGCTTTCCGCTTTTTGCCCCTGTGAATGGGGGTTTGTCTCAAGAGTTCTCGCGTTAACAAGTAGAAAGCCGATTTCGAAGGACGGCCTTATCGCCGTAAGCCCAGTGCACAATCCGACCGAAGGAATTGTGACAAACCTTTTTGACTCTATAAGGAGGATAAACAATGCCAACACCACCAAACCCACCCATATGGACCCTAAATGCCAGCGGCCTCACTGGAGGAGATCGCAAATCAAAGCTCGCCGGCTGCCATATCGGTCTCGCCTCCGGCGTTTATACGTTCTACGACCCGAGCTGGGATTCCCTGGGCACTTTTTCGGGGACCCCACTCTCTTGTACCTTCAACTACAACAGCATCACCGGCTGGACCATCATTTTGTCAACGGCTGTGAGTGGAGGCAATGCCGCCGGTACATGGAGTACGCCTTCGCAAGGCCAGAAAAAAACCGGACCTGAAAGTGGCACCTACACGGCCCAGACCGGAGGCGGGGTAGTACCCGAGGAGGAATCTGCGTCTTCCGCCGGGTATGGGAAACACTAGGTTGAATTAACGACCCGCTCGACAAAAGGATAACGTGTGAAGAAAAGCCCACCTTTTCACGCGTTATCCAGCGAGCGGCAGTTCTAACGTAAGTCTATGAGCCAGAATTTGAACAATGTTTCGCGCGGAAGCTTTTCTGCCTTATGGCTGAGTTTTTTTCTGTCGGTAAGCTTTGCCCAAGCCACCACCTCTCCGAATCAACAAAACACACAAACGCTTCCAACTTTTGCTGCGCAAGAACGCGAGCTCAAAGGAGGCGAAACTCATGCGTATCGAGTAGCGCTCACCTCCGGCCAATTTTTCTACGCTTTGGTGGAACAGAAAGGGATCGATGTGAGCGTTGCGCTGTTCGCTCCCGATGGCCAGGAGATTGGTGAAGCTGATAGTCCGAACGACCAGTGGGGGACGGAACCAGTTTTACTGATCGCCGGCAAATCCGGCGATTATCGAATCGAAGTGCGTTCGCCGAATAGCAAAGTTCCTCCGGGCCGTTACGAGATCAGAATCGTGCAGTTGCGCGAATCGACGCCGCAGGACCGGCGTCTGGTCGAGGCCCAACGACTTTCCGAAGAGGCTGAGAAGACCGGCAACCAGCAAAACGCTGCCGCAAAACGCGCGTCTATCGAGAAATATTTAACGGCGGCCCAACTTTTTGCAGACAGCGGCGAACCGCTGCGGCAAGCCCTTACGCTTCGCTCAATGATAGTGCGCTTCGCTCAACTCGGTGATTTCCGCAATTTACTCAAGTATTCGAAAGAAGCCCTTGCACTTGCGCAAAGAGTCCAGGATCGTCGGTTGGAAAGCGGAGTCGAAACTTTTGTGGGCGGAGCGAGCAGCGCTTTAGGCGATGTAAAGGAGGCGCTGGCCCATTATGAGCGCGCCGTGTTGCTCGCTCGAGAGACCGGCGTGAGCGAAGCCTCCGCATTAAACAATATCGGAGCGATTTATAGCGAGGCTTCTGACCAGCAGAAGGCGCTCGAATATTTTCTGCGAGCATTGCCGCTTTATAAGCCGCTCGGGAACCAATTCTCCGAAGCGATTACGCTAAACAACATTGGAAACGCCTACAACAAGCTCGGCGAGCCACAGAAGGCGCTCGATTATCTACAGCAGGCTGTCCCCATGTTTCAGGCGATAGGAGCTAAGGGCCCGCTGTCGTTTACGCTGAGTAATATTGGGATCGCGTACCGTGGCCTCGGCGATTATGAGAAAGCTCTCAGCTATTTCAATCAGGCCCAAACAATTCAGCAGCAAACCGGAAATAAGGTGCAGGAAGCGGAAACTCTCGACCAACTAGGCGTGCTGTACTCCCAGCAGAACCAACCGCAAAAGGCGCTCGAGTATCACCAACAGGCACTTCAGCTTCTACATGCTACCGGAAATGTTCGCCGGGAAGCAGTCTCGCTAAGCAATCTGGGCCATGTGTACACGGCCCTCGGCAGGCTGGACGAAGCGATGGACCACTTCAACCAGGCTCTTTCGGTTTTTCGCCGGATCGGCGATTTGAACAACATCGCTAACGCTTTGGAGGGCCGAGCCCGAGCGGAGCAGCAACAGGGAAATCTGAGCGAGGCGCGAAAAGACATTGAAGAGTCGCTCAGCCTGATCGAGACGGTTCGGGCGCAGACAGGGAGCCAGCAACACCGCGCGTCTTACCTGGCCTCCCGCGAAAAGGCATACGAGTTTTTCATCGACCTGCTGATGCAACAGGGTCACGAGGCAGAAGCACTTCAGGCGAGTGAACGCGGGCGCGCACGCAGCTTGACCGAGATGTTGAATGAAAGCCATGTTGACATTCTGCAAGGCGTTGACCCGACCTTAGTCCAAAAGGAACGCGACATCAGAAGGTCATTGAATGCAAAAGCGCAACGCCAGATTCAACTGGTCGCGCAACAAGGTAAAAAAGAGGAAATCGACACTCTCAACAAAGAGATCAGCGCGCTGGAAGACGACTACCAGCAAGTGGAATCCGCGATTCGCAACGCAAGTCCGGCATATGCAGCTTTGACGCAGCCGCAGCCGCTCAATTTGAAGGGCATTCAGCAGCAGTTGGATCCGGATACCGTGTTGCTGGAGTACTCGCTCGGTGATAAGCGCAGCTATTTATGGGTAGTGACGCAAAACTCGCTGAAGACTTATGAACTGGCGAACGGCGAGCATATCGGCAACCTCGCGCAACAGGTTTACGAATCCCTGACCGCTCGCAGCATCGTGAAGTCAGTCGAATCTGCCGCCGAGCGACAAGCGCGAATCAGCGGCGCGGATTCACAGTTCCGAAAATCCGCGACCGAGTTGGGCGAAATAATACTCGCGCCTGCCGTCACCGAACTCGGAACAAAACGGTTGGCCGTGGTCGCCGATGGCCCACTTCAATACGTGCCGTTCGCTGCCTTGTCAGCAGGAAAAGATTATCGGCCGCTCGTTATCGATCATGAAATCGTGAGTCTGCCTTCCGCCTCGGCTTTAGCGGTTCAGCGTCAGAGTTTGGCAAGTCGCAAACCCGCGCCAAAAGGCATTGCAGTAATCGCCGATCCGGTCTTCTCGACCGTCGATTCCCGATTCAACAGTAGTGCTCCCGCTAAAACGGAGGCGACCGGCACCGCCAGCGCGGCGAACTATACGCGAATCATCGAACACTTGTCCGGCGGTCCCGGCGGACAGCTTGCGATCCGACGATTGCCATTCACGAGACAGGAGGCTGACCAGATTCTCGCGGTTGCGCCTTCGGGAGCGAATTTCAAAGCGGTTGACTTCCGTGCAAATCGATCAGTTGCGACGAGCGGAGAGTTGAGCCAGTACCGCTACGTTCACTTTGCGACTCATGGATACGTCGACACCACGCGTGCCGGTCTTTCCGCGATTGTGCTGTCGATGATCGATGAGCAAGGCAATCCCCAGGATGGTTTCCTGCGGACGCTCGATATTTACAACCTCAAGCTGCCGGCGGAGCTGGTCGTGTTGAGCGCGTGTGAAACCGGTTTGGGAAAAGACGTGAAAGGTGAAGGTATCGAGGGGTTGACGCGTGGATTCATGTACGCGGGCGCGCGCCGCGTCGTGGTGAGTTTGTGGAACGTGAACGACAGAGCAACCGCATCGTTGATGCAGCGCCTTTACGTAGGAATGTTGAGAGGTAACAAGACACCTGCGGCCGCATTACGTGCCGCGCAGATCGAACTGTCGCGAACGCGGCAATGGCAGTCGCCTTATTACTGGGCGGCGTTTGTGATGCAAGGTGAGTGGAATTGAGGAAGGAGTGGTTATGAGAGTCATATCAGGTTTGATATTGCTGGTCTTAATCGTTATGTCCGTGTTGGGCCAAAAGCCGGAAGACGCGACACGCAAACTCTGGGACACAGCTTTCATCGCTCCTTCGTCGAGCAAGAAGACCACGACGCGCCGACGCGTTTATCACAACGCGACACCGGACGTGCCGGTGAACAATGTCGCGCCGGAGACGGTTGTTGGCGTCACCCTCTGGCGACTCCGTCCGGCGAATCGATCCGATTCCGGCGAGCGTTTGATCGTTCATGACGACAACGCAACGAGCGAGTGGCTGCCGGAGCGGATTTCGGCTACGACGAGGCTCGTCCAGGGCGACAAGTTGAGAATCAGCGTGGAAACAGTGCGTGCCGGGTATCTCTATGTGATCGATCGCGAGCAGTACGCGGACGGAACGCTCGGCGAACCTTACCTGATCTTCCCGACGACGCGAACGTCCGGCGGCAATAATGAGGTTTCAGTCGGCAGGTTGCTGGAGATTCCGGCGCAGGACGATAGTCCGCCATTCTTCACGATGAAGAAGAGCCGGCCGGATCATGTTGCTGAAGTTTTGAGCGTGATTGTTACGCCGACGCCGCTCGAAGAAGTCCATGTCACGGACAAGGCCCTGAAGCTGATGGACTCGCAGGTCGCAAGCTGGGAAAAAGCGTGGGGCGCGGGTGTCGGCCATCTGGAAATGTCGACAACCGGCCAGACATGGACGAAAGAAGAGAAGGACGCAACCACGCGAGCGTTGACCGCCAGCGCCCCCGCGCCTCAACTGCTCTTTTATCGCCCGAGCCTCAAACCAACCGAACCAATGTTCGTGAAGCTGCGATTGCAGTATCGGCGATGATCGGATTTAAAAATCCGCGTCATCTGGGCTCATAAAATGGTGGTGATTTTCCTGAGTAGTTCACGCGTTAAAAAGTAAGAAGACGTTAACCAACTATCCCAAAGGAGGAAACGACGATGCCGGTGATTCACATTCAAAAACCGATACCAATGAAAAGTGTGACCGGAGCTAACGCACATGAGGAACAAGCCCTGATGAATATTCTCTTCCTGGGCACTGGTGTGAATGAAACATATCAGTTGTTCACTCTAAGTGGCCTGCCGATCCAGACCAGCCCTCCGGTTGTGGCTAAAGACGTGGTGTTTACGTTTAGTCTCCTCGCGATGCCCGGAGTTGTCTGGACTGTTAACAATTTCGAGATTGGCGAGGATCATGCGACGGGAAACTGGTCGAACCCTCTTCGTAACAAAGAGCAGGACGACGGTTCATTCCAGGCTACGGCCGGACCGTCAGTCGAGGACGCAGTCGCGTCGGCTACTGCTTAATCGAGCTTTGCTGTAACTGCGTTGAAGGGGTGGGGGCTCGGTTTTGGTCCACCCCTTTCGGCGTGATGTTATGAAAAAGCATCTGTTTAGATTTTTCGCGCACATCGTGACGGCGATAACGATGGGCGCGATGTCAACGTTCGCGCAGACGCCAGGCGAACTCCCGTCTTTGACGGAAGTGCAGCGCGAGCTGAAAGGCGGCGAGACTCACTCCTATCGCATCCAGCTAACTACCGGTCAGTTTCTGAATGCCAGTGTCGAGCAGCAGGGCATCGACCTGGTCACGGCGGTCTTTGGACCCGATGGCAAGCAACTTACCGAGAGCGACAGCCCCAATGAGCGATGGGGCCCCGAGCCTGTCGTGATTTTGGCTTCGGCAACTGGTGAATTTCGCGTGGACGTACGTTCGCCAAATCGCAACGCGCCTGCGGGACATTACCAGATAAAGATCGTTGCCCTGCGAGAAGCGACTGAGAGTGACAAAGGCTACGCTGCCGCCCATCTGGCATTCGACGAAGCCAGAAAACAAAGAGCACAGCAAACTCCCGCAGCTCGAAAAGCCGCAATTGAAAAATACCAGCGCGCGCTGTCGCTCTTTCAGGCTTCCGGAGATACCTACCGTCAGGCACTGACTCTGCAGTCCATCGGCGTTACTTATTACCAGTTGAACGAACCCCGCAAAGCGATTGGATACTTCAACGACACGCTTACGTTAGCTGTTTCGATTGGCGATCGCAGACTGGAAGCGGGAACGGAAACTTATGTTGGTGGCATGCTCCACCAGTTGGGCGATGTGGGAAAGGCCCTCGTCCATTACCAGCGAGCCCTCAAATTAGCGCGCGAGAACGGCTCACGAGTCGTCGAAGGCAATTCACTCAGCAATATCGGCAAGATTTACAGCGATGGGGCCGACTGGCAGAAGGCGTTGGAGTTTTACGGTCAGGCACTGCAAGTTTTCAGGGCGCTGGGCCAAAAACCAAACGAGGCCATCACGCTCAATAACATCGGCATCGCCAATGCTCAGTCAGGTGAAATGCAAAACGGGCTTGACTACTTACAACAAGCGCTGTCGTTAGCGCGTGCGGTCGGAAACAAGAATTCCGAAGGCGACTTCCTCCTCAATATCGGCAGTGTCTATCGTCGTCTGGGTAAGTTCGATGATGCATTGGCTCACTATGCCCAGGCCCAGGCTATTCAACGCGAGACCGGCAACCGAGCACAGGAAGCCGACACACTCAATGAAATCGGAACCGTGTATTCAGCGCAGGGCCATCCCCAGAACGCGCGGGAATATCACCTGAAAGCACTCGAGCTTCAGCGCGGCGTGGGAAATAGTCGCGGCGAGGCTGTCACCCTCACGCATCTGGGTGACGACTACATTGATCTCCAACACCCGGAAGAGGCGCTCGATCAGTTTTCAAAAGCACTCTCATTGCTGCGCAGTATCGGTGACCTCAGCACCGCCGCCATCGCACTGGAGGGCGCTGCGCGAGCCGAGCAGAAACGCGGCAACCTCGAGCAGGCTCGCAAATATATCGCTGAATCGGTGGCGCTGATTGAAACCGTCCGTTCTCGCTCTACGAGCCTGCAAATGCGCGCGTCTTATCGCGCGACGATGGAGAAAGCGTATGAGTTTTACATTGACGTGCTGATGCAGCAGCATGCGAAGAACCCTGCGCAGGGCCTGGATGCTGACGCTTTGAACGTGAGTGAGCGTGCGCGTGCCCGCAGTTTGCTGGAGAAGTTGAACGAAGCATCGATCGATATCCACCAGGGAATCGATGCTGGTTTGGTCGAAAAAGAGCGCGATCTTAGACGTGTGATGAATGCAAAAGCGCAGCGTGAGATGCAACTCAAACTGCGCAAGGCCGGCGCTGATGAAATTGCCACAGTCGAAAAGGAAATCAGCGCGCTCGATGATGAGTATCAACAGGTGCAGGCGGCTATCCGCAAGAATAGCCCGCAGTATTCAGCGTTGACGCAACCACAACCTCTCGGCCTGAAAGATATTCAACAGCAACTGGATCCGAATACTCTGTTACTCGAATACGCGCTTGGTCAGGAGCGAAGTTATGTTTGGGCCGTAACCCGCGATTCGCTGAAGGCTTATCAACTGCCGGCACGAGAAGTAATCGAAAACACAGCCCGTGCTGTAGTTGAAATGCTGACAGAGCGCAGCATCATCAAATCGCTCGAAACACCGGCGCAACGAAACGCACGAATCACAAAAGCCGACAGAGATTTTCAACAACGTGCGGCGGTGTTAAGCCGGTTGATTTTGGGGCAGCCTGCGGCGGAGCTTGGCAAAAAGCGATTGGTGATAGTGGCCGATGGTGCTTTGCAGTATGTGCCCTTTGCGGCCCTCCCCGATCCGCGGTTGACTCACCCTTTGATTCTCGATCACGAGCTTGTCAGTTTGCCGTCGGCGTCGTCATTTGCGATTCAGCGTCGCAATCTGGAGAGACGAGCTTCGGCCCCGAAGGCAGTTGCGGTAATAGCCGATCCGGTGTTTTCAACCAGCGACACGAGATTCAAAGCGTCCGTTCCGGTGAAAGAAACTGGCAGGCAAGATTCGACTCGAATCATCGAACATACAACGGGCAGCGGCAACGGCCAACTTTCAATTCCACGTTTGCCGTTTACGAGATGGGAAGCCGAACAAATTCTTTCGGTGGCCCCGCGTGCGTCGAGTATGAGCGCGCTCGACTTTCGTGCGAATCGCGCAATCGCCACAGATGGCGAGTTAAGCAAATATCGTTACGTGCATTTCGCGACGCACGGCTACGTCGATACGTTGCGCGCAGGGCTTTCCGCAATTGTGCTTTCGTTGATCGATGAGCAGGGCAAACCACAGGACGGGTTTTTGCGAACTCACGATATCTATAACCTCAACCTGCCGGCGGAGTTGGTGGTGTTGAGTGCCTGCGAGACAGGACTCGGTAAAGACGTCAAAGGCGAAGGGCTTGATGGGCTGACGCGCGCGTTTATGTACGCGGGCGCGCGCCGCTTGGTCGTGAGCTTGTGGAACGTAAACGACAAAGCAACCGCATCATTGATGCAGCACCTCTACGTGGGAATGTTGAAGGGTAATAAGACGCCCGCGGCGGCATTGCGCGCGGCTCAGATCGAATTGCTGCGCACGCGGCGGTGGCAGTCGCCTTATTACTGGGCGGCGTTTGTAATGCAGGGTGAGTGGAATTGAGGATTGCAGTATCGGCGCTAAGCTAGATTGGTTTTATCTGTGTTCATAAAATCTCCAGTTGGTCACGAAGTCGCGCGTCAACTTCTGGTTCGTGATCGCTGCGCGCAGCATCTCGATCGGAATGCGATTCTCCTTTAACAGCGCGTCGTTGTAAGCGCGATTCGTCATCTTGCCGGAATCGACCAGCTCTTTGTGCATCGCGTACTGCTGCAATCCGCCGATCAGATACGAGATCTGATAAAGCGGCCCATAACTCCCATCAAACGAGCGACGCACTTCGGCAGTCGCATTGTCGCGCTCGTGACCCACTCGATTGACGAGCAAGTCAATACACTCCTGCGGCGTCATCTTCTCGAGATGAAAATTGAGTGAGAAGATGATGCGCGCGCAGCGATGCATGCGCCAGAAGAGCATCCCGATTCGCTGCTCGGGTGTCTTCGCGAAACCCAGATCCCACAACAACAACTCCCAGTAAAGCGAGTTGCCCTCGGTCCAGAACGGCGTCCCGAAGATTGCGCGATACGGTTTATAGCGCGCAGCCATGAAGCCTTGCAGGTGATGCCCCGGAATGAGCTCGTGATGGACGGTCGCGCGCGAGAAATAGATGTTGTTGCCGCGCATGCTCATCATCTTCTGCTCGTGCGCCATCGTGTTGGTTGGAAACGACACCAGAATGGTTTCGCCGCCGAGAAAGAACGGACTGACAAGCTGGCGTTCCGGCGTCATCATCTCCATGCGCCAAGTTTCTTTCGCCAGTTCCGGCACGGTTACCAGGTCGTGGTCTTCGACAAACTTGATCGCTTCGAGGGCAAGGTCACGAATCATTTCCGGTTGTTTGCCGGGTTCGACGTAAAGGTTTTTGACGTGTTCGAGCGCCTTTTTCCAATCGTCGCCGTAACCGAGATCGCGCGACGCTTTCTTCATCTCGTTTTCACACCACGCCATCTCCTTCTCACCGATCGCGATGATCTCTTCGGGCGTGTACGGGATCATCTCCGAACGCAGTTCGCTCAAGAGTGCTTCGCGACCGATCGGATCGCCGACGATGTCGCTTGAGTCTCCTGCACGAGCGCTGGTGGGTCGTTGGAAGTTCTGACCACCGCCTTGTCCACCACCACCGCCGCCACCTGGACCCCGATTCGGACCCGCCGGAGTTTGACTCACGCCTTCAGTACGAATACCGACGATCTTTTCAGTGATGAAAGTCGCGTAGTTATTCATCGACTGATCGAGCGCCTTGTAAGGCTCTTCGTTCCACCACGTGAAGAGCGGATCGTAGCCGTTGAAGAACGTGTACCAGTTGCGCAGGTTGCCGCGCAGGCCGTTGATCGCGACTGCGGCTCGATTAGCAACAGTCTTCTTGATGTTGCCACCACCCTCGGCGCGCATGCCGAGCTCGATCGCGCGGCGCCGGTCGTCCACTTGTTTGCGCAAGTCGTTGAGAGTCGCCGCGACTTTCGCGGAATCGATCGGTTCCATGCGACGTCGCGCTTCTTCGAGTGCGATGATTTTGTCGGCAAACGGAACGAGCGGCTCGATCTCGCCGAGTTGGCGCGCCTGGATGTCGAGTTGTCGCAATTCGTACTCAAGATGGTTCTTGAACAGCAGGTAATCGATCTTTCCGTCCTCGCTCATCGCGTCGAAGTCTTGACTCTGCAACGACGCGAGCCATTCGTTGTAGAACTTCCTGAAGCGTTCGCGCCGCGCCGGCGATACTGCCACCGGATACGAACGCGTGAGACTGCCGCGATCGACGGTGTAGCGCTCGATCGCGCTGCGCATCTCGCTGGCGCGCTCTTTAGTTCCGTTAGGATTGATGTAGGTTTGGGCGGGGATTTGAATCGTAAAAAAGCAGAGTAAGACAGCGACAACCAAAACGCGAGATCCGGACATACAGGGATGTCTCCTATTTAGATGGTTTGTAAAATCCGTGGCTGAACTAATGTCGCGCTGCGGTATTCAAGCGCTTCAGTGTGGCGTCGAGCAACGCCAGCCGTAACTCTGCGCGATACGGCACAGGCGTGATGGAAGCGAGGGCGTCTTTTACCACGAACTCGTCCATTTCGACGAGCGGCCCTCCAAGCCATTTCAACCAGTCAGTCTGGTTGAGCGGATGTGCCTCCTTCACCTGATTGAGCGAAGCGATAGCGTCTTTCAGAACTGCATTTGCGTCCAGAGGTTGATATTTAACCGTCGCGCGCAATACACCGAGGTACCATTGGTACTTGTTCTCTACAGGAAGATTCAAGCGCCGCAATCCCTTTATTGCGTCGCTGAGAATCTGGAGGATCGGAGCCGTTTCCGAAACGGCGTTTTCCGGTAACCAGGTAACAAACGCGGCTTTGGCGAACGGCTGTAGCTCTGAAGGCGTACTGTCAAGCAGCAAATTCATTTCGCGAAAGCGACCGGCTTTGTAGTGTTCAATCGCGCCGTCCGCCGCCCAGTTCCATCTCAATGACTCCCAAGTCTCGCCCATAAACTCACGTTCGTCCTTAGCCATGTCCTCCAGGATTTTTAATGCGAGTTCATAGTCGTTATGTTCCTTCGCAAGGTTCGCAGCGCGGGACTTGTATACCGTGCGCGCCTGCATGTCTTTCTCGTCGGCTGCGGCTTTTAAGAGGGCCTCCACTGTATTTAACGGCTGACTACGTGTCGCGTCGTCCAGGATCTGATGGACGAGGGGAGAGGCTGACTGGCACTGGTTGATCGCCTGACGCACAATCGGCCACTGTTTCGGCAGGAGACGTTCGAATTCGGTAAAAAGCGGAGCGAGCCAACTAACGATTCCACAGGTTAGATTCTGCTTTTCATCGCCTGCCATACTGTCGGTGATCATACTGACGTAAATCTGCAATAGCTCTACTCGTAACGGTTCGGGAGGTATCGGTGTGTCCGCCGGCATGCCGCGTTGCACCGGAAATGCAAGGTACATGAGCGCGTTTGTCAGCATACTCTTGGGCGCTTGCCTCGCGACGGCCAACGCTTGCACAAACAAATCGTCAGCCAGTTTCGCGTTTTGTCGTCGCAACTGAAAAAGCAGTTGGTCGAGGTTGTCTGGTGCTCCGGTACGTAGCGCCAGCGCGCCCAGGTCAGCCGCCCGTTTTGGATCGTCTCTAACAACAGCAACCGCTACATCGATTAAGGCATCGGCATTGCCGTTCCCCTGCGGTTCTGCTGATTTGTCTACAGGTGTCAAAACCGTCAGCAGGCGTTTGGTGAATTTTTGATCGAGTTGTGTGGCGATCGTAAGGAGCACTCTTGCCGTTTCCAATCTTTTTTCACGTTCATCAGGCGTTTCTTTATTGGGGACCTGCTCCACGACTTCGATCGCATTGTCGATCCAGGTGCTGGCTCGCTTAGGATCCTCACGCCACCAGCGTTGCGCGAGTTTCACCCAAAGCACGGCGTGCTGCATCGAGCTGAGGTCGGCCCCGTCCTTTAGTAAGTCGCTGGTAATATTTTGGGCACGGACCAGCCAAAGCTCGCGCTCGTTGTTCTGGGCCAGTGTTGTGGCTTGCGCCAGCGCCAGAATCATCAGGCAGGTAGCTACTGAATGCTTCATAGATGGACTTTTCAGCGTTCTTTGCGTATTTCGGCGTTCTCTGCGTTGAACTGGCTCTTAACGCAGAGAGAACGCCGAGGTACGCAGAGAACGCTGAGCTTGCCCTATAATAACGCCTTTGCTAGAATCCGGCTTCGTTACTTGGGTAATTTCTTATTTTTGATAGGCAGCTCCGGAAGACCTTCGCATGAATCGAACAACTACTCGATTCTTCACCTTGTAATTGCCGACCCGCACCACGCGGGCGCGCGGCGAAGGCGCTCCTATCGAATCCGATCGACTGAAGTAACAATATTAAGGGAATCGTAAATCGTAGGGAATAGTCTTCGGCCCCGGGACTTCGGTCTTCGTTGTAGTCCCCCGCGTGCGCATGCTGGTTGGCATGGTCTTTCGGCGCAGCACTTGGGGTGATGTAGAAATGAGCGAGATCAACGTACAACTGAAAAACGGTGAACCAGTTCCCATGCCTGATTCGGCAACGGTCGCTGAGGCTCTCAAGAAGCTCGATCGCGACCTCGCCAAACAGGCCCTGGCAGCAAAAATCGGCGGCCGCGAGGTGGACCTTGCGGCGCCACTCGAAGCCGTGCGCGCAAGCAACGGCGACTCACTTCAGATTGAACCGATCGTTCCGCAGACGCGCGACGGGCTCGAGGTTTTGCGTCACTCCACCGCGCATCTCCTGGCGGCGGCAGTGCTCGATCTGTTTCCCGGAACCAAGCTCGGCATTGGACCAGCGCTGCTCGACGATCCGCGGTACGGGTTCTTCTACGACGTGATCGCGCCAAGGCCGCTCACGGAAGCCGATCTGCCCGCCATCGAAAAACGGATGAAGCAGATCGCGAGCAAGAACCTTGTTTATCGTCGCGAAGAGATCTCGAAGGACGAAGCCTTGCGCGTTTTTGGCGAACGTGAGGAACCGTTGAAGTGTGAGCTGATTGACGAAAAGGCCGGCGAAAAGGTGAGCGTCTATTACATCGATGGCTCGCCTTTCATCGACTTTTGTCTTGGTCCACACGTTCCCAACACGAACAAGTTGCGTGCATTCAAACTGCTTTCACTCGCCGGTGCTTACTGGAAAGGCGACGCCTCGCAGCCGCAGATGCAACGTATCTACGGCACGGCTTTCTTCACGCAGGAAGAGCTCGACGCCTGGTTGAAGCAGCGTGAAGAAGCGGAGAAGCGAGACCATCGCCGGCTTGGTCGTGAGTTGGACCTGTTCTCGATTCAGGAAGAATACGGCCAGGGACTTGTCTTCTGGCACCCGAAGGGCGGCGCGATCCGCAAGGAAATGGAAGACTACCTGCGCGAGCAACTGTTGCTTCGCGGTTATGGACTCCTCTCCACGCCGCACATCGCGAAGCGCGAACTCTGGTTTACGAGCGGGCACGAGATTAACTACGTCGATTCGATGTTCTCACCGATGGAGTTTGAGGAACAGGAGTTTCGCATCAAGCCGATGAACTGCCCGTTCCATATCGGTATCTACAAGTCGGCGCAACGTTCTTACCGCGATCTGCCGTTGCGCTACGGAGAGTTTGGTACGTGTTATCGCGCCGAGCTTTCCGGAGTGCTGCACGGCCTGATACGCGCGCGCGGATTTACGCAGGACGATGCTCACCTGTTCTGCACGCCGGAGACGGTGCGCGCCGAGATTATTGGCTGCATCGACTTTGCCCTCAGTGTCTACGAGGTGTTTGGCTTCAACCAATACAAAGTCGAACTGTCCGTCAGAGGCGAGGATCACAGTGCTTACTTTGGCGCGGACGAGGACTGGGAGAGTGCCGAAGCTGCACTGGTGGATGCGTTGAACAGTCGCGGGATTCCGTACACGCGTGTCGAAGGTGAAGCGGCGTTCTATGGTCCGAAGATCGACATTCGCGTCGAAGATGCGATCGGGCGTGCATGGCAGTTGACGACGGTGCAGTTTGATTTCAATTTGCCGCAGCGTTTTCAGCTCGAATACATCGGCGAAGACAACAAACCGCACCAGCCGATCATGATTCACCGTGCGTTGTTTGGATCGATGGAGCGTTTTTTCGGTGTGTTAATCGAACACTACGCCGGAGCGTTCCCGATGTGGCTGGCGCCCGTGCAGGTGACGGTGTTGCCGATCACGGATCGAGTTAATGGATACGCGGAAGAGCTGGCGCGCGAACTTCGCGTTGCAGGGTTCCGTGTGGAAGCGAATCTGCGCAGCGAGAAGATCGGCGCGAAGATTCGCGATGCTCAGTTACAAAAGGTGCCGTTCATGCTCGTGCTTGGAGATCGCGAGATGGAGCAGCGAACGGTGGCAGTCCGAGAACGTGCCCGGGGCGACATCGGGGTGATGTCAATCGCGGAGTTCAAGGAAATGGCGCAGCGATTGGTTGAAACGCGCGCGCTGATTAACAACCAGGCCCAGGAAATATAGGTCCCTATTGGTCCAATAGGATCTAAACGTCAGGGCCTTAATCTAGGAGGTGCAGAATAGCTACAGGCTTTCGAGGTCGCGGTCAGCGTCCTGACAACCGGCGCACGCCGCCGGTTCGGATCAACGAGAGAATTCGCGTGCCGGAGGTACGCGTGATTGGGGAGGAAGGAGAACAAATGGGCGTCATGGATGTGCGCGACGCAGTGCGCGCCGCCCGTGAGAAAGGATTGGACCTCGTCGAGGTTGCGCCCAACGCCGATCCTCCTGTTTGTCGCATCATCGATTTCGGAAAATATCAGTACGAAGCGAAGAAGAAGGCAAACGAAGCGAAGAAGAAACAGGTGACGATCACGGTCAAGGAAGTTAAGTTTCGACCGGGAACAGACGATCACGACTACGAATACCGCATGAAGCATGCGCGTGAGTGGCTACAGGAGGGCGACAAAGTCAGAGCCACGATCTGGTTCCGCGGACGCGAGATGACTCACCGTGAACTCGGTGCGCGGATTCTGGAAAAACTCGAACAGGATCTCGCGGACGTCGGTGAAGTTGAAGCACGGCCGAGGATGGAAGGGAACCAGATGTTCATCATTCTTGGGCCGAAGAGACATAAGACTGGCGGCAGTGGAGTGAAACCTGAGGCGCCGCCGGTGAATCAGTAGGAGAGGGGATCAATTCATGCCAAAACTTAAGACACACAAGGGTGCAGCTAAACGTGTGCGATTGACTGCCACGGGCAAGATCAAACGCGGCCATTCGCATGCGCGGCACATATTGACGAAGAAGACCAACAAGCGAAAGCGTCATCTGGACATCGATGTGCTCGTCTCGAAAGCGGATCACGATCGCGTGATGTCGATGCTGCCCTACGGAAGAGATTAATAGCGATTAAAAGGGAGGAATCATATGCCCAGAGCAAAACGTGGCAATAAACGTCTCGAGAGACGCAAGAAGATATTAAAACTAGCCAAGGGTTATCGTGGCACCAAGTCGAAGCTGTATCGATCGGCGAAAGAGTCCGTCGAGCGCGGGTTGAACTTTGCTTACACCGGACGCAAGTTGAAGAAACGCGACTTCCGCAGCTTGTGGATCGTTCGCATCGGGGCGGCCGCTCGTTTGAACGGCTTGAACTACTCGCAACTCATGCATGGACTGAAGCTCGCGGCCATCGAACTCGATCGCAAAGTGCTCGCGGATCTTGCGGTGCATCAACCGGAGTCGTTTGCTGAAGTCGCCGCTCAGGCCAAGAACGCGCTTGAAAAGGAACAGCAAAATAAAGCGGCGTAAGTTTCACTGAAAGGAAATGAAAGTGACGAACACATCGCTAAACCGGCTTACTCTGCTGACACTCACGTTCCTGCTCGGTAGTCTCGTCGCGTTTGCACAGACTCCGGATTTCTCCGGCACGTACGAAGGAACTGTGAAGATGCCAAACGCGCCCGAAGGAAAAGTCTCGATCGAGTTGAAGTCCGAGGGCGGCAAAATCACCGGACAGGCGCATCATGGTCCCAAGACTATCCCGATCACGGACGGGAAGTTTGAGAACGGCACGCTGACGCTCAACTTTGACAAAGACCACACGTACGTCGCCAAAGTCGATGGTGACAAGCTCGTCGGTGAAGTTACTGACGGTGCGCAGAAGTTCCCGCTCGAACTCAAGAAGGTCACACCTGCGGCCGCCGCTGCGCCGTTCAGTCTAAACGGACAGTGGGAAGGCATGGCGGATGCCCAGGGTCAGCCGTTTCCATTCTTGTTAACTCTCAAAGTCGACGGCGAGACAGTTACCGGAAGCAGCAGTTCGCAACTCGGTGAGTCAACCGTGAAAGATGGTTCCTGGAAAGACGGCAAGCTCGTGTTTCAACTCGAAGGCCAGAATGGAACCATCTCGATGAGCGCGACTGTGATCGAGGGAAAGCTGTCGGGCGAGTTTGATTACGCCGGACAGTTGCAAGGCAGATGGGTAGCCGTGAGAAAAAATTAGACAGGATTACGGATGTTACAAGCTTTACGAGATCCATCCTGTTCATCCTGAAAATCATGTTCATCCTGTCCAATGACCGACCAATCACCTGAATCTCAGATAGAATCCATCAACAAAGCGTTCGAGCAGGACTTCGAACGCTTTTTCCCTTTTATCGATGATCCAACCGCGCTAAGCCTCGAACAAGCAATTGCTGAGCAGCGGACATTGAGTGAGCTACGCACGCGGCATCTCGGAAAAAAGAGCGCCCTCGCCGCTACCAAGAAGCTGATTGGTCGTGTCTCGGCTGATCAACGTGCGGCTTTCGGTCAAAATGTCCAATCAACTGAAGAAAGGTTGGACGCGCTGCTGCTCAAAGCTGAGGTTAGTTTAGCAAACTACATCGAAAGCGAACGCACCGCGCGCGAGAGTATCGACGTCACGTTGCCCGGCCGTCGGCCACGTTTCGGGCATCGTCATCCGATCACCTTGCTGCGCGAACGTCTCGAAGATGTCTTCGTCGCGCTCGGCTACGTGATTGAAGACGATCGCGAGATCGAGACTGACTTTTACAACTTCACTGCGCTGAACATCCCGGAAAACCATCCGGCGCGTGGCTGGCAAGACACGTTCTACACGACTGACGGCTTCGCTCTGCGTTCGCAGACTTCGACAGTCCAGATTCACGCGATGCAGCGTCGCGGTGTTCCCGTTCGCATGATTGCGCCCGGTCGTGTGTTTCGCCGCGATACTCCTGATCCGACGCACAACCCGATGTTCTTTCAGGTCGAA
>DATDFT010000189.1:0-7988 GCA_036522475.1 Pyrinomonadaceae bacterium | reverse complement strand
CTCGGCCTTTGGCCTTGAGATATCAGGGCAAAGCCCGAACAGAGGGCGTAGCCCAAATTGAATGGAGAGACTCGACGGCAAGGCATAGCCTTGCCTCACATCAGACGCCGAAGCCGGAACGGTGAATCCAAAATGCGTTGCACAACGAGTTAGTCGCGTGTAGGATGCGTTACGTCGCCCGCTTGGCTCATTAAATAGGATTACGCTCACAACCAGTACCTATTCAGTACTTACAAAGTTGATGCAGAAGCAAACCATCGAATCGCTTGATGAACGCCTGGTCAATTTCACACGGTTGGTCCTGTCCCTGTCGGCTTTGATCATCATCTACGTCGATCCGTCCGAACCGGATCGGCTCGTCGATATTACTTATTCAACTCTGGCTCTCTACACTGTCTACAGCGCATTCGTTTACTTTCTTTCCCTCAGACGTCAATCCGCATTTCGCAGTATTCCCCTCTACTGGATCGACGTTGCCTGGTATCTGGTTCTTGTTTCGTTAAGCAGCGGCACCAATAGCCTGTTCTTCTTCTTCTTTTTCTTCGCCATATTGGTCGCGTCTTTTCGTTCGGGTTACAAGGCAGGTTTGGAGGTCACCGTCGTTTCCACAACCCTCTTTGTCGTGGTCGGGTACTTCACCACTCCCACACCAGTAGAACCGAATCGGTTTCTCCTCAGACCTATCTGCCTGGCCAGCATTGGCTACCTGATGGCCTACTGGGGTGGTTCAGAAACAACACACAAACGCCGGCTCGCACTGCTGAAGGATGTAAACAGATCGTCAAACCCGCGCTTTGGGGTCGACCAGACTATCGGATCGATCATGAAAAAGCTTCGTGAGTTCTATGATGCCGATGCCTGTCTCGTCATCAACACGGCTCCGACGTCCAGTGTACATATTCTCAGGCGAGTAGATCGAACTCACGACGAGTTAGGGAATCGAGTTGAATCGGTCGGTAGTGAGGCCGCGCAACTGCTGACCTGGCCATCAGAATGGGCCGTTACGTGGAACAGTGAGTCCGGAAAGCGGTGGTTCAGGAAGACGGTCTGCTCCATTTACGACTTCTTATCCGGAGAGCGTGTGAAAGATGCAGATTGTGAAACGTACGCATCCATCGCGGATTTGATCGGCAGCGACTCCTTTATCACCATCCCAATCTACCAACGTAACGCTTTCAGGGGGCGGCTTTATCTCACTACAAGCGGCCGCTACTTTAACTATTCTGATGTAGATTTCTTGCGGCAGGTAATGGACCATGTCATGCCCATGATTGACAACATACAGCTTGTCGATCGGCTTGCCTCACAAGCTTCGGAGTATGAACGGCAAAGAATTTCCCGTGATATACACGACAGCGCGATTCAGCCGTACATCGGTCTAAAGCTCGGCCTCGAAGCTTTGCGTAGAAATATATCAAACGATGACCCGGTCGCGGGCGGACTCGCCGAGTTGGTTGAAAGGACAGACTCCGTCATAACGGATCTACGTACATACGTGGGAGGCTTACAAGGTCCGGGATCCGCTCAGCGCATCAACGTTCTCACATCCGCGGTAGAGAGACATGCCAAACAGTTAGGCGAGTTTTATGGCATCGCAGTGGACGTCAAAGTTGCGACCACCGCGAACATGAATGATCGGTTGGCAGCGGAAGTCTTCCAGATCGTCCGCGAGGGTCTCAGCAATATCAGGCGACATACGAATTCTGAGGAAGCCCGCATTCGCCTGACGTCTTTGAATGGTGACATAGTTTTGGACATTGAGAACGACTATTCAGCCGGCGAAAATCGAAGTAACTTCACGCCTCGCTCAATCACCGAGCGCGCCATAGCCCTGGGCGGGCGAGTTTCTGTTAATGTAAGCGATGGTGGACGTACGATTGTTTCTGTCGTCATTCCCATGTAAGAGAAATGAGCCAAGCCTCACAAGATCCAATACGAGTTTTGCTTATCGATGATCACCAAAGCTTTCTTTGGGGCATGGTTAAGTTAATCGAAAGTGATAGCCCTAACATGAAGGTAATGGGCACAGCCTCCGACATCGCCGAAGCATTAGCTATTCTCGAGCGAGAACACCCGGACGTCATCCTGCTCGATATAGACCTGCGCGGTGTAAACAGCCTCGACTCAATGCCGATCTTGCGCAACGCAACCACCGCTATGGTTCTGATCCTGACCGGAATGCGAAATCCAGAAACGCACGAACGCGCAATAATGGCCGGCGCACGAGGCGTGGTGCAAAAGGAAGCCTCAGCAGAAATGATACTGAAGGCGATAAAGAAGGTTTACGAGGGTGAGATTTGGCTCGATCGCGCTACCACCGCAAGGGTTTTTAGTAAACTGCTGGACCACTCCAATAATCAGGTCTCCCCGGAAGCGGCTAAGATTGCGACTTTGACTTCTCGAGAGCGTGAGATCATCAATGTCATGACCAAACAAGGCCGTTCAACGAACAAGCAGATCGCGGTTCATCTGAACATGAGCGAACACACTCTGCGCAATCACCTCTCCTCAATCTACAGCAAACTCGAAGTCGAAAACCGGCTTGAACTGGTTATGTATGCGGTAAAACACCACATAAGCGACTGAAACTAGTCTCTTCGTACTATTCCTCCCGGACGTCACTACTACTTCCGTCACTCGCAATCCAGGATATATGTCCTCAAAAAAAGGGAGAGCCTTCTCATGCGCAAGAGTTTTAAATCCTGCTATCTTGCCCATGTGGATCCTACCGCGCGGCGGTTCTGCCCGCTGCCAAAGCGCAATCCGCCCGAGTAGCTTCACCATTCTTGTCAAAGTCCTAACCAACAATCGCGCTGCACCCACACAGTTCTCGCAGCCGAAGAAAGCCAAGTAACTCAAGAGACTTCACATGCAAACTTCAACGACTGTAAAACGTGGCCGCGAGAGAGGCGCCGGCATAGTGGAACTGGTAATTGTTGTCGCGATCATAAGTATCGTTTCAGCATTTGCTCTTCTCCAGATTAGATCGTCACGTTCCGCCTTGCGCGTACAGAATTCGGTGCGACAGCTCGCGTCGTATATGGAGAAAGCGCGCGTTGACGCTGTTCGCCGTCACGGCACGTCTACAGTCGCTTTTTCGGATACGAGAACGTATTCGGTAACTATGGACTTCAATAACAGTGGAAGTCCGACCACCCGCACGTTTACTTTTCAGCAAGGTGTTCAGATAGCGAGCTCCGATTTACCGAATGTGACCTTTAACTGGCGCGGTCGCACACTGACGGCTGGTTCTGCTTGTGTGACGACATTTGCGGTCAACGACACGATGGACCACGGGCTCAGCGTCGACGTATCCGGTTCCGGTGACGTAACGGTAGAAAATCAGCAACCAACGCTACCGAACGTCACTTACAACAACACAGTAAGCTCGTCTGATAGTATTAACAGCTTTCTCGTAGTTACCGGCGCATCAACGTCAGATAATACTCCGTGTATGGATCTCTCCGGCGGCGGCGTCGGTGCGGACTCGGGTCCACCCTCCTGCAATATCCACGTTAATTCATCAAGTATCACTGTCCGAAAGAATGGCGGCGGTACGGCCAGCGTGCTCGTCAGCATGAATAATCCCAGTCTTGTGGTAGCTTCATTCCCTTCGAACCTGACGGTATCACCGGCTTCGCAAACAGTTTCCAGCGGTCAAAGTTTTTCCATCGTGTCCAAAAACACATTGCGTGGCCCATATAACGTAACCTTCACATCACAGTGCGGCTCCTCGATAACAGTCAAAGTAAACGTGACCAATTGATCCCGCACAAAAGGCAAACCACATGGAATTACAAGATCAAAAAAAGGATTGTGGCTTTACCCTCATTGAAACTTGCATCGCGATGGTGATCTTAATGATCGTTGCTTGCGGTGTACTTCCCTTAGGCGTTTATGCGCTTAAGTACAACTCCGCGGCTGCCATTCGCGCCGGCGCTGTGACGGCCGCACAGCGTAAGCTCGAGCAACTGCGCGCCAGTTCTTTCACCTCCTGCACTTCGTCGTCAGAAGTGACGATTGGCCCGACCGACTCACAAACCTACACCGTCGATGTAACAGTCACCGACGTCACTACTACGCTCAAGAACATTACGATCACCGTCACGCCTCAAGGCAGGAGCACTAGCGGTGGCGTCTACACGGGGAATGACGGCTGGATGCGCGGACAAGTCGTCATTTATACGAAACGCACGACTTCGTCGACCGGGTCAAATCTTGGGTGAACTCCTTCATTAAGAGTAGAAAGTGTTTTATGACAGAACCAAATGCATCGGATCGCGGTTTTTCCCTGGTCGAATTGCTACTCGCAATGACGATCGCCCTTACACTTCTGGGACTGACCACTAGCCTACTGGCAAGCTCTTTTAATGTGCGTGCTCGAGAAAACCAGAAGACGGATGCATTGGCCGACACACAACGCGCACTCAACATTATGACGCGCGAGATCGCCAACGCTGGTTTTGGCCTGGCGAATAACGGCATCGTTGCTGCTGATTCTAATGACACTGCCATTCGCGTTAGAGCGAACCTGAATGCCTTCGATGGCCAGACCAGCAGCAACAGCATCAGCGATCGAAACGAAGACGTTAAGTATTCCCTTTACAGTGCGGGAAGCGACAGCTACATCGTGCGCCTCGATATCGGCACCCAAAATCAAACGACGGTGCTTGCCAACCGAGTAGACTCGCTGAAAATTCGTTACTACCCGGCAAAAGTTAATTACACCTTAGGCAGTAACTGCGATATTTCAACGACATCATCTGAAGTAACGCAAAAGAGCGATACGAAATACATAGTGATAAGCGTTTGCGTTGAACTGGTAGCGCGCGGTGCACCAGGCTCACCTGGTTATCAACCAGCCTCACGCGTTCAACTCGTCTCAGATGTTTATCTACGCAACGCCGATATCGGTAATTACTAATACTCAATTCTCAATTCTCATCAGGAGACCTCATGCGAACTTGCAATCAGACCAGCCGGAAAAGTGAGCGCGGCGCCGCACTAGTTCTAGTCCTCTTCGCTTCCCTTCTAATCCTCGGGTGCGCGCTTATGCTGTTACTGACAACCACGATATCTACGACGAACGCCATTAGTTCGACTGACGAAATGCAAGCATATTACGCGGCCGAAGCCGGTCTTCAGGATGCGCTCAACGTATTGCGGGGTAATGTTGTGCCTCATCCGAACGACGGCACTAAAATGAACTTCAAGAATGCTATCAATGTCGGCACGTCCAACAATCCCAGTTCCGGCGTAGCACAACTCTCTCGTTGGCTCGTTTACGACTACCCCACTGGCACTCCAAATCGCGTAACCCTAAGCCCGAATTACTCAACCACCAACGGAATGGCCTATGCGATCACCGGCATCAGCGATCCGGAGAATTCGAGTCAAGTTATTTATTCCACTGGTGGCGCATTTAACAGCAACTCCATAAGCACGTCTTCATCCACGTTATCTTTGGGCGGGGGCGTCTCGGTTACCTATACACCGCAAAGCTCGACTGATATCACCACCAATGGTAATCCGGCTCTCGGCACTCTTGTCTTTTCAGGTGTAAAAAACAATACCTCCATTGCTTTCGCAACACAGACGACAACCTTTACTCTTCAAATTACTGAAACTGGTCCTCTACCAATCGGGAGCGCCGTACCGGTTACCACCTCTGTTAAAGCTACGTTCTCAGGATCCATAACTTCGACGAGCAGTATCGTCTCTCTTAATTTTCCGAATCAATCGATTGAAATCCCAGGCACCGGCACATTGTTCACGCTGCCCAGCCAAAGCATTCAACTACCTGTGAGCGGTACGGTCACCACGCTGCAAACAACTGTTGCCTCACCTGAGCCGGGTCGCTTGATCGTTAAAATTGTAGGTTATGGTCCGCATGGCGCCACCAAGAATCTGCAAATGATGGTCAGTCGCTTCGGCATTGACTATGACCCCGTGGCAACGTTTGCGATCCGAGGCGCAGGTAACGATTCAACCACCGCGTCAACTATCTCGATAGGCAGCAGCGCCAACTACGTGTACTCGGGTGTCGATAATGCAGGCGGGCAGCCTCTGCCTGCTTTCATGGTCACAACCACACCCGATTACACCAATCTATCAACCGTCAAGAATAATAATCTGAACGCAGTGCAAGGCGATCCGACGGGTTACATTCCGAATTTGAAGCAGGCCACGCTGCCGACCGACTTAAGTCTCCTGCCGAAGTGGCTCCAGACGACGTCTGATCCAGTGTTTGGCACGCGCGCATTTGTTGACCAACTTAGAAAAGCTTCTCAGCAACAGTTTTCCGGATGCAGCAGCGGTACGAGCTCGAGTTGTGATCGCTACTTTAATACCGCCGCCGGTGACGCTGCTCCAACGGATTTCGGAGCCGGCACCACCGATGGGCTTTTTACATTTGTGGACGGCGATGTTTCTCTTCCCAGTTCTGGTGGCAAAGGACTGTTAGTTGTGACCGGGACTCTCTCGATGAATGGAAGTCAGACGTTCGAAGGTTTGGTGCTCGTGCTTGGTGGTGGCGTACTCGATCGCAGTGGTGGCGGTAATGGAACATCGCTCGGTGCGTTCGTAGTCGCGAAATTCAACAGCACCGGAGATTTCCTGGCCCCAACTTTTACCTCTTCCGGCAGCGGTACCTCGACGCTCCAGTTGGACCGGAATAAAGTCAAGACAGCGTTACGACTCGGCGGGGTTCAGGTGCTTTCTGTCAGTGAGTTCTGAGAAGAAACAGTTCAAAGGAAACAGGTATGTTTAGCCGCCTGAAGCGACAAAACTCCCAATCGCTAATGCTAGCGCAAATGCACTTTGACAAAGGCGTGCGCCTGGCAACCGAGGGCGATTATTCAAATGCGATCATCGAATTGAAACTCGCTGCGCGCGCAAATCCCGATGACGCGGAGATTCGCGTTGAATTAGGGCTGGCGTACCACAAGATGGGTCAATGTCCTAAAGCGATCAAAGCCTATGTATCGGCGCTCGAATTACGTCCGGATTTTGTAATTGCATATAAAAACCTCGGCGCCGCATACGATCAACTGGGCCAATTCGTAAATGCCTTGAAGGTATATACCAAAGCGATAATGCTGGCGCCTCAGGATGCGGAGTTGCGCAATGACCTGGGGCTCGTCTACTTCAACATAGGAAGTTACGCCGAGGCCATAAAGGCATTTAAGCAAGCACTCGATATGGACCCTGATAATACGCGGGCGCACTATTCCATGGGTCTTGTCTACCTTGATCTTGGTGACATTCAGATGGCTTCGGAAGCCTATGAACAGCTTACGGGACGAGATGAGAAGCTTCTGGCCTTTCATTTATTGGATAAGATTCAACTTCAAATCCGGGAGGCATCCTGAACGGCTTAGAAAAAGCGCCAAAGGCACGAAATATGAAAGCCAGGGCAAGCGTGAAGCGCCGAAGGCGCGAAATATGAAAGCCAGGGCAAACGCCCAGCGCCGAAGGCGCGACATATGAAAGCCAGGGCAAACGCCCAGCGCCAAAGGCGCGACATATGATAGCCAGGGGCAAGCGCGAGCGAAGCGAGCGCGTCGCCCCTGGTTAGTAGACAGAATTTTTGAACAGAGCACTGAAAGTGCGAAATACCAACGTCAATTATTCCGCTCTTTCAGAGCTCCACGATCATTGCGCGCGTTCACCAGGGGCGACGCACCTCACGTTGTTCGGCGCTTGCCCCTGGCTTTCATATTCCGCGCCTTCGGCGCTCAGTCCGGCTTTCATATTTCGCGCCTTCGGCGCTCAGTCCGGCTTTCATATTTCGCGCCTTCGGCGCTCTCCGACTTTTTGTGCAAAGCCGGACGCGTAGACGCGTGTTCGGACGCGTGACTACTCAATACGCACTGTATATCTCTGTGCCAAAACGGTTTCGCGGTGCCTCAGTGAAATCCTTAGGGAAATATGAGGTTTTTAGTGGGTGGGTAGAGGATATACAAAACTACAACACGGAAGCAGTTTGA
>DATDFT010000188.1:0-12699 GCA_036522475.1 Pyrinomonadaceae bacterium | reverse complement strand
GAGATCGCGGCAGTCAACGCGTCGATGAAGAAAGACCATGCAAAAGCGATCGAGCTAATGAAGAAAGCGACGGCGCTCGAAGAAGCGATGCGACCGCCTTCAGGACCACCGAGCTTGATCAAACCGACACACGAGTTGTTTGGAGAGATTCTGTTGCGAGCCGGGAAACCCGCCGAAGCTGCGGAGATGTTCAAAGTCGCACTACAACGACAACCGAACCGCGCGCGCTCATTGCTCGGTGCCGCGCGCGCAGCCGCGCAGACCGGAAATCAGTCTGAAGCGCTCACCGCGTACGCTGCACTGATCGAACAGTGGAAACAGGCGGATACCGGCCTCTCCGAATTACGCGAAGCGCGCGACTTTCTTAAACAAGCCAAACGCTAGCCACAAAAAGGCACAAAAAGCACATAAAAGAAATTTCGCATCAGGATCTTCTTTTATGTGACTTTTGTGCCTTTTTGTGGCAGCGAAGCTATTTTTCACGGACGTCGAATGCGTAAATCGTATCCTGGTCGCGCAGGTACAATCTTCCGCCCGCGACAACGGGATGCGTCCACGTCGGCAACGATCCTTGTTGTATCCGGAAACGCCCTTTTTCCTTATACCCGCTCGGCGTCGCTTCAACCAAACCCACTACACCGTTCTCACTGAAGCAATACAGATTTCCATCGGCATAAACCAGCGAGCCCTTCCCGACGCTTCGATCGCGCCACGCGATCTCACCGGTATCAAACTTCATTGCCGTCAGGATCGAACTCGAAAACCCGTACAAGTAATCGCCGACCAGCACCGAGCTGCTGTGGTGATTCTTCATCTGCTTCGTGAAGTAGATCTCCTGCGCCTTGTTATCAGGCTTGATCTCAACTAGACCGCCGCCAGTGTCGTAGTCAGACGAGATGAAGATCCGGTTGGCGCGCGCGATCGGTGTCGCCACATTCGCGACGCTGTTCGCCGGTTTCGCGTATTCCCAGAGCAAACGACCATCGCGCGAGTCGAGACCAACGGCACGTTGCGCGGTGAAGAATACGACCTCCGTGAGGCCATTTATATCCACCGGTATTGCCGATGAATAACCCGGCTCGTCACTCTGGCTTTTCCAAATGAGCGAACCGTCAGCTTTATTGAGCGCGACCATCGACGCGCCTGGCCCGCCCGCGTTCACGAGCACTTTGTTTCCAAGCACGAGCGGTGACTCGCTGATGCCCCACTGAATATTCGACCCGCCAAATTCGCGCAGCACGTTCTTAGACCAGACGACTTTGCCGGTGCGCGCGTCGAGTGCCGAAAGATCGCCGTTCCCGCCGAGGGCATAGAGACGATCGCCATCGACGGTCGGCGTGCCTCTTGGACCATTGCCGCGATCGTTATGAAAAGCCGAACCGTTTGGAGTGGCCCACGCTTCTTTTCCAGTCGCGATGTCAAAAGCGATGACAAACTCTCGATCGCCACGCAATCCCATCGTGTAGAGTTTGCCGTCGGAAATCGAAAACGACGAGTAACCATTCCCGGCGCCAGTGGCTTTCCAAACAAGCGGCGGACCGTTCGCGGGCCACTGCTTGAGTAGTCCCGTCTCTTTCGAGATGCCGTCACGATTTGGACCACGCCACTGCGGCCAGTTAGCAGCGGCCTGGCCAAAAGCCTGATGAACCAACATCAACAACGCGACCGTTGCCAGTGCGAATGTCCTGACTTTCATTCTGATCTCCTTCGTGTGTGAAAACTCGACTTCAATTCGGGGAGACACGAAGAAACCGTACCGCTTACGAGGATGGTTTGAAGTAAAGCACCAAGCCGCCGCCAAGAGCAGCCAAAACAAACCCAAGATAGAGCAACGGATTCGGTGAAGTCTTCGGGGGATGCAGCCACATCGAGTACAGCACGTTAACCAGCGGCGCGCCCGCGAAGACGAGCGGCATCACGTAAGTCGGCAATCCTCCCGATCTGAATGCGAAGATAATGCAAATCGCACCGACTGCGCCGAGAGCGCCGCCGATAAGGGCGCCGGCCGAACTCTTTATCGTGAAGCCGTTGAGTTCGCCTTGTGCAGAAAGACTGACGACTGGAACCAACACGCCAATCAAAAAGTACGCAACGCCGACGCACAGGAGCGCGCGCATCGGATTGTTGCCAAGCGCTAACTGTCCGCGATGCAAAGCAGGACCATAAAGTCCCCAGGAGAGCGCGGCGCCAAGAGCAAAAAGGATCCAGAGCATTAGGACCTCCAAATGTAGGAATGTAGCCACAAAAAAGCACAAAAGGCATCAAAGAGGGAGCGGGATGCTGATTCAGCTTTTATGCATTTTGTGCATCTTTGTGGCTGCTAACTTTTGAGGCAAAACTGAAACTCGAAACGGGCTTCCGCCGTAATGTCTAACGTCCTTTAAGTTCCGCGCATTCTAACATCTGAAGCTTAGACATAGTAGCAACTCATTTGTTAAGGTCTGCGGAACACGCAAGTTTGTATTCCATCCAAAATCTCGAACGTGGAGCTGTAAATCTTGAAGTCAAACCTTAGAACGCTCTTCGCGATTGCTCTATACCTTTTATTGCCGGCACTGATAACAGCGCAAACTCATCGCGCATCCCTGCGAGGAACTGTTTACGACTCCAACCGCGCCGCCATCCCCGGCGCGAAGGTCACGTTGACGAGCGCGGCCACCGGCGAAGTTCGCACCGTTTCTACTAACGGTGAAGGCGAGTATGCAATCTCCTCTCTGCCGGCCGGTGTCTACCAGGTCAAAGTGGAGATGACTTCTTTTCTGAACCACCTCGAAAGGATCGAGCTGCTGGTTAACCAGGTACAGCGGCTGGACGTCGCGCTTACTCTCGCCGGACCGGAACCCTCTGTGCTGGAGATTGATTCTACGAACGAAGCGCAACTATTGAAGGACTCGCCCGCCCTCGGCACCGTGATCGAGAACCGTCAGATCACCGGCCTTCCGCTCGACGGCCGAAACTTCTACGAATTAAGCCTTCTCGTGCCCGGCGCTGTGCCGCCCGCACAAGGCTCAGCAGGCTCGGTTCGAGGTGACTTCGCATTCAGCGTCAACGGCGCGCGCGAAGACGCGAACAATTTTCTGCTCGACGGTGTCTACAACGTCGATCCGAAACTCAACACTTTCGGCGTGCGACCGTCAGTCGAAGCGATTCGCGAGTTTCAGATGTTGACCAGCACTTACGATGCGTCGTTTGGCCGAAATCCGGGCGCGCAGGTCAACGTGATTCTCAACTCGGGTTCGAATGATTTTCACGGTTCGGCGTTCGAATTCCATCGCAACGCAGCGCTCGATGCGCGCAACTTCTTCGCACCTGCTTCAGAGCCGAAACCGAAGTACATTCGCAACCAGTTTGGCGGTTCGCTCGGTGGTCCAATCAACCGCAACCGCACGTTCTTCTTTGCGGACTACGAAGGAACGCGCTCGCGTGAAGGCATCACGCGCATCACGAATGTTCCCACGGCGCTCGAACGCGCGGGCAATTTCTCGCAGAGCGTATTCGGAGTGCCGACCAATCCATTCACTGGAATGCCGTTCGACAACGGCATCATTCCCGACTTCTTTATCAGCCCCATTGGCCGCGCGATTGCCGCGCTGTACCCGTTACCGAATCGCAATGTTCCATTTCAAAACTTTGTCTCGTCACCAATCCAGCGAGACGACAACGACGGCTTCGACGCGCGCGTCGATCACAAGCTGAACGATCGCGCCGACCTGGTGTTTAGATACAGCTTCGGCGACCGCGATCTGTTTGAGCCTTTCACTGGTCCATCTTTCGCGCTTGTTCCGGGATTTGGTGACACGGTGAAACGTCGCAGCCAAAACGCGATGGCCGCGTTGACGTTCATGATTACACCAAACCTCGTGAACGAGAGTCGCGTAGCGTTTAATCGCGTCGCCTCATCAGTCCAACAGGAAGCCAGCGTGCTCAACTCGGACGTCGGTCTGCCGACAATCTCGCCGCGCACGCGTGACCTGGGACTCAGTTTCATCACGATCACTGGCTTCTCGGCGCTGGGTGACGAAGGCAACAACCCGCAGAACGGCGTCACGAACGTTTACCAGTTTCTGAACAACTCGAGCTACGTTTACGGCAATCATCTGATCAAATTCGGCGCTGACTTGCGCTTTTCGCAACAGAACGCGTTTCGCGATGTTGAGTCACGCGGCAGACTTCAGTTCTCGCCGTTTTTGACGCTCACCAACAACGCGCTCGCAGATCTTCTACTCGGCTTCCCGCTGGTGACGAGTGTCGCGCGCGTCGATAATCCGCAGCAGATTCGCACCCATAGCTACAATTTTTTCATTAACGACAGCTATCGCGTCAGGCCACGCTTAACGGTGAATGCCGGTCTGCGTTACGAATACAATTCGCCACCCGTTGACGCTGAGGATCGTGCCACCATTTATGATGTCGTGACGCGCAATCTCGTTCCTGTTGGCACGAACGGTGTTCCGCGGAGTGGTTTCGAACCTGACAAAAACAATTTCGCGCCGCGCGTCGGGTTTGCCTGGACCATCGGCGACGATGAAAAGACTGTGTTGCGCGGCGGCTATGGCGTTTATTACGACCAATCGCCCCTCGCGCCGGCTGAAGCGCTCTACTTCAATTCTCCGTTCTTCGACAACAACATCTTCTTCCCGTTTCCGGGCTTACCTCTCACGTTGAACAATCCGTTCCCATCGTTCTTCCCGTTCCCTCTGCCGGACTCGGCGCTCGCAATTCAGCGCGATCTGCGCACCGGCTATATGCAGCACTGGAACCTGAACGTCGAGCGCCAGATCGGAAACAGGTCCCTGGTCGAGGTGGCTTATGTGGGTTCGAAAGGCACGAAGCTCTTGACGGCCCGTGACATCAACCAGCCGCAACCAAGCGTATTACCGCCGGGACTTCCGTTCGTGCCGCGTCCCGATCCGCGCTTCGACGATATCGATCTGCTCGAGTCGCGAGCTAATTCCAACTATAACGCGCTACAGGTGCGTTATGAGCAACGACTGACTCGTGGCTTCTCAGCCCTCGTGTCTTACACGTGGTCCAAGTCGATCGACGACGCGTCAAACTTCTTCAGCAGCGCCGGCGATCCAAATTTCCCGCAGAACAGTTACAACGTCGCTGCGGAGCGCGGGCGCTCGAATTTCGACGTCGCTCATCGTTTATCGGCAAGTTATTCTTACGCGCTGCCGTTCAGACATGCTGACGGATTTGCTGGGAAGCTTTTAAAGGGCTGGGAAACGTTCGGCATCATCACACTTCAAACCGGAAGGCCGTTCACGGTGGCGCTGCTTTCCGACATCGACAACAGCGGCACCGGAAGATCGATTCTCGGCTTTGGTGCGAACGATCGTCCAAATCTGGTTGGCAATCCGGAGTTGTCGAATCCAACTACGTCTGAGTGGTTCAACACCGCGGCCTTTGCCTTCTCTGCTCCGGGGACGTTCGGCAACGCCGGGAGGAATATTCTCGATGGTCCGGGATTTCAGAGTGTGAATGCATCGCTCGTGAAGAACACCCATTTTACGGAGCGCGTGAATCTACAATTCCGCGCCGAGGCCTTCAACCTCTTCAACCATCCAAACTTTAATTTGCCGGACAACTTCCTCGGCTCCCCGACCTTCGGCCGGATCACCTCCGCGCGCGACCCGCGCCACATTCAGTTCGGGTTGAAGCTGTTGTTCTGAGATACAAATGTAGCGATTGGTCCAAGTGAAAAAATCAATCCAAATTTCAATGTCGTATCTGAATTGCAGCAAAAGACACAAGTGCCGCGGCAAATCGATAACCATTGCAATCATCTTTATTATCATGACGCCTCAATTCTGCCTGTCTCAACGGCGGCACAGCGGCTCGATCAAGCTAAAAAACGCGAGCAGACATTAATTCGGTGCAGAAGACGAGCGTGTGAAATGTGAGTAGCACGAGAAAATGGGTTACTAATCCGCGGTGTCCGTGGTCATCGGTGGCTGCTGTCTGTCGTCGAAAGTCATGTACTTCGCTGACAGCAGCAGCTCCGATTCGTCGGGCGTCGGGGTTTGCGCCACCATCGTGCCGTCGACTTGTTCGTACAGTGGTGGTGGAATCTCGGCGAACTCCGACATGGGACCATAGACCTGGTCCACACCTTCCTTGAACACGTCGCCAATCAAAAGATTGATGATGTGGACGCGCTCGTCGGGATACTTCCGCAGGAAACCCGAGAAGCTAAAGCCCTCGTTGTAGAACGCATAAACCAGTTTGCGCATCGACTCGATACCACGGTCGAGCTTCGCCTGGTACTGGCCGAGTCGCGCGGCGGAGAAGTCGTCGTGGTTGAAAGCATCGTGAATGGCGTCTGCTGCCAGTTCCGCCATCTTCAACGCCAGCAACACACCGGATGAATAGATCGGATCGAGAAAACCGTAAGCGTCGCCAATCAGGATGAAGCCGTTGCCGGCATTCTGCTTGGAACGATATGAGTAGTCGAGGATCGAATAGATCTTGTCGACGCGAGTGCCTTCAGCCACACGCCTCCGCACCGACTCACACTTGTCGATCTCTTCCTGAAAGATCTTCGCCAGGTCCTGTCCGCGATTCTTCAACAGGTAATCGGGATTGGCGACGATGCCGACACTCGTGATGTCGTTCTCGAGCGGTATGTACCAGAACCAACCGCCGCTACCTGGTTCCGTGCGCAGCACGAGCGTCGCGCCGCCGTTCAAATCGGGCTCGCGATGCGCGTCCTTGAAGTAGGAGTAAAGCACCGCTTTCTTGAGTTTCGGATCGCGCACGCGCCAGCGAAACTTGTTCGATAGCATCGCCGCCTGGCCGGTCGCATCGACAACGACCTTCGCGAAGAACTTCTCGCGCGAGCCATCCTGCATCTGCACTTCGACACCGGCGGCCTGGTCACCTTGGAACAGCACCTGTTTGACCAGCACGCCCTGATGGACCACCGCGCCCTGTTCGGCCGCGTGATCGATCAGCAGGTGATCGAACTGCGCGCGCGTGATCTGCCAGGTGACGGCGCTTTCGTGATGCACTGCCTCAAAGAAATAGAACGGGCGCGATTCCTTGCCTGCTGAGTTGGCAAACTGCACGCTGTACTTGCGTATAAACGGGCTTTGCTTGAGTTTTTCGAGCACACCGAGCCGACGAAAGGTCCAGTAAGTATCAGTCATTAACGATTCGCCGATGTGATGACGCGGAAAAATCTCTTTCTCGAACACGATTACCTGGCGGCCTTCGCGGGCCAGAATGCCGGCAACGGCGCTCCCTGCGGGTCCACCACCCATTACGATGACGTCGTATGTATTGTTATTCATGCGTAGCGTACGGTTCTCAGTTCAGGTTCGAAAAAATCGATAAGAAAATGATCGACTTGCAAAAGACCACGACGCGTCAGCGCGATCGTGCCGTTGTGACGCGCGAGCAGGTTGTTTTCTTCCAGACGCGCGTAAACAGGACGGAACTCGTTCCAAACATCAACACCAAACTTTCGCTGAAAGTAAGCAGTGTCGAGCGCACCAGTCTTGAGTTGCAAAACCATCTCGCGAATGAGTCGCTGCTTTGGTGTCAGGGAAACGGCCCGCAAAAGCGGCAGGCGATCTTCGTTAAGGATGCGCACATACTCTTCGAAGTTGTGCGCGTTTTGAAAATTAACGCCGCCGAAATGTGAAAAAGACGAAACGCCGACGCCGATCATGTCGCCGCCATGCCAAAGCGCGTCTCGATAGATGAACCGGCAAGTTTTCTTTTTTGTCGCGACGATGTCAGTGCCCGCGATTTCGTAGTCGTGCGCAAGAAATTGTTCGAAAGCGTAATTGAGCCAATCGCGTTTCGTCTCCCAACCCGCGATGGGCGAAGTGATTCCCTTCTTCAAAATGTCCTGCGAGATGACAGTGTTGTACGGCAGCTCCATTTGGTAGATCGTGACGGAGTCCGGCTGAAGCTCGATCGCACGGCGTACAGCTTCGCGCCACTTCTCTTCAGTCTCGCCCATCATGCCTGAAATCAGATCGATGTTGACTTGCGCGAAGTCGACTTCGCGAGCCCACTGGTACGCGCGATAGATTTCAGGTGACAAGTGCGCACGACCGTTCGCCGCAAGGATCTCGTCGTCGAAGTGTTCGATGCCGAGACTCAGACGCGTCACGCCGATGTCTTTAAGGGTTTCGAGCTTTGCTTTCTGAAGCGTGCCGGGTTCACATTCGAATGTGACTTCCTCGGCGTTGGCCCAGCTCACGTGTCGATTGAGTCCATCGACGAGGTAACGCAACTGTCGCTCGCTGATGTAGGAAGGTGTGCCGCCACCAAAGTAAGCGAAGCGCAGTTGGCGACCCTGAAACGCCGGCATGCGGCTGTAGAGCTCGTTCTCTTTGATCAGCGCGTCAAGATAGACTTCGATCTCTGAGGCGTTCTTATCGGTGTAGACTTTGAAGTAACAGAAGTGGCAGCGCTTGCGACAGAACGGGATGTGAATATAAAGGCCTAAGGGATCTGTAACTCTCGCCGGCTGGTTGAGCGCCTCGATTGCCTGGGGTACAAACTCAGGTTTCCACTGCGAAAACGGCGGATAGTTCGAGACAAAATAATTCCCTACTTCGGTTCTGGTTTCTACAGCCATCGACGGTCAGTCAAATTAGCATCATTGCAAAAATTTAGCCACGGACGGCGCAGACGGATACGGGATCTACTACGCAGGGCTATTGATCAAGGTTGCGCTGTTGTGATGAGTCGTTGTATAGAAAGCCGATGCCTCCACCCCCACGATTCACTTTCTCGCACATTCGTCACTATTTACCGTATTTCCTGTTGCTCGTAATCTTTGTCGCAGGGGTTTGGCTAATCCTTGCGACCGGCTCTCGCTTGCAGCCGGTTCCAGTTGCTACGCCCTCTTCGCCAGCACCCTCCGGCAACATTCTCTGGGAAAACTTCAGGACACCGCTCAGCATTCTGCTCATGCAGATCGTCGTCATCTTAACGATGGCGGGACTGTTTCGCAGACTCTTTCGCCGGATTCATCAACCACCGGTGATGGGCGAGATGGTCGCCGGCATCGTGCTCGGTCCATCGGTGCTCGGACTGATCTATCCACCTGCTCTCGCATTTCTGTTTCCTCCGTCCTCACTCGAAACACTGCGCCTCCTGAGCCAGATCGGTGTCGTCCTCTTCATGTTCATTGTCGGCACGGAGCTCAACATCCGATACGTACGAGAAAGAGGATCGGCGGCAGTGATGATCAGTCACGCCAGCATCATCGTTCCCTTTTTGCTCGGCACGGCGCTGTCGCTGTTTCTTTATCGCGAACTGGCGGCGCCGGGAACCTCTTTCAACGCGTTTGCGTTATTCATCGGGGTAGCGATGAGCATCACCGCCTTTCCGGTGCTCGCACGAATTCTTGAAGATCGCAGACTTTCGCAGACCACGCTCGGCTCAATCGCTCTCACGTGTGCCGCTGTCGACGATGTCACTGCATGGTGCATCCTCGCACTCGTGATCGCGCTCGTGAAATCAGCGGGTTTAGCGAGCTCGGCGATGACGATCTTGTTGACTCTCGTCTTCGCCCTGGCGATGTTCTTTTTAGTACGGCCGCAACTGGCGCGAGTGATCAAAGAACCAGCGTCTCAGTCTCACCGGCGTGGGTTGATTCCGATCATTCTCGGATTCTTGCTGGCGTGCGCGTTGCTAACGGAGACGATCGGCATTCATGCGCTCTTCGGCGCATTTGTTGCCGGCGTCGTCATGCCGCCGTCTACCGAATTTCGGATTTTTCTGAAGGACAAGCTCGAGGCGTTCGGCTCGTACGCGCTGCTGCCGCTCTTCTTCGCGTTTACCGGACTGCGAATGCAAGTCGGCCTGCTGAACGATGTAGAGGGATGGTTGTTATGCGCGGTGATCATCCTCGTCGCGATTGTCGGCAAGCTCGGCGGCAGCATGTTGATGAGTCGCTGGACGGGAATGACCTGGTCGCGATCGTTTTCGATTGGCGTGTTGATGAACACCAGAGGATTAGTTGAACTGGTGGTGCTCAATATCGGTTATGATCTAGGCATTCTTCAGGGACGCATCTTCACGATGATGGTACTGATGGCGCTGGTCACGACGTTCATGACCGGTCCGCTGCTTTCATTGGTTCAGACTCATGATTAAAAAGGAGAAACCGGCGATGGCAAGAAAGACTTTGTTGATAGTCGCGGCGATCATGGCACTCTCGTTGTTTGCCTTCGCAGCAACTAAACCGGACTTCAGTGGCACGTGGACCATGGATCGAGAGCGCAGCTTCGGTCTGCCGCCCGATATGAATCAGACTCTAGTCGTCAGTCAAAAAGCCGATCAGATCGAACTCGAAACGAAACTCATCCAGCCGAACAACGAACGCAGCGTGAAGGACACGTACGTTCTCGACGGCAAGGAACACGAGTTCACACCGCAAACAGCGCCGAATCAACCGCCCGCGAAAGGCAAACGAACCGCGATGTGGCTGCCGGGTGACAGAGGAATTCAGGTAACTGAAGTGACGACTGCCGAGACGCCGAAGGGACCGGTGACGACTCAGGTAGTGCGGAAGTGGACCATCTCCGGGCAGGGTGAGTTAGTCATCGACATGTACGTCGACAACCCAAGTGTCTCGTACGAAGCGAAGCGGATCTTTAAGAAAAATAACTAAGCTGAAGATAAACGCACAAACACACAGATCTGAATTCAGATTTGCGTTATCTGCGTAATCTGCGGCTTATTACCTTCCGGAAATGTCGTACGCCGCCATCTGGTTTGAGTTGCGCACGAGCAATCGTCCGTTGTCAATCGCGGGATAATTCCACGTTTGACCCTCGACCGCCGCAAAGCGCGCGACCTCTGTATACCCACTCGGCGTTGCCATCACGAGCGCTACGTCGCCTTTGTCACTAGTCACGATCAAGTGGCTGCCTGCCAGAATGATCTGCCCGTAACCGTAGCGACCATCCTTCCACTTGCGCTCGCCGGTGTTCACGTCCAAACAAACGAGAATGCCTTCGTCGAGGCCGTAAATGTAACCGTTATAAAGAACGGAGCTATTAAACTTGTTCTTCATATTCGTGTTTTCCCAAACCTTGGATGCAGTAAAACTGTTGCCACTGCCCTTTATCTCGACGAGCGCCGAGCCTTTTCCATAGCCGGACGAAATGAAGAAACGATTCCGATCGACCATGATCGGCTGCGAGACGTTGATACCGTTGTCCGTATCCCACGGATACTCCCAAAGCAGCGCGCCATTCTCCGGCGCGAGGCCCACGACGCGCGAGGCACTCACGACAACAATCTGACGCCGGCCCGCGAGTTCAACCAGCATCGGTGAAACGTAAGCCTGCGTGTCGTTGAGCACGCGCCAAACCGGAGCGCCGTTATGCTTGTTGTAAGCAACGACGGATTTTCCTGAAGTGCCGCCGGGCAGCACGATCACTTTGTCGTCCACGATCAACGGCGACGCGGCCATTGCCCACGGAAGATTCTTCGCCTGATTGTCGGTAAGAATATTTTTACCCCAGATTACTGCGCCGCTAGTCGCGTCCAAACAACGAAACTCGCCTGTCGCGCCGAGCGCATAAATGCGACCCGCATCCCACGTGGGTGTCGCGCGTGGTCCATCGCCGGTTGAATCGGTGTACTCGGCGTTCCATTTCTGCGTCCAGAGCTCGCGACCGTTATTCATGTCGTAAGCGGCAACGACTTCCTGGCTGCGACGCTGTTCGATGGTGTACGCCTTGCCATCTGCTACGACAAACGACGCATGTCCGATGCCGACCGGCTGCTTCCAAAGAACGGGCAAGCCGTTGGCGGGCCAGTTGGTGGAGATGGTCGCCTCCTCATACTTGCCGTCGCGCTTCGGGCCGCGGAAATTGGTCCAGTAGTTTCGAGCGGTTTCGGCAGGCGTCTGCCCGGGCGAAGGACTGGCGCTCGGTGACGGACTGGGGCTCGGCGAGGGGGTTGTGGCGGAGGATGCGGGTTGTGCCGCCTGTTCCTGCCGTTGCTTTTCGAGTTCGGCGTAGTGCGCATCGTTCCCGCCTCGGCTGCACGCTGAGGCGGCGAGCACGGCGCACGCGAGCAGTGCTACGAAGGTAAATCTTCGGAACATAAGCAAAATCCGTCCTTATCCGTGGAATCTGCGGCTAAACTTAACACGGATTAGACGGATTTTTATTAACTTAAGTTCCAATGCAATACAGATTCTTCTCGCCGCGAATGAAGATCCGGCCATCAGCAATTGCCGGCGAAGCGTAAACAGGCTCGCCGACGGAGTTGGTGCCGAGGATCTCGTGCTTCGGACCGGCTTTGATGATGAACGTGTCGCCGTCTTCGCTGGTCATCAGAATCTTATTTTCGAACGCTACCGGCGAGGCGGTGAACGTCGCGGGAATCGGAATGCGACCGCCTTCGTATTTCACTTCACCTGTGTTCGCGTCGATGCAGGTGAGAATGCCGCGGTCGGTTGTCAGGTAGAGATAGTCGCCGTAAAGAATCGGTGATGGAACGTAGGCAGTGCCTTTCTCATACTTCCAAGGCACGTTCGGAGTTCCGGTAAGGTCTCCGTTCTGGCCGAGCTTGATTGCGTACGCGATTTTTGCCGGAAAGCCGGCAACGAGATACGCCATTTCACTGTTTGCAACGGGCGACGGAATCGCGTTGCTCTCGACGCCCTTGTGTCGCCACAGTTCCTTCCCGGTCGCGGGATCGTAAGAGATCAGGAAC
>DATDFT010000187.1:0-18177 GCA_036522475.1 Pyrinomonadaceae bacterium | reverse complement strand
CGCCCCTCGCGCACGCCGTTCAAACTCATCTGGGGCGGGTATTCGTCTTTGACTATCAACGACAACGGCTGGTTCGACGCGTTTTGAATGTGGATGCGCACCTCAGTATCAGCACCCATCGCAAATCGGCTGCCAAACTCTCGCGAGACGATGAGCTCTTTTGGAAGTTGACAAAAACGCGACTCAGCGATTGCCGCGGCCAGGAGCAGGACGTTGTAGGCGAGCGCGACCCAACGCAGCCACGGCCACTCCCACGAAAACCACAGAGGAATGAGCGCGAGCGTGACGAGAAAATAGAACAGCTTTGTGAAGACGAAGCGCACGGCTATCTTGGTATTTCCGAAGACTTCAGAATATCGGCGATAACCGCATCGGCCGTCACGCCATCGAGCTCAGCCTCTGCACGCAAGGTGAGGCGATGGCGAAGCACGGGCAGCGCCACGTCGCGCACGTCGTCGGGCGTCACAAAGTCGCGCCCGCGAATCGCAGCCAGCGCCTTCGAACAAAGCAGCAACGCGACTGACGCACGCGGGCTGGCGCCATAGTGAATGAACGGATGCGCGCGCGTGCGTCGCACGAGTTCGACTGCGTAGTGCTGCACACCAGGTTCCATGCGCGCTCGCGCAACTTCCGCACGGCAATCGATGATCGCTTTCGGATTTGTGAGTGGTTGGATGTCGACCTGATCGAGTCGCTTTGAATTGAACCCGTCGTTCCAGCGCGATAACACTTCTCTTTCGTCGCCCTCAGTTGGATAGTCCAACAATATCTTGAGCTGGAAGCGGTCGAGTTGCGCTTCGGGTAGTGGATACGTGCCTTCGTACTCGATCGGGTTTTCAGTGGCGAGAACCGTGAAGATCGACGGCAGAACGTACGCTTCGCCGTCGATGGTCACTTGCCGTTCCTCCATTGCCTCGAGCAACGCCGCCTGAGTTTTTGGCGGCGTGCGATTTATCTCGTCAGCGAGCAGGAGGTCGGTGAATATTGGACCACGCCGCAGGTTGAAACTCGACGTCGCGATATTGAAGACGTTCGTGCCCGTTATGTCAGAAGGCATGAGGTCGGGCGTGAACTGGATGCGACTGTACGTGGCGTTGATGATTCGCGACAGCGTCTTAACTGTCAGCGTCTTTGCCGTGCCGGGCACGCCTTCAACGAGGGCATGGCCTTCGGCCAGCAACGCGATCAGGATCTGTTCGATCGCGTCGTCTTGTCCGACGATTACTTTTCTCAGTTCGGTGCGAATGTGTTCGACAGTGGAGGCTACGGTCTCGGCCATTATTTATCCGTGGCTAGAGTGGTGTTAGAGCTAATAGGTTCCGCAGGTCTTATAGGGTCTATTTCAGAAAAACGTCAAATGTTTTCTGCTGCCTGGCGCTCTTCACGCGTCCGCATGCGCAAACCTAGATTCTTTTCAACTGCGCGCAGACGCCGCACGAGATCGAGAGACTGACGCCAGCTAATCTCCTCGCCGTTGATTGCCTCCTCGCACTGTCGCATCAAGGTTTCGAGTTGATGAACGTCGATTGTCGAACGTTCAGCGATGCGCTTCGCAATCTCCGATCGCGAGCTGTTGTAATCGATCCCCGCATAGCGCGCGAGCACGCGACGCGTGCGCGTGTAAATGTTTTCGATAGCGAGATCGTAAGCGCGCGAACGTTCCTGCAACTCCGCCATCGAAGCAACAAACTCCAGGCTAGAACGACGATCCGTATGCGCGAGCGGCAGAGGACGCGCGAAGCGACGCGCGTTAGTCCAGAGAATCAACAGTATCAGCAAAACGATCTGCGCGCCGAGGGCCAGCACAGGCGTGCCCGCAAAATAACCCGCCCATGGATTCTGCGAGATACCTTTGCCCTGGTGATACTCGTCAAAGGCGATCAATCCGCCGCCACTCGCAAGCAGGTTGATTGCGAGTTGCAGATTGTCGTTCAACTTGAGGCCGCTGTTCGTGACGATGTAAGGATCGCCGAGCACGACGATGCGTCCCTGGCCATAAGCGTAGTCAACCAGCAACGCTCCTTCGCGATTGCCGAAGTGAATGATGGGCGCCGCGGGAGTTGACGCTTTGACAGGCTCTCGCTTCACTTCATCATCGCCGAAAACTTCTATCGAACCGTCGTGGTTGGCGTTCTCCTCCTTTGGCGGCGGAAGCACGCTCAGTCGCGCCGCAAAGCGCGACGGCATCACCGTATCGATGCCGGCTGTCAAAACTGTTGGTTGTAACGGATGCAGCGCGGTTACATTCTTCGTCATTTGCTGCGTATCGGCGGGATTGTCGTCGATGGTTGGAAAATTCCACTGACGGGCCACAACTTTCCAACCCTCCGACTTCGGCACGAGCGTGTCATCAAAATAGCGATCTACAAACACGAGTCGACCACCGCGTGCCACCCAGTCTCTTAACGCTTCGACTTCATTGCCGGTGAATCCGATGGGGAATGGACCAATGACAACAAACGTTTTGACGGGTTTGCCGCTCTCACTGAACAGCCGCTCCGGAGATTCACGCCAGCGAATGACTTTGTAACCTGACTCGTTCAAAAGATCGTGAAGCGCTCGCGTGCCCGTCGGTCCGGAGTGATAAGTCGAGCGGTTCGGAGAGGTCTCCATATCCTGGACCTTCTCTTTCCTCACGTACGTGATGGAGTTGAGAATGACGAGCAATCCGATGATCACTACGAAGGTCAGAATAATGGTGAACCGCTGGCGCATCTTTTAGTTGGTTTCGACTTGTAACGCAGCGAGATAACCCGCACGAAAGTCCTGCCAATCGTTAGGCGTGGCTTGTTCAAGGCCGTACCAGTGGCGCTCGAAAATGTCAGTGAGCCCGCGCATCGTCGAATGAAGCGGCGGAACAGTACGCACGGAATTCAGATAGTCGCGATTGGTCTTGTGTTGGGCCAGACTAATCAGCTTGCGATCGCCGAGCTCAACAAGCAACGCAATGTAGGCTTTGCGAATGGCGCCGCGAATGTCGCCATGACGCGCGAGTGCTTCGGCCTGCGAAAGCAGATCCGTTGAGGTAGCTTCGGGCTCGAGGCGTTCACCGAGAACGATTCGCGGTCCTTTCTTTTTACGAGCCTTGGGGCTGCGATTAAGCTTAAAGCGGCGAAGCAGCGAGATAACAACGTAAAGCAACACCGCGACAGCAACTCCGATAACGATTACTTGAACGATGGTGATGATCCAGTCCAAACGGCTCGGAGAAACTGAGCGTGGCTTCGGGAAAAGACTGCGGAGCCAACGGAAGAAATCTTCGATTGCACGAATGAGCGCGTTTGAGCCACGGGGACCAGTCGCGTATTCCGGACGTGCCAGAATACTCTCGAGCCTGCTCTTCGCCTGATCTTTCGGCTCGCCGCCGGGAACAGCCGAGATCCGTTCGGTAATGCGCGCTTCCAAAGCCCGAAGCGTCAATTTCACGTTGTCGATCTTCTTGATCTGATCTTCAACTGGTACTGACCTGAGGTCTTCGAGAGCTTTATGAACTGCAGAATTGTCGACCTGGTAAAGTTCGCCGTTCTCTTCAACCGTTAAGTGCTCAGGCAACGCAACGCGCACCGCATCGATTGTCTGAACGACTCGCTTGCTGAAGTCGCTCTGGGATTCGTGTTCGTCAACCTGGGCCAACGTGTCGAGAGCAGTAACGGCCTGCTCGATCTTGTGTTGGTACTCGTTAAGCCGAATTGCGGAAACAGTCGCAGGAAACAGGAAAAGAAACGCTGCCGTGATGACAATCACACTTGCGCGGCTGCGGCAATGATCCGTTTTGAAGAGCGAAAGCATCTGTGAAGTTAACTGAGATTCAGCACTCGGCCTGATGCCATCGGCGGACCCGGCCGCGGCGGTTCTGGCTCGAGCGAATGAAGCGCCGTCCCTAAAGGCGATAAGACATTGACGTCGGGAAGCTCGCCAAGCTGGCGCGCGGCCATCAACTCAATGTCGTAACCTTCGTGCCTGACTCGTTCATCGACGTACAGCAGCGACAGTCCCAGCATCCAAACCGGCGTTAACACGATCGAACTCAATGGTCCAAGTACGCTGTAGGCGATCGCATACCACGCCGGCCATTGCGCCGAGTTCAACGGATCGATTCCATGAAGATAGCCGTACCAACCGAGCGGAACAGCGAGAATCATCAGCGCCGAGTAGGTGGCGAACGTTGTGAACAAGGTCATCGCCATCAAACGTCGCACGTTGCCGCGGGCCAAAGAGAAACTTCGACCCACCGCCGCGAACACGCCTTTGCCTTCGACGAGCATCACCTGGGGAACGTAAGCAACACGCGCCGCGATGAGAAAGAAGATCCAAAGGCCGAGGACTATCGAGATCAGCGCGCCCATCAGGATGATAACCGTCGATAGCCACGGCGCAACAGTGGCGAAGAGAACAGTGCCAATGACGAATACGATCAAGACAATGTACACGGCCATGAACGCAGCGGCTGAAGCTGCCATGATCCACGTCATGACAATCAGCGACGCACCGACCAATCCCCAAAACCGCGCTTTGACGGCGCTGTAAGTGGCACGCGCGGTGACGGGCTCGTTGCGTAGCAGATGGGCCACGAGCGTGCGTGTCGCGCCGCCCATCACCACCAGCATGAAGAGGTAACCGCCCAGCATCACGGTGAGCGAAAGAAATGTCAGCAGTCCATACCACAGCAGGTCGTCGCTCTCGAACGTGACGAACACACGTCGCACGGCGATCGAAAACAGTATTCCACTGCCGGCGACGACGATCACGGGCGGCGCAGCGGTCCGAATCAAAACGAAGAGATGACGCCGGTATAGCCTGACAGCGCGGTCGATGAGGTCGCCGGCGCCGAGAGGTGCGAGGGGGAGTTGGCTAACGAACGAAGACATCCTGCGTAGTGTACAGGATTTTCAGGTGCTGATGTTTAGTATTCGAGTTTGCCGTCCATCAACATCTCGCCGACTTTAAAACGCATGTTGAGTTTGACTTCCGCGCCGAGGTCGGCGACAAAGCGCACGTCACTGACTTGCGGCGTCAGGAATAATTCTTCGTTCGTCGTGCGTAGAAAAATGAACCTGGCGCCGAAGCCGTCTTTGCCGGGCGGAACGTACTCCTCGAGGAAGATTCGCTTGCCGTCGTTGCGTTCGAGATAGCTCGTGTTCTTGAGTGTTCCGGAGGAAGCGCTGTTGAAGAGCTGCATCACGTGACCGAGGGAACGTTTATCCGTGCCCTCGATTGTGACTGCGATGATGATTGAATCGTTTGCCGGCATCTCGGCAAAGTTCTTCATGCGCTCGATCACGTCAGGCGTGAGATCCTTTTGTCTCAACTGGATCATTCTGATGAATGCCTGGCGCACTGGGCGCGCGGAGAAAAAACGGATGCCGTACTTCACGTTGGTGGCCTGGTTGGTTGAGCCTCGTGCTAAGCGTGCGTCTGAATTGGGAGTTCGGGAACCTGCGGTACGAGGATCGGCGGTTGGTTGAAAGAACATCTCGCTCGTGTCCGTATCGTTCTGGATTTGTCCCCAGGGCGAGTCGTTGAGGATCTTCTCTGCTTCTTTCTGGTTCCACTCACTCCAGGGTTTCTTTTCCTTTTGGCTCGCATCAATCGCCAAGGGTGCGAGCAGGATGAACGTCACGAGGAAAGCGAAAGCAGTCTTCATAGGTTTCACCTTTCGAGTGGTTGGAAACGGTCGAGCGCCGCGCTTGGTTACGGTTCTTGCTAATGGGAGCGCCAACGGCGCGAAATGTGTTCGCGAATCGAAGCGCCGAAGGCGCGAAATGTGTTCGCGAATCGAAGCGCCGAGGCGCGAAATGTGTTCGCGAATCGAAGCGCCGAAGGCGCGAAATATGATAGCCAGGGGCAAGCGCGAAAGCGCGTCGCCCCTGGAACAGATCATCAAGAATTTGTACGAGCTCTGAAAGAGCGAAATAATTTACTTCGGCCCTTCAGGCCTCAACCTCAATGGGGCAACTTGGACCAGGGGCGACGCGCTTCGCGCTTGCCCCTGGCTTTTATATTTCGCGCCTTCGGCGCTTCGGCGCAAAAATGGATGGGTCGCTGAGCAGCATACGGCTCTCGATGCATCTGATCGCCGATCTCAAGGGAGCTAAATCAATATTCGAGGTTGCCGTCGTACATCATCTCGGAGACTTTGAATTTGCGATTGATCTTGATTGTCTTTCCAATCTCCAAAACAAACTTAACCTCACCCGTGCCTGCGTCGATAAACGGTTTCCCATTGACTACCCGCGGGAACACGAACTTCGCGCCAAGGCCATCCTGCGACGGCGCGCGGAAGTTGGTCAAAAATAATCGGACGCCATCCTTGCGCTCGAGATAGGCAGTCTTTTGCAACGTGGCCTCGTCAGCAGTTTTGAGCTCCTCAGTCGATGGTCCAAGACGTTTGCGGTCGGTACCGTCTATCGCGAGAGATATCACGATGTAATCTGCGAAACTTCGATCGACAAACGTACGCAGTTCGGCGACTCTCTCCGGCGTCGCGCCTTGCAACTCGATCATCCGCACGAAAGCCGCTCGCACGGGTTTAGCCGAAAGAAACCTGACGCGATAATTGATCGACGCTCGCGCTTTGCTCTCCCCTGACTCAACGGAGTTTGCGGCGGATAGCCGTTGATCTTCTCGGCGCGCCGCCGTGGTTTGAGTTACTGCCTGAACCGAAGTCGGCTCGGCTGCCTCTGCAAGTTCGGTTTGCGTTTGGCCCCATGCCGAGTCGTTCAAAACTTTCGCCGCTTCCTTTTCTGTCCACTCGGTCCACGGCTTGTCCTTTTGTGCACTGGCTGGCGCTGCAATAAACAAGATTGCTGTAAGTATGAATAGAACACATCGCATGATGCAGCCTCGTCGTTAAAAGAGGAGGACAGCGGCGCCGTCCTCCCCTGTTGAGAAGCAAAAACCACTTGCGCTTTAAAAATTAACTCGGACCACGAGTTGGCCCACGCGGCCGCCGGGATCGTTCGTGGTTGAAAGATCCTGATACGCGGCAGTCATGCGGCCGAATGCGGACGACGTCAGGTTGCCGACGGAGTTGACCTCGTTACCTGCGGCGCCCACGAGGAAGTTGATGTTGTTGAATGCATTCAACATCTCCAAACGCATTTCGAGATTAACTGTCTCTGTGAAGCGAAACTTCTTCACGACGCTGAGGTCCGAACGGAAGAATGCCGGTCCCTTCAACACCAGGTTCGCAAAGCCACATTGTCCGTGAAATGTCTGAGCACAATTGCCGTAGCCCGCCGGCGCGATGAATCGTCCACTCGGAGCCCCTTGAGTATAGGACGGGCCGGTGGAGGTCATTGCCACGTTAAAAGCCTTAATCGTGTTATCGCGAATGTCCTTCGGAAGCACATAGATGAATCCATCAGGATCGCGATAAACGCCGACTGCCTTCTGCAAGTCCTTCAACGTCATGCCAACGAGTTGGAAGTTTCCGGTGTTCTGGATTCCTGGTCCAATCGTCAGTGGCGCGTTGAAGAAGAACGGAGAACCGCTCTGCATGCGAACGTTGCCGTTAATGCCCCAACCACCGAGGATAAAGTCCGTAACCTTGGACGCGTCACTCATAAACCCTCGTCCATGGCCCACCGGAACTTCCCAGATGAAGTTGAACTTCAGAGCTTGCGTGATATCGAACGGGGTGTAGCCCTTCTTGATATCCTTGTGACGAAGGGTGTTCGGCTGATCGAATACCGACGAGCTATTCGCATAAGTATTGGCTAGCGACTTGCCGAACGCATAGTTCGCCTGTAGCAGCAAGCCTTTTGTCATGCGGCGGCGAAACTCGATCTGCACTGCGTCATATGTGGAGTTGCCGGAGTTATCGACCAGGAACGCACCACCACCGCCGGTCGTCGGATTCTGTCGTCTCGTCGGGTTAACCAGGAACATGTTGAGAGGGAATAGTCCCAGACCCGTGCAATTTGCAACGCCAAAGCATGCTTGCCCGAGTGGAGTGCGACGATTTTCGAAAGCCGTGCTCGCCAGATTTGCTCCAAACGTGAGAGGTCTTGGATCAAGCGGGTTCATGGTGTTGAAGTAAGTGGCGCTCCTGAAGTTCGAGTTGCTGTAGTTGCTCGCCGTCGCCGGATTTCCTGCCACAGTGTTGCCCGCTAATCCGGAAAAATAGCCGAGCGTGATAGGCAGTGGCGAGGTGTTAGTGTTTGGACCAAAATAGGCGAAGTTGATCCGGCAGTTGGCGAGGAAATTGGCGCCTTGCGGGTTCGTATCCTGGAAGTTACCCTGACAGCGACCCGCGGCAATATTCGCCAGCAGGTTCTGCTGGGCCAGTTGCCATTCCGCCGCGACACCGTTCTCAATGATATTCAATTCGTTAAGATCGATTTGTCGCCACAAATCGCGGCCACGATTCCCAACGTAGCGAATCTCGAATACGTTGTCCTTGTTGATTTCTCGCTGAATGCCAAACGACCATGACCGCACGTAACCGATCTTGAGGTTAGGGTCAAAGCCGTTAACGAGATCCGTAATTAGACCAGAGTTCGGATAGGTCGGGGCGCTCGGAATACAACCTACCGGAACGCCAGGACTGCTGCACGTTGAAGGCGGAGCAAACGGACCCTGCCGCAGATACGTTCCCACTGGCAAATTACCGAGCGTTAAGCTTCGGTTGGCAGTGATCGTACCGCCAGGATTCCCGCCCGTAACCGCGAGGAACACATTCATGCCTTCACGAACAGAGGCCATCGAGAAGCCGCCTCGAATTACTGTTTGGCCTGACTCCCCACCCAGGAACCGCAGGACACTATTCTTGAAATTCGGGCTATACGAGAATCCGACACTCGGCAACCACAGACCCGTCGGATCGAAAGCCTTGGTGCCCGGTGAAAAGGCTTCGAATTGGGAACGGGATCCGCTTAGGGTTCCGGGCTTGAACAAATTGCCTTCTCCGGATTCGCCAAAGAGACCGGCAAAACTAACGCTGGCGAAGTTGCCGTTTTCAGCCTCAAATGACTCGTTTCGCTCGTAGCGCAAGCCTAAGCTCAACGTCAGGTTGGGCCGCAGACGCCAGCTATCCTGTGTGAAGAGACCCCACTCGAGGTTCTTGGCGCGCAGGATCTGAGAGCCGAGGTAGGAATACTTGTTTGTATTCTCGTCCAAGCGCGCATTGGCGTTAAGCGCCGTCATTCGGCCCGCGAGAAGAGCGTACAACTGCGACGCACCGGTTTGTTGTGTCGCAGGCAGGAAACCGAAAGCGTTCACCGGCGCGGGATCGAGCGTGGTGTTTGTCGAAATAACAACCGATGGCACGACCGTATAGTCGTTGGACCAGAAACCAACTCTCGTCATGCTCATACCGAAATTGAACGAATGGTTTCCTTTGATCCAGTTTAAGGAGTCGTTAAACTCGCGCACCGGAGCGTTACGTCTCGACGGCGCCGTCGTGTTCGTCGCGCTAGTGAGAGTAAAACCCCCGGAAGAGAAGTTTTGAAGACTGAGGTTATAACCTCCCTGATTTTCAAACTGGCCCGCATTAACCTCTCCGAAGAACAAGAGTGTTCCGCCAGTGATTCCGTATCTGGCTTCGTTAACCAGGTTGTTCGAGATGGTCCAACGCCAGGCTGTTACGTTCGAGAAGCGAATAGAAGTTTGCGAACCGTGATTCGGGAATCCCGGAAACTGCGGATCGCGCGAGTTGAGAAAGTCGACGGTCGATCCGAACGATTGATAGTTCCAAATATTCTCGATGTGATGATTCTTCGCGGCATTGAAATCTAACCGCACCGTTGGGAAACGGCGCAATTGAAATCCGTTATTGACGAAGGTGGATTGATCGATGTTGGGATCGCCTGAACCCCTGAAACTGGGCAATGAACTGCGAATCTCGCTCAGCAAGTGACTGACAGTCGGATCGGCGTTCGCAAAAGCCAAATTAGCAGAGGAGGCTACCGAAAATACATTTACCGAGCAAAGCCGCGTTGTTCCTGAACCGGTGCAAGTAACCGGTGTGTTGGCCGTGTTGAAGTTGCTAGAGAAAAACCGGTAAACGCCGCTTTGAGCTTCCGGCGTCAGAACGTTCCTGGTTCGCAGAGTGCTTTCAGGAAGGCGAAACTCTTCGTAGTTAACATAGAAGAACGCTCGGTCTTTTCCGTTGAATAGTTTTGGAATCGAGATTGGACCACCAATCTTGAAACCGGGTTGGTTTAAAATGATCGGAGTTCTGGGCGCCTTGCCTGTCGCAGGATCGGCAGCCAGGTCGCGGTTATTGAACCAGTAGTTTGCATTCAATCCGGGGGTGCGATAATACCAGTAGCCGCCACCGTGATACTCGTTGGAACCACCCTGCGTAACGAACTTGATCTGAAACGCTCCTTCTCCGGAACTTTCGGCGCCCGGATTAGCGGTCGACGTCGTTACTTCAGCGATGGCGTCCGTACGTGGACGAATATAGGTAAAGAACCCGTCGCTCGACTTTAGCGTGTTGTCCTGAACGTTGACGCCATCAAGCGTGATGTTGAGCGAGCCTTTCGGCAATCCATTGATGGACGAAGTTCGCGGCCTTCCCGGCGTCGTTGTCCCGGGCATGGCCAGGACCAGATCCAAGGCATCGCGTGATGCGGTTGGCAGGTCAGTGATTTGACGACCGGTAAGAGTGGTACCGACCGTGGCGCTCTGCGTCTGTAGCAATTCGCCGCCGCCGACGATCGTTACAGTTTCATTCGCGGCACCAATCTCCAACCCGATGTTGATACTTGAGGGCTTGCCGACGTCGACTTTAACGTCAGTCACCACCGCTTGCTTGAAGCCCGGTGCGGTGATCGTTGCTGTATAAACTCCGGCTACCAGGGAAGGAACGTTAAAGGTACCTTCACCACTAGTTTCGGTTGTCAGCTCCTGGTTCGTAGCAGTGTTTTTCACTACTACAGTCGCACCGGCGACAAAAGCGCCTTTGGGATCGACGACCGTACCTGCGATCGACCCAGTGGAACCGCCCTGGGCGAACGCAGAGATCCCTGAGAGTGCGATTACCAGGAGTACGAGCAGGTACTTCTGTAAACCGTTTCTCATCACGTAATCCTCCAAAAAGGTTTTAGCTCGTGCGTTGGGCATAGAAATATCCTGCCCACGCTTCGTTCTAAGAAGAAGCCGAACCAAATAACTTTGACTGGTAGACTAAGGAGTGCTTGCTCTGTCGAAATGAGCTTTTGTGCGACCCGGATCGAAGCAATTAACGAGCCAACGAGCAGCGAGAAAAAAAGCCACAGTTTGCGCTCATTTCATTTGGGCAATGGCGGGCATAGCTTACAGTTTTATGGATTTGTATTCAAATTCTCGTATCCTGGTCGTGTTTTATGGGGCTTTTTTGACCTCGAGCTCGAAGTAGAGCTCTTTGCCGCGGAAGATCGAAGACAAATAGAATTCCCAAAACTTGCGCGTGAAGCGCAGACGTGGCCAGCGCTGATCGAGATTGACGATGAACTCCATTCCCAATGCGCGCCAGAGATTTGCGAGGCTCACGTGCGTCCTTAGTGGGTTGAGTTCGGCCGTGGTGTAGAACGGAAACGGAGTGCGCGAAGGAACAAAACACGTGAATGAGTAACTATTGAAGTGATTGCGATGCGTGGGATCGGTAGCCCAATCAGGATTTGAATAATGCGGCGTGAGTATTTTGAGGATGCCCCCGGGTTTCGTGATGCGATGTAGTTCGTTGACGAAACCAAGCACGTCAGGAACATGCTCGATAACGTGACGGCAAACGATCTCGTCGAATTCGTTGTCGGCGAACGGATATGGAAACGTTCCGAGATCGTGAATGACATCTGCGTGACTCAGGCGATTCGCATCGATGCCGATCGCACCGGGAAACTTGTTCTGACCACACCCGACATCGAGAATCTTTCTGCTTTCGGGCATCGGTCAGTTTTTGCTCAGCAGACTTGCCAGCTCTTTCAGATTGAGGGCGTGAACCGGTCGGCCCAACCTGCGCGACACTTCGGTCATGTGCATGCCGTCCAACATTATCGCTTCGTCACTCTTCAGCATCTGTCGTGGTATGACTACAAACTCACCCGCGATTCGTTCGCGCGCCTGCAAAAGATCCTGTCCGGTTAACAGACCGGCAACGGAAACATCCCCGCCGAAGTAACTATTCTCGAGTGCTTCAACGATCAGCTTCGTTTCGAAACGACTATTCAACTTTTCGATCATCTCTCGCAGCACCGGCGCGAAGAGTGTTCCGGTAAATATCGTGCCGTGCTTTTTATTGATGGTAGTCCGTTCGAGCTTGCGCATGACTCGCGCAAACTCGTTTGTAAAAGATCGCACCATGCCGACGCCGTCTTCGATCTGCGGGTACGCGCCGTAGTGTGATCTGCCGGGAACGCGACGTCCTGCGCGCAAATAGATCTCATCGCCCAGCAACGCGAAGTTTGTTCCGATTTTCGCGTTTAGTTCCTTTTGAATAACGCCGACTTCATCGATCACGCGGCGACAGAACTCGGGCGTCACTCGCGTCAGACGCGCATCGGTGTTGTAACGAGTAAGTCCAAGCGGCACGATCGCGACACTCGTGATGCGCGGAAACTCAGCCGCAAGATCCATGATCGTCTTCTTCAACACTTCGCCGTCGTTGATCTCGGGACACAGCACCACCTGTGCGTGTACTTCTATGCCCGCAACAAGCAGTCGTGAGAGTTTTGCCGAAATGTCGGCTCGCTCTTTATCGATGCCGAGCATGTACGCGCGTACGTCGAGATCCGTCGCATGAACCGAAACGTACTGCGGCGACAATCGTTGCTCAACGATCCGTCGCATCTCGTCTTCAGTGATCGACGTCAGCGTGGTGTAGTTGCCGTAGAGGAAAGACAGACGAACGTCTTCGTCCTTGATAAACAGCGAAGGCCTGGCATCAGATGGATTGCCGTTGCAGAAACAGAAGATACATTCGTTGGCGCATTGGCGCGGGACGATTTGCTCAAACGCGAGTCCGAAATCTTCACCTTCGCCGCGCTCGAGTTCCACTTCCCAGTCCTCGCCGCTTTTCTTGCGGACCTCGAGCACAAGCTCGGTCTCACCGGCTGTATGAAAACGGAAGTCGAGATAGTCGCGGACGACGCGGCCATTCACCTTGATGATCCGGTCGCCCGATTCAAGGTCCATTTCAGCGCCGAGGCTGTTCGGAGTGACATCGGCGATCTCGACGCCGCGGCGGCGAATATTTGTGACGGCCGGCGTTACTGCAAATTCGTACATCGTCGGATACTGTGCCACAGATGCGGTAGAAAACGGAAAACCACCGCCATTGCCTCTTTCCTAGTAAACGATGTTTATAAGCATCAGCCCCGGCTTATGAAAACACTAATCACAATCGCGATCTTCGCTTCCCTTCTGCTTTTCACGTTTGTTTCAGCAACCGCACAGGAAACGGCAGGCGTGTTGCCGATCAAGGGTTCGGTCAACGATTCGACCGGCGCGTCGACTCCGGCTCGCCCACTGACCGACATTTATCGCGTCGGCATCGGGGACATCCTCGATATCCGCTTGCTGAATTCCGCCAGTAACCGGTCGACGCTGTTCACGGTCACGGACAGCGGGGTGATTGACATGCCGGTCGCAGGCGGCAGTGTTTCAGTTGCCGGCCTCACGCCCGAAGAGATTCAGAACGTCATCGGCGCGGAACTGAAGCGAAGAGCTGTCGAGGAAAAGGCGGAAGTTTCAGTCAGCGTGCGCCAGTATCTGAGCCATACAGTCACAGTAACGGGTCTCGTTATGCATTCGGGAACTCGTTTTCTGAGACGAGAAATGGTGCCGCTTTACGTTGTTTTAGCGGAGTCGCAGCTACAGAATAACGGCGAGCGGGTAGTAATCATGCGCGGCGGAACGCCCGGTGCGCCTCACGACCTGAGCAATCCCGACACGCTCAACCTGAACGTTCAGTCAGGGGACATCATCACGGTCTCCGCCCGGCCGCAGGAGTTTTATTACATCGGCGGGCGCGTGAATTATCCTGGCCAGAAGCAGTTTCAACCCGGAATCACGCTGCTCCAGGCGATTCTGGCGTCAGGCGGCACAACCCGTCAGGAAAGCAAAGTTGAGATCTCACGCGAAGGCGCCGGCGGCAAGTTGGTCACCATCCTCTTCAATCTGAAACAAATCAAGTCAGGAGCGGTTCAGGATCCGAAGCTCGAAGCCGGTGATCGAATCGAAGTCGCGCGATAAACGCAGATTTGGAAATCTGCGTTCATCCACGACACCTGCGGCTAATTTCATTGACAATCCCGGCCCTCTTTGTTAGTTATTCAGGGCGCTTCGTGCCATTCCAAAACCCACATTTGACAGGTGCTAGATCCACTTTCGGTGTGAAAGAGTGCAAACCCAATGAACAAACTCAAGCCGGCACTGTTGGGGGGCTTAATCGTAGGATTACTCTCTGCGATTCCTTTTGTTAACTACTGTTGTTGTATCTGGGGTATTGGCGGCGGTGGTTTAGCGAGCTACCTGTACATGAAGTCGTCGCCAACCAAGATTGGTCCGGGTGATGGCGCCACGTTGGGCGGGCTTGCTGGAGTGATCGGAGCCATCATCTACCTGATCATCGGCGTTCCGATCGCTTATTTCATCAGTGGCGCTCAGCTGGAAGATACTTTTGCCAGAATGAATATCCATCTTCCCTTTACCGGTTTTCTGTTGTTCCTTGCGAGTGGTTTGCTCGGCGGTCTCGTGCTGTTGGTGCTGGCCGTGATTGGCGGGCTCATTGCCGTCCCGATTTTTGAAAAGCGAACTGATGCTCCTCCGCCACCGCCGCCGCAGAATTTCGTAGGCTAAGGCTTCGAGAAGATCGCGAACTTCCAAACATACTAACGAATCAGGAGAAATTGAATGGCTCAAGAATTTACTCCCCCGCCCCCGTCGGACACACACGACAAAGTGCCAAACTACTTGATACCAGCGATCATTTCGGCGCTCTGCTGTTTCCCGCTGGGAATTATCAGCATCATTTTCGCGGCCCAGGTTAATGGCAAAGTAACTTCAGGCGATATGGCAGGAGCGCTGGACGCATCGAAAAAGGCGAAACTTTTCAGCATCATCTTCATCGCCCTTGGCGTGGTCCTTTGGGGTTGCTATTTCCTTTTCGGAGCCGGAATGGTTGGCCTAAGTATTCTCAGCAATTCTTAGCTGAAATACCTGGACAGTTGAGTTTGTTAACAGAAGGTTCGGAGACTCAGAACGACGATGACCAGATACTGTACAAAATGCGGCGCCATCAACGATGAGACGGCGCAATTCTGCAACACTTGCCAGGCGCCGCTCACTGCCGTCAACGCCGGCTATCAACCGATGCAGGCTGTTAATCCCGGCGCGATGACTGATTGGAAAGCGATGGGAGCCGACAAGAAGATCGTCGCGGGTATTTGTGCGATTCTGCTCGGCGCATTCGGAGTACACAAGTTCATCCTCGGCTACACCACCGAGGGAATTATTCAACTGTGTATCGGCGTTGTAACGTGCGGAACTTCGAGTATCATCGGCATCATCGAAGGCATCATTTACCTGACTAAGTCTGACGAAGAGTTTGTCAGAACTTACATTCAGAACAAAAAGGGCTGGTTCTAAGTTTAGCTGCAGATAAACGCGGATGACGCGGATAAGCAATGTACCGGCGCTCGACTGTCATCGCAATTTGGTCAGTTTTATTAGCTGGTGCCGCTTACCTTTTTCTCTTTGAGCCTGGCAAATCAGGCTTCTTTCCTCCCTGCATGTTTCGTGCATTAACTGGGTTCACGTGTCCTGGCTGCGGCAGCACGCGGGCCATGCACCAGATGCTGCACGGGCACTTCATGGCGGCCTTCGAGCTCAATCCACTACTGCTCATCGCGATACCTTTCCTTTTGTTTGCGCTGCTTCGTTACAGCGTGATCGTGATGCGCGGCGGCGTGCCGCGCCACAACGTTTTGCCTGCGTCGTACATTTACGGAATATTCTTCGTCATTCTCTCGTTCTGGATCTTTCGGAACACACCTTTCTATCCGTTTGTTTCGTGAGAGAAAATAAGTCGTACAAAGTCGTAAAGACTATTTTGTCCTTGTTCATTTCCTCTTGACGCCCCGAGCCGTCTCGCCTTATAAGATCACGCACCCTAAGCGCCCCGTTCCTCTCGCCCATAGGAAGTCAGAAATCGAGGACCGAATAGCATGCACACCCTTACCCCCGGACAGTGGTATCTTCGCTTTACATGCGAACACTGCCACAAAAAAGAGATTCTCTTCGCTGACCTCTCGCGTGGTGAAGCGAAGATCAAAGCGACTTACATCGTTGAGTGTTCGAGTTGCTCTCACACCGGCTCATATGACGGCGACGACATCGAGCGCTACCAGCATCCGTCACACCCGGACACTTGAATCCGTGCCCCGTTGATTGGTCCTTTCAACTACCAAACACAAGCCCATGATGAAATAGAACAGAGTGACTACTTCCGAGTCGCCCCAGTTGTAATGGACCAGCCCGCTCGTGAAGAAGCCGATCGTGCCGCCAAGCGCGCCCAGGCTCAGGCCGCGCGCGATATCCTCAATTCCGGCGCGACGCTGAATCCGCCACAGCATGCGAACATAAACACCTAACAAGATCAGCCAGACGATCAACGCCGGCAACCCGCGTTCGAGTGCGATCTGCAAGAGGTTGGAATGCATGTGGCCGATCGGCTGGCGACCGTTGTCAAACAAACCCCACTCGCGCCAGTGGCTCTTGATCGAGTCCATACCCACGCCGAAAACGAGATGTCGCGGCTTACTAACGAGCAGCTCGAATCCTTCTTTCCAAACCGTCTCGCGCCAGCTTGTCGATTGGTCTGACTTGTCGAAGAAACGAATGCTGCGTTTCTGCTGTAGCAACACCACGCTCGCCAGCACGAGCGGCAAGGCACACGCAGCCACGATCAGGACCGCGCGGCGCGAAGCAGTCAGCAGCAGCATCACAACCGCTGAGACTGCAAAGCCAATCCACGAAGCACGCGTAACAGTCATGCCGAGCGCAAAGATTAAGCCGGCGATTGCAACGAGCAGCAACACGCTCGTCACGTTCCGTTTTTGCTTGAGTGCGAGAAAGATCCCAAGTGCGAGCGAGGCGATCAGTTGCAGCGCTTCGGAGTAAGTGACCCAGTGATTGTAGAAGCCGGTCGCGCGCCAATCACGTCCGCGTGACCAGCCGCTGATGCCTAGTTGTTCCAGGGCGTTAGATCCGGGTAGCAACTGTGCTCGCGGCACTTCGAGCTCAGGCGTCCATTCAACGCGATAGATTTTGACTTTCGCCGGTGATGGCCCAGCCGCAAGCGCCGCCGCCAGTTCTTCGGGGCTGTCTACGCGCTTTGAGTCAACCTCCCAGATCGTGTCGCCGTTTACGATGGGTGTTGGTGTGTTCACGGTCCTCGTGCGAAAGACTGCCTTCGCTAAAGGACTGGCAGACGCGACGCCTTGCACCTTCACGCCTTTCCCGACCGCCAGTTGTCCCGCAGTAAGAAAGACGTTGATCATGCACGATCCGATCAACGTCAGCGCCAGCAATCGGACCAACCGCAACGAGAGCACGTTCTGGGCCACCAGGTAAACGATCGTGAACAAACTCGCCGCGCGCATCTTTCCGATCGACACGAAAGGCGCATAAGAGAACAGCGCCGATATCCCGCTCAGCACGAAGAACCCGAGCATCGCGTAATCGACTGGGGAGCGAAACAGCACCGGACGTGGATCGACCGCGCAGCGCGCGAGCCAGAACACCATTCCCAACAACCACGCAGTCTGCGTCACCGCAATCGAATGAGGTGCAAATAAGGCGATAAGAAAGAGGCAGCCAATAACAGCTCTCTCGAGCGCGGTCGAAATCTGCATACGGACCATATTAGAATGCGAACGGTCTTCTATTCCATCCGCTGGGGAATTCCATGCGCTTCATCCTGTTCATCCTGTCAATCTTCTTAATCCTGTCTCCCATTGCCTTCTCGCAATCAGACTCTCCCACGGATTACGTAAAGGCTATGCAAACGGACGCGCGTGTCCAGTCCGCTTTCGATCACATCGACAAAAGTCGCGACGAGATCCTGCGCGAATGGATCGCAATCACCGAAATCAACGCGCCCTCAAAACATGAACAGGAACGCGCAAAATTTATCGAGAGCCTGTTGCGCAAACACAACCTCGACATCCGTTACGACACAGCCGGTAATCT
>DATDFT010000186.1:0-10578 GCA_036522475.1 Pyrinomonadaceae bacterium | reverse complement strand
CCCTGCGCCGATCCATTCATTGCGAAACTAAAGCTGGACCAGCCACAAAAAGGCACATAAGTCTCAAAAAGAAAAACTTCAGATTGCCTTTCTACTTGTTACTTTTGTGCCTTTTTGTGGCCTAATTTTGTTACTATTCTTGTCCACGGAGGATCGCATGCCTGAAGCACTCGGAATGGTTGAATGTCGTGGGCTGGTGGCGATGATCGAAGCTGCTGACGCGATGGTGAAAGCCGCGAACGTTCGCCTCGTCGGTTGGGAAAAGATCGACGCCGGGCTCGTGACTGCGATCGTGCGTGGCGACGTTGCCGCCGTTCGAAGTGCGGTCGATGCAGGCGCAGCGGCAGGCAAGCGCGTCGGCGAAGTGGTTGCTACGCACGTGATCCCTCAACCCCATTCCGATGTCGATCTCGGTATCCCCGTTTTGAATACAGGCGAAACTACGCGCAAAAAGATCAGTGGCTCAGTCAAAGCCAAACACTGATCGTCGATTGTTCCCTTCGAAGTTAGCCCCCAGAGATTTGTTTTAGTGTCTGGAGATTAGCGATGCCGCGGAACAAGAGAAACAAGATCAGTGTATTCCTGGAAAAATTTTCTCACCAGGCCACCAGAGCTACCGGAACATCAGTCGCATTTGTACTCGCCGTATTAGTGATCGTCGTCTGGCTTATTAGCGGACCGGTTTTTCATTACTCCGATACATGGCAGCTCGTCATCAATACCGGGACCACTATCATCACTTTCCTGATGGTGTTCCTCATTCAGCGCGCGCAGAACAAAGATGCGCTCGCAATCCATCTGAAGCTCAATGAGATCGTTGCCGCGCTCGAGGGCGCGAGCAATCGTTTGATTGATGTCGAGGATTTAACCGAACCCGAGATTGATGCGTTGCGGAATTATTATAAGCGACTGATCGAGTTGGCGAGAACAGACGATGTTCTCACCACCACGCACTCGATTGAAGAGGCCGCCACGAGACACGGAACGAAGTACAAGAGGAAGCCACAAAAAGGCACAAAAGAAAAAGAGTCCGAGGGGAATGGAAGTCCAAAAACGTGACTTGTCCCTTATTTGGGTGGCTTCTTGTTTGGTGTGGTGGCGCCGGGCATCCTCACGTCCGGTGGTCTCGGTGCGGTCGCGCTTTCTTTGCGCGCGAGGCGTCCGGTGCGAGTGAGCGCGATTCGCTTGTCGCCACCGGAGGGTTGGTCCACCGTGACTTTGATCGCGCGGAAACTGCCATCCTGCGCTTTATTAGTAGGGTTGTATGAGATCACGTACTGCGTACGCAGATCACGGATGATCTCGTTTGCGATCTGAGGTAGCTCGGAGATTGACTCAGGAAAGAAAGCTCGTCCGCCGGTTTCACTCGCCAGTCGGTTGATCAAATTGACTGCCTTCTCACGCGGACTCTTGCGAATAAATCCCGAATCTTTATCGAGCTCATTGATGAAGCCGATCACGAAGATCTGAACGTCTTCCTCACGCAAACGCGAGAAGAGTTGTTCCTGCTTGTAAAAGCTATTACGGTCTTCGCCGTCAGTAATGACGATGAGCGCGCGCCGGCGCCGGTCGCTGTCATCACCTTTTTTGTACTCGGAAACGTGTTCGGCGGAGAGATATACCGCATCGATAATCGCCGTCTGACCACCTTCAACGTAGAAACTGTCGAGACCATCCATCAACAGTTCTTTGTTATCGGTGAAGTCCTGCACCGTCTCGATCTTGTCGCTGCTGATGAAACGAACCAGAAAAGTCTCGTCTCCTGATTTGTTGCTGTTGATGATCGTCTTACCGGCATCGATCACGCTCTGCAACTGTGAGCGCAGTGAACCAGAAGTATCAACCGCGAGTCCGTAGCTGATCGGCACTTCTTCGCGCGTGAAAGTTTCGATCGTCTGCGGCACGCCATCTTCGAAAATATGAAAATCACCTTGCGGCACGTTGTTGATCGGCTTGTTGTTGCGATCGATCACGCGTACGTGAAGTTGGACCAGTTCCGCATTGATACGAATGACGCTGTCGGGATCGAGTGTCTCAGGTGGCGTTGGAGTCGGAGTTGGCTTGAGACGTGGCGGCGGTGGCGGTTCACCCAGAGTCGGCGCGATGCGATCGACGCCTGCGGGTCGCGGAGTCGGAGTCGCGGTTGGCGCCGGTTGAGCCGGAGTAGTTGCTGCTGGAGTCGGGGTTGGTTTTGGCGTCTGGGTGCTGCGGGGTCGATCCTGAGCGAAACTGCCAATCACAAACGTCGAGATCAGTAACGCACAAACCGCAAATACTCCGGTTCTTCTCACATTCCGCTCGCTAAACAACGCTCCAAACTCCTCTCGAACCCAACACTAATAGACAGGATTAAATGATTAACATTTCTTTTTCGCTCATGTTAATCATGTAATCCTGTCAGCCTAAACCACAACGCGCAAGGCTGGGGCAACAGCGTGACTGCCGGGTTATTGACTGGCAACCACTGGACGCACACGTCAAAAAGATGCCGCAGAGCCGAGCTCGCGTTGCCGAAAGCCTGTTTTTGAAACTTCAACGAGCTCCGGCAGTGGCGTAATAGCCTTCCTTGGAGCGCACGAACAAACGCGGCAGGCCGCGCGGTGGGGTCACTTTAACCTTCACGCGGTGCCACTTGCCATCGTTAACGAAAGTGTCGGGTTTGTAGCCGATGGAGTATTGATGCCGCAACTCCAGCGCGATCTGCTCAAAAATGTCGTCCATTTCGGCCGCCGAGCGGGGGAAGAATGCCTTGCCGCCGGAAACTCCCGAAAGCTCATCCAGAATCCCCTGGCCTTCCATGCCCAGCGAGCTGCCCGCGTCACTACCGCTCAGAATGCCGATTGCGTAGAGCGTCACGTCCGACTCTTTCAACAGCTTCCGAAGTTCGTTGAACGTGTAGCGGGAATCGTTGTCCTGGCCGTCGCTGATGAGCAGTAGCGCTCGTTTCGGATGCGTGCCGCGTTGCACCTTCTCCACTCCGAGATAGCAGGCGTCATACAGTGCGGTCTGACTTTTCGTATCGATGAACGTTAGTTTGTTAAGCACTGAATCGCCGTCGCGGGTGCGGTCGAGGAGCAACTGGGCTCTCGAGTTGAACGCGATCAGGAAATACTCGTCGGAATCGTGACTGGTCTGAATGAACTTGCTCAGCGCGTCGCGGGCTCGTTTGACCTTGTCGCCGCTCATCGAACCGGAAACGTCAAAAATCACTCCTACCGAAACTGGCGAATCGTCGTCGCTGAAGAATGTGATCTCCTGTGGCTGCTTGTTATCGAAGACGGCGAATGCGCCTTTGCTGAGTCCTGATACGTAACGGCCGTAGGTGTCGGTGACGGTTACAGTCAGCGTGATCAGGTCAGTGTTGGTGATTAACGAGTGGTCATCGAGTTCAGTGCCCAGTTTCTTAGGCGCGGGTGAAGGAGTCTGCGTGGCGGCTGGCGCGGCAGGTTTCTCCTGGGGCGGATCCTGGCTCTGGCTCTGCGCTGCCAGCGAAAAGAACACTGTAACAGCTAGCAGCGAGATGGACGCGGCCCCAATTTTGGTGGCGTAACGAATAGGTAAATGCATGTCACCCCCGGGCAACAGTTCGGTGATTCAATTTTTAAAGTACCGGTCAGGGCTCGAAAGGGAACTGTCAACACAGATGCTCGTTTGGGAACGAGTGATGCCCGACTTTCAAACCGGAGCATGAAATGTTCACGGGGAGACGGCCGCGCGCGTTTCAGTTAAATGCTCGTGTTGGCACGGCCATTCTAGGACAGTGGTATTGCTCGGCGCAAGATCAAGCTGCTCCTGCCGCCCTCTGCGTAAATCTCTGCATCCTCTGCGTTGAAATACTTCTTTGACGCAGAGAACGCTGAGGTACGCAGAGGGCCGCAGAGAAGACTGGTTAGACTGGCTCTGCTTCGACGATGCTGGTCGGCATCTTCGTGGGAATGACGCGCAGGAGTTTGAAGCCGGCGGCGCCGAGGAGCTGCGCAAATTCCTTCTCAGTGCGCTCCTTGCCACCCGTCATCACCATCATGTTCAGATCGAAGAACTTCGAAAAATCGGGCTCGTTGTTCTCCGGCACGACGCAGTCGACGATAATGATTTTTCCGTTGCGCGACATCTGGTTGCGGCAATTCTTCAGGATCGTGACGGCTCGCTCGTCATCCCAGTCGTGGATGATCCACTTCATGACGTAAACGTCGCCGCCTGCGGGCACTGCCTTGAAGAAGTCGCCGCCGACTGTTTCGCAGCGATGCGACAGTCCAGCCTCCTCGATTTTCGGGCGCGCACCTTCGATAACTTGCGGGGCGTCTAAAAGAATTCCTTTTAATTTTGGATTCGCCTTCAGAAGCGAAGTGATAAGCCCGCCGTGACCGCCGCCAACGTCGACAACGGTTCCGAACGATGAAAAATCGTAAAGCGCAAGGATCTCTTCGTTAGTGGCTGCAGTCGCGCTGCTCATGGAGTTGTTGAAAACGGCGGCGTCTTCAGGGTTCTGTTCGAAGTACTTCCAGACATCCGCGCCGAAGAAGTTGTCGAACGCGATCTCGCCGGTCCTGATGCTGTGCATCAAGTTGCCCCAGGCGGGATAGTGTTCCTGGCCCAATTCCGAAATGGTGAACCAGCGCAAGGAGCCGGGCGCGTCAGTTACGAGGATTTCGGACACTGGCGTTTGGGCGAAACGCCCGTCAGCGGTGGCGCTCACAAATCCGATACTCGCAAGCGCGCGAAGTACGCGATAAAGCGAAGGAGCGTGCATTTTCGTGGCCGACGCGAGCTCCTCCACGGTTTTAGGTCCTGATTTCAGCAGGTCGGGAATGCCCAGCTTGGAAAAGACGTAAACGGCCCGAGAGCTCCAGAAATTAGTAATTATCTGGAGTATTTGCTCGGGAACAGGTTGTTGATTGACAGGTTGGTTCATCGGTGCACTCACAGTTCGATCTCCTTAAATAATGCTGTTTCTCTATAAGTGGGATAATCGCACACAGATCTCAAAGAGGCTAACGCGTGAATAGGCATCAAATAGGACCCGTGAGTCCTGTAGGACCTATTATGCGTGAGATACTTATCCGAAACTTCTGCTTGCGCCACGCGTGAGATATACTCCCCCGGTCATTCTCAGATCGGGTAAATCCAAAGTATGGCTGAGTTTATTTGTAGATTGGGAACACCTGCGGGCGAGGTCGTGACGCGCACCGTCGAGGCCTCGGGCATTCACGAAGCACGTGCGCGACTCGAACGCGAAGGTTTTCGTGTTTTTAACGTTACCCCGCCACGTACTTCCGGCGTCGCCGCCCTGACTCGCTTCGGCCGCGGCGGTGCGCACCCCAGGGTAAAGGCCAACGACTTCCTGATTTTCAACCAACAATTGGCGGCACTCGTCCGCGCCGGTATTCCAATTCTTCAGGCCATCACGATGCTGCGCAAACGCGCCGCCTCCTCGCGCCTGCGAGCCGTGCTGGGCGACGTCGAAGACCAGATTCGTGGCGGCGCTGCGCTTTCGCAAGCGTTTGCCTCGCAGGGCGGCATATTCCCGCGCATCTACACCGCTTCGATACTCGCCGGCGAACGATCCGGCGCGCTCGATGATGTCCTGAGTAGATACGTGACTTACATGAGACGCAACGTCGCCCTGCGACGAAAGATTCGCGGCGCGCTCGCGTATCCGACGTTCCTGCTCTTTGCTTCCGCGTGTATGGTCACGTTCCTGACGATCTATGTTGTGCCGCGCATGTCGGAGCTGTTTTCCGGATTCGGCAATGAACTGCCGACCGTGACTCAGATCGTGGTCGGAATCTCGCGCTGGATGTCGTCAAACATCCTGTGGTTTGGTCCAATCGTGATCGGCGGTTCGATAGTTTTATTTCTCTGGTCACGTACACCTGGCGGCAAACTCCAGATCAGTAAACTGATTCTAAAGGTTCCGTTAGCCGGTAGCCTGGCGGTGCAACTGTCTGTAGCCCAGGCGACTCGTTCACTGGCTACATTGCTCGCGGGCGGTATTACCCTCGTTGAGTCCTGGGAAATCGCGTCGGAATCCATCACGAATCTCGAGCTCCAACGGCGCAGCTCGTCGATTCTGCCGATGATTCGCGAAGGGCGATCGTTTACGGAGAGTTTGGAAACGGCGGGCTGGATGCCGGCGCTGGCCATCGACATGATCGGCATCGGCGAACGATCGGGCAGCTTGCGCGAGATGCTCGATGAAGTGGCGGTCTTTTACGATGCTGAGTCGGAAGTGCGGCTGGAACAGTTGACGACTACGCTGGAGCCTGCGATTCTTGTCGTTATGGGCGGGGTTGTAGTGACAATCCTCCTCGCCATTTACCTGCCGATCATCCAGTCAATCTCGAACGGAGCAGGCGTTACCGGTCATCATTAATCAGCAAGTCGGGAAGTCGCTATGAAGCAAATGTCAGAAAACGAGAATCCGGTAATCCAGGCTGCGCCGCCGTCCGGCCAGAATGGTCACAACGGCGACGAGCATCTACCGCCTGAGATGAAGGCGGCGAAGGAGCTCGCGCGTCGTTACCGTTTGCCGTTTGTCGATTTGCTGCCACCGGATCGTGAATCGCCGATCGATTACGATCTGTTTGCGGAAGTCCCGGTCGACTTGATGGTCCGGCACCAGTTTGTGCCGCTCAAGCGTGATCAAAAAGGTCTGCACATCGCGATGGCTGATCCGACCGACCTGGAGCGCTTGGATGAGCTATCGAGCACGCTGCGAACGCGCATCGTGCCACACGTGGCAACAGCAGGCGCGGTCGAAGTTGTTTTGCGAAAAGGCGACACGACGCAGCGTGTGTTGCAGGAAGCGGCGTCAGGTTTTCGTATCTCACTCGTGAAAGAGACTGAGCACGGCGAGGAAGTGCTCGATCTCGATCGTCTCGCGACCGACGCCGAGATGTCGCCCATCATCAAGCTGGTCGATACGATCATCTATAACGCGATGGAGTCGCGTGCGTCCGATATTCACATCGAGACTCGCGACACTGAAGTGCAGGTCAAGTATCGAATCGATGGCGCGCTTTACGCGAAAGTCGATCCAATCGATCTTGCTTATCACCAGACGTTGATCTCGCGTATCAAGGTCATGTCTGAGCTCGATATCGCCGAGCGTCGCGTGCCGCAGGACGGTCGCTTCCGAGTTCGTTATAAAGGACGCAACGTTGACTTCCGCGTTTCGATCATGCCGACGATTCACGGCGAAGACGCGGTGATTCGTATTCTCGATAAAGAACAGATCAACGAAGAGTTTCGAAACCTTAATCTGAACGTCGTCGGTTTTGCGGAAGAGGATCTGCGCAAGTTTCGTCGTTACATCGCAGAGCCTTACGGCATGGTCCTCGTGACTGGTCCAACCGGCTCAGGCAAGACGACTACGCTTTACGCGGCGTTGAATGAGATCAGAAACGAAGAAGACAAGATCGTCACGATCGAGGATCCGGTTGAGTACCAGTTGCACGGCATCACGCAGATTCCCGTGAACGAAAAGAAGGGACTCACGTTCGATCGTGGTCTTCGTTCAATCCTGCGTCACGACCCGGACAAGATCATGGTCGGTGAGATTCGCGACACGGAAACCGCGCAGATCGCGATTCAGTCCGCGCTCACCGGTCACCTCGTGTTTACTACCGTTCACGCCAACAACGTGATCGACGTGATCGGACGTTTCCTGAACATGGGCGTCGAGCCTTACAACTTTGTCTCGTCGCTCAATTGCGTGTTGGCCCAGCGCCTGATTCGAATGCTGTGCGCTTACTGCAAGCGACAGTATCACCCGAACGATACGGAGCTGTCCGAATCGGGTCTCCGCCCGGAAATCTACCGTGATAAGGCTTTTTATATGAATGTGGGTTGCGATGCCTGTAACCACACCGGCTACCGGGGCCGCACAGCTATTCACGAATTGCTGGATTTGTCGGATAATATCCGGGAAATGATCGTCGAGCGCCGGCCCGGTTCAGAAGTGCGGCGCGCGGCGGAGGCCGAAGGGTTAAAAAGCTTGCGAGAATCGGCCTTGCACAAGGTCTTCAGCGGCGTTTCGACCTTGCACGAAATCAACCGCGTAACCTTTGTTGACGAACTCAGCGCAGACATGTAGCCCCTGGGATGGGTCTTATAAGACCTATAGCATTCCCCGATTAACCGGAACTGAAAATTGATATTTGCGTGTAAGCGAATTGGCTGTTCTGATCTTGCATAATGAGCGTCGCGGCGGCATTATTAGGCCGCTAAACTTTCCACCTCCCGAACCGAGTAGAAGTCATGAAAAACAACACACGAACTCGCGCCTTAATTTCTTTGCTTCTAGCCCTGAGCCTGCTGTCCTTGCCCATCACCGCCTTCGCCAAGAAGGGCGACAAGAACTTCAAGCGCGGCACGGATTATGAGCGGAAGCAGCAGTGGGACAAAGCAGCCCAGGAATACACTCTCGCCGTGGCTGCCGACCCGTCGAATATGGAGTACCAACTCCACTTTCGCCGTGCGAGTTTCAACGCCTCGCAGACCTACATGCAGCAAGGCAGATCGCTGTCGGAGCGAGGCGATTACGTTGGTGCCTACAATGCCTTTCGCCAGGCCTACGGTTACGACCCGGTGAACGAGCTTGCCGTGTCGGAGATGGAACGCATGCTGCGGATGCAAGCGGTGAAGGATGGCCGCGCTCCGAGCAAGACCGGTGACACGTCAGAGGGCGGAGCCACGCTTACGCCGGCCAGCGCGCAGGCTCAGGATCTCGCGGCTCCTCCGCAACAACAGCTTCGCGTAGTTGACGTTAAAGGCGATCTCAAGCAACTGATTCGCACGCTCGCCGAACAGTTGAATCTCAACGTCATCTTCGATCGTCAATCATTCGCGCAATCACGTCCCGTCGACATCAGTTTGAGAGACGTCACTACCGCTCAGGCGCTCGATTATCTGTTCCTCCAGGAAGGACTCTTTTTCCAGAAGCTCAGCCGCAGAACGATCCTCGTTGCCGATCAGGCGCGTCGCCCGCAGTATCAACAACTCGTGCTGCGCACGTTCTTCCTTTCGAACATGAAACCGGCTGACGCGCGCACCCTGGTCCAACAAGCGATTCCGCCGTCAGTTGGCCGTCCGCAAACGATCGTCGTGCCCGATGATGCGACCAACAGTTTGACAGTGCGCGATACGGCGGAGAACGTTCGTCTTATCGGCGACCTGCTGCAAAGCATCGACAAGGATCGCGCTGAAGTCGTGATGGACGTCAACATCTACGAAGTATCAAAGAGCGATCTAATGCAGTTAGGTAATCAGATCGGAACGCCGGGCAGCAACGGCGTATTTAGCATCGGCGGCTCGCCTGGTTTCTCGTTGCTCACTGATAACGGTGTAATCAATAACGGTAATCGCGGTGTAAACCTCGGCGGACTCGTGGGCGGAGTGCCTACCGCGCTCGCCGGCGCGCTTGTGATTCCGCCGTCATTGCTGACCGCATTTCAAAGCAGGAACAACACGAAGCTGATCGCGTCGACTCAGGTACACGCTTTCAACGGTGAAGAGTCGACCGCTCGCATCGGTCAACGCGTGCCGGTGCAGACCGCACAGGCTTATCCGTTTGGTGTGCAAACCGGCACGCCAACCAACGGCCAGGGAAATTTCTTCCCGAGTGGCGGTTTCCCGGTCATCAACTATGAACCGACCGGTCTGACGTTGAAGTTCACGCCGCAAGTGTTTCCGAATCTCGACGTGCAGGTGAAGATGAACATCGAGTCGAAAGATGTTCTGGGCGCCAGCACTTTAACGCCGACCTTCACCGAGCGCACCATCACCGGTACCGCTCGCGTGCAAAACAACCGGACGATGATGCTCGCGAGTGTCTCGCAGGACGTTGCGACTAACGGGCGGCAAGGTCTTCCGGTTCTCGGCGGCCTGCCATTCATCGGGCGTTTATTCACTTCGCCGACTCGCGACAATCGTACGATCGATATCGTGATCTCCGTCACGCCTCGCGTGTTGCGTGCCCCAGCCGTGACGCCGCGCGACGAAGAGATGCGGCCCAGCGGCACGTTGCAATCGCCAACCACCGGTTCACTCGCGGAAATGATTCGCGACGCGGATCGTGAAGATCAGATTGCCGCTGCGCGTGTGTTGCCGAGAAACGTCAGTTTGCAACTGCCGGATGCGCCACTCGTGAAGCCGGGTGAAACGGCAGCACAAAACACCACGCCGGCGAATCTACCGCCACCAGCCGGCACGTATGCGTTCCAGCCAGTTCCGGCAACGCCGCAAGCGAAGACGACAGCAACAGCAACTGCCGAGAACAACAAGCCGGCTGTAACGCCCGCTGTAACAGAGGAGTTGCCAGCGTTTGTGCCCGCGCCGAAGTCGCTGATTAGCGATCAGGCAGCGGCGAATGTGGCGACCGTTAACCCCGGCAGCGCGGGAAATCAAAATGTGGTGCTGACGTCGCTACCGAAACCATCCGAGACTTCTCTCGAAATGAAAGCGGCTCCTGCTGGTGTGCGTGTGGCCCGACTCAGTCTGTTACCCGCGGCCGACGTGTTGAAGGTGGGCGAGAAGCGACGTTACGCGGTGCAGTTGAACTCGGACGTTTCGCTGAGT
>DATDFT010000185.1:0-14000 GCA_036522475.1 Pyrinomonadaceae bacterium | reverse complement strand
CCAATTGCGCCACTTCGGCGCGCATGAATACCCACGATCCCGGGAATCAGGATTACAGCTATCCATCTTTACGCAGCCGGCAATGCCGTCTCGCGCCTAACTCGATCTTCAGAATGGAAGGACACTAAAATGAAATCACTCGACCCTCGACCCTTCGAAACAGAAAATACTGGCTACTTCTCTGTCTGCCTCTTGTTGCCGCGTCGTTGATGTGGAGCAGCGCGGCGTCCGCATCATGCAACTTCCTTTCGATACTCGCATCCATCGGCTCGGGCGACGGCCTTTTGAAAACCATTATGTGCTTTACTCCTAAAGAATTTAGCGAAATTGAGCGCGGCCTCCCTTACCATCAAATCGTCGTCGTTCTCAGGTAGATCCCATTGTCGGCGTTCGAACAGAGCGCTCACGATTTCCAAAGCGACTTTCCGCCGCTCCGCGGTTAATTGTCGTCGGCCAAAGAGGTGGATTAACACTCGATTTAAGGGGTCGACAAATTGATATAGAACTACTGTACTAATAAGCAAGAGGACAATGCCGGACGTGACATACACCCAAATATCCAAAACGTAATCGTTTTCACGCGCGAACAACGCTACGCTAGGACCAACGATGGCCGCGCAAACCGCGAGCACAAAAGCTCTAAAGGCTGTTCTTTTTTTGCAGTACAAGGGCATTAGAGGTAAGGCGCGAGTTAGAGAATGGCTTATATATCACAAAACCTCTGTCTGACAGGACAAATTTTTCGGGGGCGCAAGTATTCGAAAGCTCGCAAGCGCTTGGTCCGATTCATAGGTGTGGTGAGGCAGCGCAGGACCTAAGGTTCAAGCACCGCACACACACGGCACACAAAACGGGCGTGGGCTATTCTCCGTGGCGCTCAAGTTGTTGATTTTATTGGTGGAGCCGAGGGGGATCGAACCCCTGACCTCATGACTGCCAGTCATGCGCTCTCCCAGCTGAGCTACGGCCCCAGATGAATCAGGTGAGTGCTGGTAAATAACTGATGCAGACTAGCCTAGCGTTTTGTGTCGAGTCAAGCAACGGCGCTTCGACGCTAGCAGGTGCTTGGGTTGCAGAAGAGTAGTGCACTTGTGGCAGCGCGATGAGCCCGCTGGCTCACAAAGGAGGCAGCGGGCTGGAGTTCGCTTTCTTATCGCCAACCCTTTACTCACACTGGCTAACCCCGCTGGCATTCCAACAGGAGTAGTAGGTGTCCCAATCGTTGTCTAGCAGGTACGTGTTGACGCAGTTGTCACGCGCGGCCCTGGCATTGGCGCAAAAGTCCAATTCGTAGGAAGGAGTACCGATCCCGCTCAGACAGCTCACATAGGCATCTCCAGCGTTGTAGCGGCACTGTGGCTCATCGGGATTATTCGGGAAGCCTGGGGTAGCACGACAGTCATCTAAGGCTGAGAAGTAATTGCTGTCACAGGCAAAAAGCGCGTTGAAGTACGTTTCATCGCTTGCATGTGCAACGACGACACTGAAGGCGACTGCTAATGCGAAAAGGATTAGGTACCTGCTAGCGGCCTTGGGAATGCGTTTCTTCATCAGTTTCAATTCCTTTCTGTATGAGAGTTAGAGGTTAGACCAGCGTGGACTGCCAAGATCATAGACAGTTCACAACCCGACACGTTTTGTACTGAATCAGTGACGGCCCCGTTAGGTTCACTAATGCCTTCCCAAGATCGTTGCCATCGTCACAGCGCTGAGAAAGATGTAAGCGAGGAACTAATTAGCCTGAGGTAAGTCTGGTTACTGCTTCGAAGACATTTCGCATGTTCATTCCTCCAGAACTCGTATAAGCATTTGCCGTGCACCAAAGATCTTTTAGCAATCTTTCAATCAACTGGACTGGAGGTACGATATTTTTGCCCTTGAAGATTGTGGTCAATCAACTATCCCTTGAGTTTCGCAAACTTACCACTAAGGCAAACTTATCCGGATGGGATCACCATTTGCCCACCTGCTCGATGCGGCCACGGCTGAGTTTGAACTCCTGACTTTGTATCCGCACACTGACTTCACAAGGTAAGGTCACAGGTTTACAGGCGGTGGGCGGGATGAAGCGCAGATTGCCCGAAGTTAAGAGTTGAGTAGCCAAATTGTGCTCATGGAATCGGCGAGATTTGGGCGCCTACGAAAAACCGATAAACCCGGCAAAATTCTTGCAGTATTTAGGTTTTTGGAGCCGTCGATTCAGAATTTAGGATTTACCTTTTCACGTTTAGACCAGACCAAAACTGAAACCAGTAAAAGCACACAAGTTTTTCGTTCCCGCGATGAACTCCTGTCTGCGGAATAGTAACTGCTAGAGTCAGTCGTTATCGCGGATCTGAATCGAACATACCCGACGATTTCGAGTACCACTAGCTTTAAACGCCTGCCAAATTTGATGTGTTCGGCTCAGACCAAGTCGCATCCGAGTCGATCTCTGCCAGTCTACGAATCGTAACGACCGACCGGCTACGGCTATTACCAGACATATTTCTTCGGAGGACTGTCATGAAACGAAAGAACCTTCTGGGAAACTGTTCCGTCTATATCCTTAGCGCACTTCTCCTTCTCGCGCTCTCGTCGACTGTTGGGATGGCCCAACAAGGCACGACTGTACGCGGTGTCGTAAGGGATCCACAGGATAACGTCGTACCGGGAGCATCCGTGACGCTAACCAATTTGGGCACGAACTTATCGCGCACAACCACAACCAATGATACGGGTGCATACTCGTTTGATTTTGTGCAAGTCGGCGACTATCGCCTCGAAGTTGAGGCCAAAGGATTCAAGAAGGCAGTCATGAATGATGTTCATGCTCTTGTTGCCAAGGCGACAACTGCCGACGTCAAACTTGAAATAGGCAACGTTGCCGAATCTGTAACGGTCTCGAGTGCCGGCGCGGAAGTGCTGGTTAACCGCGAAGATGCAACGCTGGGCAATAACTTTGTAAATAAGCAGATCACGCAGCTGCCACTCGAGGCAAAAAATGTGGCCGCACTCTTAACCTTGCAACCCGGTGTTACTCGCGAAGGTTACGTCTCCGGTGCACGCAGCGATCAATCCAATGTCACTCTCGATGGCGTTGATATTAACGACGCGCAGACCAATCAGATTGGTCCTGCCACAGGTACAGCGAGCAGCGACGCAACGGAATCGGATCTGGTTTTTGTCAACGGAACCACGTTGTCGCCTGACGCCACCACTGTCATTCGGTTGAACTCGGAAGCGATTGAGGAATTTCGAGTCACTACGGCGAATGCTAACGCGAGCCAGGGGAGATCCTCGGGTGCGCAAATTTCGCTGGTTACAAAGTCTGGCTCGAATGAATGGCACGGTGCGCTGTTTGAAGCTCACCGCAACACGATATTTACCGCCAACGATTTTTTTAACAACCGGACCGGTCGTTTTACCGCCGATGACGCGGATGTAATCTTAGGACTGAAACAGGTTGGCGACGAAAGGAACCCTCGGCCCAAACTAATTCGCAACACCTTTGGTGGTGCGTTTGGTGGACGAATCATTAAGGATCGCGCTTTCTTTTTCTATAGTTACGAAGGCCGTCGAGATGCGGCCGAGCAGAGTGTTGTAAGAGTTGTCCCACTTGCAAGTCTCGGACGCGGCGAGCTTCGCTATGTTAATCCCTCAGGCGGTATCACGACGTTGAATACGGCAGAACTGAACTCGATTTTTCCAGCGGTTGGCATGAATCCGTTGGCAATTTCGGCTTTGGCCCAAGCCGCCGCGAAATACCCCGCAAATGATTTCACGCAGGGTGACAGTACGGTAGATACTCGACTAAACACGGCAGGGTTCCGATTCAATGCTCCGACACCGGTTAAGTTGAATTCGCATAGTGCTCGTTTTGATTTCAATCTGACCAGCCGGCAAACACTTTTTGTCCGTGGCAACGCTATCCACGATCTCATCGGATTGGCGCCACAGTTTCCGGATACGCCTGCACCCAACATCTGGTCACACCCGTTGGGCCTGGTAGTGGGCCATACCTGGACCATCAACAACAGTCTGGTCAATAACTTTCGCTATGGTCTAACTCGTGAGGCATTCACCCAGGGAGGCGATTCGGCCGCGAACGCCATAACGTTCCGCTTTGTCTTTTCTCCCTTGCTTTTCAACAGAACGTTTAGCCGGGTGACTCCGGTGCACAACTTCACGGACGATCTATCCTGGGTTCACGGCAGTCACTCTTTCCAATTCGGAGGAAACGTTCGGTTGATTAGAAACAACCGGGTGAGCCTCGCTAATGCCTTTGATAGTGCTGTCACGAATCCATCGTTCTATGCGGGGGGCGCAGGAACGATTCTCTCGGATACGGTCAGCGATTTTTCTCCCATCGCCGACGGCTTCGAATCAACTGTGCAAAATGCGGTGACCGCGCTCATCGGGCGATTCTCGCAGTACACCGCAAGGTTTACCTTCGACCATTCGGGAGCATTACAGGATTTAGGGACACCTACCGACAGGACTTTTGCAACTCAAGAGTACGATGGCTATATACAAGACACCTGGAAGATGTCGCCAAATCTGACGTTAACGTATGGCGTGCGTTATAGCCTGAGCCGGCCCGTCTATGAAGTGAACGGGTTCGAGGTCAAGCCGAACATCCCACTTACCGATTATTTCAATCGTCGCGTGGCAAGCGCGGCGCAGGGCGTTCCGTTCTTTGATCCAATTACAGTGGACCTCTCTGGACCAGCAAACAACAGATCGCCTCTGTATCGATGGGACAAGAATAATTTCCAACCTCGTGTAGCCATCGCCTGGTCTCCTGGATTTAAGAGCGGAGTGCTGTCGAAGTTGTTTGGTGCGAATCATCAATCCGTCATTCGTGGCGGCTTTGGTATCACCAACGATTACTACGGTAACCAGTTAGCAGTTAACTTCGATTTGAACAATCAGCTCGGATTTAGTTCTCAGACTACGATCTCAGCAAACACCTTTAACGTCTCGACTCGTCCGGCTCCGTTGTTTACTGGTTTTGGACAGGATGTGCGCAGCTTGCCGCAGATAACTCTTCCCGGCACGCTGACATTCCCGCAGCAGAAACCAGCAAACGATTCTCGCCGCATCGAATCGACTTTGGATGAAGCGCTGGTAGCGCCAATAAACTACAGTTGGAATGCCACGTTCGAACGCCAATTGCCTAAGGGCCTCGTGTTGCAGGCGTCTTATATCGGCAGGTTGGGCCGTAAGCTGCTCGCGCAACGAGACATCATGGCGCTCAACAACCTCGTGGATACGCAATCGGGAATGGATTGGTACACAGCGGCGGGCCAACTTGAAAACTTGCGCGCGCACGGTGCTTCGATCTCTTCCGTTTCGCAGATCCCGTGGTTTGCGCACTTCCTTCCGGCGAACTTCGCCGCTTTGGCCAACGATCTTTATTTTGGAAATCCCGGCTGTAGCGATCCGGAATCGTTTTGCATCGACGAGAGTTTAAATCAAACCCAGGCAGTGTACGCGGTTGCGCAGGGGTTTTATGGTAACGACTGGACCGATACTCAGGACGTCATTGACACTGCAATCAGTGGCCACTTGTTCTTTAATCCTCAGTATGGGGCTCTCGCGGCGTTTAGCAGCATCGGCAACTCGGCCTATAACGCCGGTACCATCTCGGTACGCGAACGTTTGGGAGACAAGTTGACGTTCGATTTCAACTACACGTTGTCGCATTCCATGGATGATGCTTCGGGTTTGGCGACGAGTGGTCTTCCTGGGGTCACTTACGGCAACGGATTCATCTTGAATGCTCTCCGCCAAAAAGACTGGTATTCCAATTCCGACTTTGACGTGCGTCACGTGATCAACGTGAATGCTATTTGGGAGATACCGATCGGACGTGGTCGCACGTTTTTCAGTGATGCCAACAAGTGGGTAAATGGATTCGTGGGTGGCTGGCAGCTCGCCGGTATCTATCGGTGGAATTCCGGTCTGCCAGCGCCGAATTTCTTCGACGACGCTCGCTGGGCTACGAATTGGAACGTGCAAAGCGCTGTGGTTCGTACTCGCCCATTGCAAGCTTGCCCCGACCGTGGTGGCGCTGATGCACCGAAACTATTTGGCTGCGATCCAACTGGAGCTTATCAGAGCTTTAGAAATGCATTTCCTGGTGAGTCAGGTGATCGCAACGCTTTCAGATTACCCGGCTATGTCAGTCTGGATCTTGGGCTGAGCAAGTCATTTGGTCTTCCATGGGGTGAGAATCATAAGTTGCAGATCCGTTGGGAGGCTTTTAATGTGACGAACACTCAGCACTTCGGAAAGATGGACATTAGCCGGACAGGCACTGGCGTAACGCTGGACCCGAGCACGGCTCTTCCACCCCCGAATTGGTCGAATTTCACGGCCATTCAGGGATCGCCAAGAGTGATGCAGGTTGGCTTCCGTTATTCGTTCTAAGCCTTAACTAGTTAATTAAGGGCCGGAACTGCAAGGTTTCGGCCCTTTCTCCATGAACACACGCAGCGTTCCAATCATACTCGCGCTAGCTTTATTGCTAGCGATGTCAACATCGTCAACCGTGGCTCAGAACGGGGGCGGCCACATCCTCTATGGTGATTTCAAGGTGGACGAGAGCAGGGCCACTGGTCTGAAACCATTGAGCTTTGATGTCATACTTTACACGACAGGCGGGGGTTTAATCGCACGACAAACAGTTGCAAACAACTCCCGCTATCGCTTCAACGACGTACCGAATGGCGATTATGACCTTGTCGTCGAAGTGGAAAACAGCGAGATTGCTCGAATCCATCTAATGCTGAACGAAAGCTTCAAGACCGATATTCGCCACGATATTGAGCTTGAATGGAAAGAGAATCTGAGTGCGAAAAAACCTAAGGCAACAACAACGCCCGCGGATGCATATCAGCGTTCTGAAACCAACAAAAAGCGCCTGGCACAGGCAGAAACTGCAATCGACGAAAAGAAATACTCAGAAGCACTTGGCTTACTGCACCAAATTTTAAACGAGGACGACAACGACTATCAGGTTTGGACTGAACTGGGCACTGTGTACTTGATGCAACAAGATTTGGGCAAAGCGGAAGGTGCTTACGAACGCGCTGGTGAAGTCAATCGCTCCTTCTTCCCGTCGTTTTTTAATCTCGGTAAGTTGCGGATGGACCAGAAGAGGTTTGACTTAGCTATCGAGCCGTTGAATCAAAGTATTAAGCTCAAGCCCGACTCGCCTGCGGCGAACTACCTCCTGGGTGAAGCCTATTTGCAGATTAAGCAGGGATCGAAAGCGGTAGTCTACCTTAATGAAGCACTCAGGCTCGATCCGGTTGGAATGGCCCAGGCTCATCTTCGGTTGGGTGTACTTTATAACGCTGTTGGAATGAAAAATAAGGCGGCCGAAGAATACGAAGCTTTCTTAAAAAAGAAGCCTGATTATCCTGCTCGCAAAGCCCTCGAGCAATACATAACCGAAAATAAAAAACAGTGACAGTTAGCTTTGCACAAGAGTCATTTTTGACTCGACACTTCGGCTTCGTCGCCTCCGGCTGAGACACGCCCAAGTTTGCAAGAAACTGCGATTTAGGGTATGTGTTAAGCACTATTTCAGTAAAAGTGAACGTCCACTCTAACTCGTCGAGACTTCTGGCTTATCTGTTGCTCCTTGCGATTGGGTATGGCGCAATCGTGGAGGCGGCACATAACCACGGGTTTTCGTCGCCCAGCCGGGCGCAGCTTACCGCCGTCTCGGGTGAGAGTGATTCACAGTCTTCGTACCAGGGTCATTCGGCTGCTAATGACTGCTCGCTCTGCCAGTTTCAGCGACAGTTGTTCGGTGGTTTGGCTCCGGTAATCCTCGTTGCACACACGGAACAGCAAACCTCGTTTCGTGCTAAAGAAACAGTCTCCTATCTCTCAACTTCAGCCCTACCTACATCGAATCGCGGCCCTCCCGCTCTCTGAGCCAATTCAGTGAATTGCAGATCATCAGCTTGACTGGTCTGTCGTACTACCGATTTCAAAAGACTCAGATTCGGGTGACCCTGCCTTGCCAGCCATCGGTCTAATCAGCGGCGGCTCATCCAGTGGATAAATGAGAGGTGAGGAATGCATCAGTGGCGGAAGTTTCTGTCTGGACTAACTTTGCTAGCAGTAGCCGTTTCCAGCATCCAGGCACAGGACAAGCCAGCAACGTCAAAACGATCAATTACTATCGACGACGCAGTTGAGATCTTTCTGAGACAGAATCTCGAGTTAGTCGCGGGTCGCTACGATATCGAAACGGCCGAAGCAGAGAAACTGACAGCGCGCCTCCGCCCCAATCCGCAATTTACACTTGGGCTGGCTGATCTCCCTCTAAATCTCAGCGGACCATTCATCAAAGAACAAACCTACTCGTACGGCGTCTCGCGCACGATCGAACTCGGCGGAAAACGAAGCAAAAGAATCGATGTTGCTACCGCGAACGCCGACGTCGCTCGCGGCCAGTTTCAAATGACCGTGTGGCAACTCACCAACGATTTGAAACGCAAGTTCTACACAGTCGTCCTGAACCAGTCGTTACTCAATCTCGCAAGAGAAAATGAGGCAACCTTTACGGAGATAGTCAAACACACCTCTGAACTCGTGAACGCCGGCGAGATTTCCGGTTTGGATCTCGAACGAGTCGAAGTAGAAAAACTGAAGTTCGACACGGATCTGGCCAACTCGGAACGTGACTACGAAGTTGCTTTACGCGATCTGCGGTTCACGCTCGGTGGCGATTATCGCGCAATGGACATCGAGGTGGCGGGAACGATGGATTATGAACCTTATCAATTCTCGTTCACCGAACTGCGCGACAAGGCGCTCGCGGAGCGGCCTGACTTAAAAGCTGCACAGCTCAGCGAGCGTGCTGCCGACGCCAACATTCGTTTGCAAAACGCCCAGCGCATTCCCGATCTCTCGTTGGGCGGCGGCATCGATCAAGCTCCCAGCGGCACGAGCACCTACACGGCTGGGATTGGTATCACGCTCCCGATATCAGATCGCAACCAGGGCGAGCGCGCCAAAGCGCTCATCGAAAAAAAGAAAGCCCAAAACCAGGAACAACTCGTTACGAATCAAGTGCTGAGCGACGTCGATAAGGCACTCGTGGCTTTCGAAATGCAAAAACGCCGCGTCGACCTTTATCGAACCGGCGTGATCACAAAAGTCAACGACATTCAGCGACTGACGGAAGTGGCTTTGAAAGCCGGTGAAAGCTCGACACTCGACTTGCTCGATGCGATTCGCACACGGCGCGACACGCTCGCCGGTTTTTATCAAACGCTTTTCGATTACCAGATGTCGCTACTCGATGTTGAACTCGCTACAGCAACGCCACTGCCCAAGTGATCGCGAAAGGAGCCAAATGATTTACCGGAAAATACTTCAAACAATTTTCTTTGCAACGCTTCTCAGCGCGATCGTGCAGTTTGGATGTAGCACGAAAACTCCGCCCGCGAAAACCACTGCTTCTACAAACAGTTCGCCGTCGCCCGCGTCAAGTCAGAACAGTGCGGTCGAGGTTGAGACTGTTGTGCCACAACCGATCGCCGGCGTAATTCCGGCGACTGGAAAAATTCTCGTTCCCGAAGATCGTGTCGCCGTCATCGGTCCGGTCAATCAAGGAAGAATCGTACATCTGTACGCCGGCCAGGGAACCCGAGTGAAAAAAGGACAGAAACTAGCGGATCTTGAATCAGCAGACATCGATCAGGCGGAGGCTGATTATCTCAAAGCTCTCGCTGACTATGAGAACGCGCGCCGCTCGTCGGCGGCCGAAATCAAGCTCGCCCAGGAAAACTACGATCGCGCCAAGCTTCTCTACCAACAAAAGATCACGGCCGGCAAGAATCTTCAGTCAGCCGAACACGATCTCGAAGTGGCAAAGGCGTCAGCCGAGAATTCGATTAATGGGACCAACGCCGCGCTCATCGCCGCTCGTCGCCATCTGTTGATACTCGGTATCAAAGACTCGACGATTGATGCGCTGCCAAAGAGAACTGATCTGGCCGCAGTCTTTTCACTCAACTCTCCAATCGATGGAATCGTGGTGGAGCGCAACGCCACCGTCGGCGCGAGCGTGGGCACCGATGCAAATGTTTTCAAAATCATGGATCTGTCGCGCGTCTGGATCGACGCGAACGTCTTTGAAAAAGATCTTCAGCAAGTGAGACCCGGGCAGGAAGTAAAGCTCACCGTGCCCGCCTTTCCCGGATCGACCTTCTCAGGGAAAGTGATCTTGATTAACAGCGTCGTGGATCCCGACACACGCACAGTCAAGGTTCGCACCGAGGTGGCTAATCCCGACGGCAGACTCAAACCTGACATGTTTGCAAACGTGCAAATCGTTACCGCGTTGAATCGAACGGCGATTTCGATTCCTCAATCAGCGGTTCTCAATGACGAGGGGAAGACAGTTGTCTTCGTCGCCGACGGGAATGGTTACAAGAAGCGCCAGGTGCAGCCTGGAATTCAAAACAATGACCGCGTGGAAATCATCGACGGCCTCGCCGCCGGCGACAAGGTCGTTGTGAAGGGAAACTACTTGCTGCTGCAACAGAGTAAGCCCGGGGAGTAAAGGCGACTATGACTGACAACCTTATCGCTTTCTTCTATCGCGAACGATTGCTCGTCGCCGTTGTCTCGATGCTGATCGTCGCCGGCGGCATTCTCGCGCTGCGCAGACTGAACGTCGATGCGTTTCCTGACGTCACGCCGGTGCAGGTGGAGATCGACACGGAAGCCGAAGGACTCGCGCCGGAGGAAATCGAACAGCAGATCACGTTTCCGATCGAAAACGAGATGAACGGGATCGCCGGGGTGACGCGCGTGCAATCGGATTCCAAGTTTGGCTTATCCGTAGTAACTGTCTATTTCACCGACGACACCGACATTTATTTCGCACGCCAACAAGTGTTCGAGCGACTCTCCGCAGCGAAAGACAGTATCCCGGCCGGTTTCGAACCGCAGATGGGACCGATCACCACCGGCACAGGTCAAATCTATCTCTACCAAATCGTCGGACACGGACAGAGCAACCAGGAGTTGCGCACGATTCAGGATTGGATCGTGAAGCTGCAACTGCGCACCGTGCCTGGCGTCGCTGACGTGCTCAGCTTTGGCGGTGACGTCAAGCAGTATCAAGTCATCGTCGATCAGCCGGCGCTCGTTAACTACAACATCACTCTCAAAGATCTCTTTCAAGCAATCCAAAACAATAATCAAAACACCGGCGCGAACTTTATCGAGCATGGCGACGAGCAATACGTCGTTCGTGGCTTGGGTTTGGTCAAAGACATCGCAGATATCGGGAACATCGTGCTCGATTCGCGAAGCGGCACGCCGATTCGTGTCAGCGACGTTGCTCGAGTGGAGATCGGCAACGAGATTCGCCAGGGCGCGGTGACTAAAGACGGCCAGGGAGAAGTCGTCACCGGAATCGTCCTCAAGCGCATCAACGAAAACACGAAGCAGGTGATCGAGCGGGTCAAGGAAAAGGTCGCTGAGATTAATAAGGCACTACCGCCGGGCGTATCCATCGTTGACTACTACGATCAAGCCGAGCTCGTAGACAACAGCATTCATACAGTCGTTGAGTCGCTGATCGAAGGCGAGGCGCTGGTGCTGATCATCCTGGTTCTGCTGCTGGGCAACTTTCGCAGCTCCTTTATTACGGCTGCCGCAATTCCTTTTTGCATGCTCGTCGCCTTCATCCTGATGTGGTACTCAGGACTGTCGGCAAATCTCATGTCACTCGGCGGACTCGCGATCAGCATCGGCATGATGGTCGATGCAACGGTAGTGATGGTGGAGAATATTTACCGCCACCTCGAGGAACATCGCGAGCACTCCACGCGCGAAGCGATCCTCGTTGCCGCCCAGGAAATCGGACGGCCGATGTTCTTCGCGATTCTCATAATCATCGCCGTCTTTCTTCCGGTGTTCACGCTGCAAGGCATCGAAGGCAAGCTGTTCAAGCCGCTCGCTTACGCCGTCACCTTCTCGATGATCGGTTCGATGTTGATGGCCCTGTGCATTGCGCCGATGCTGTGTGCACTGTGGCTGCGCTTGAAGAAGGGCGAAGTTCGCACGAATCCGATCATTCGGTTCTTCAAGGGCATTTATGTTCCCGTGCTCGAGTGGGCGATTCGCCATCATTATCTGACACTCGCGATCGCGGGCTTGTTACTGGTTTGGAGTTTTGCCGACGTGTTCATTCTCGGCAGCGAGTTTCTGCCGACGATCGACGAAGGAAACATGCTCGTTCGCGCGACCATGCCTGCGAGTATCTCGTTGCCACGCGCGATCGAAGTGTCTTCACAAATCGAGAAAACGTTGCGCGAGTTTCCGGAAGTCGAAACAGTAGTCGCAAAAATCGGACGCGCCGAGTTGGGAGGCGATCCTGAGAGTGTCAGCAATGATGAGCTTTACGTGCGTCTCAAACCGAAGAGGCAATGGACCACTGCAAAAACGAAAGATGAGTTAGTCGATGCGATGCGCAGTCGCGTCGAGGGTTTTCCAGGCGTGAAGTTCAACTTTTCCCAGGTTATTCAAACGCGAAATGACGAGCTCATATCCGGCATCAACGCACAGATCGCCGTGAAGATTTTTGGTGAAGATCAGGAAACGTTGCGCAAGGTGGCCGATAATATTCGCGATGCGATGTCGCACGTTCGCGGCGTCGAGGATCTGGCAGTCGAGCAAGTTGCGGGCGAAGAGCATCTCGAGGTTGACGTCGATCGCGACAAGATCGCGCGTTACGGATTGAACATCGCGGACCTGCTCGAAGTCACAAAGATCGCAATCGGCGGCGATGAAGCGACTGACGTACTCGAGGGACAACGGCGGTTTGCGATCTTTGTGCGACTTAAAGAGAACTATCGCAACCAGGTAGACAAGCTCGCCGACATTCTCGTCTCCGCGCCGGTTGGTGGACGCATACCGCTGGGACAACTAGCGACATTCAAACTATCCAGCGGCGATTCGGTCATCAGCCGTGAGAACTCATTGAGGCGAGTGGTGGTGATGTGTAACGTCAAAGGTCGCGACATCGGCAGCTTCGTTCGCGATGCGCAGCAGGCAGTCGCGTTGCAAGTCACTATGCCACCCGGATATTTCATCACTTGGGGCGGACAATTCGAAAACGCGCAGCAGGCGGAGCGACGGCTGCTGATTGCTATACCGATCTCGCTGCTGTTGGTGTTCGTGCTGATTTACGCCTGCTTCAGTTCATTGCGCAACACGTTGACGATCATCTTCAACATACCGATTGCGCTGGTTGGTAGTACGACCTTTCTTTTGATTTCCGGATTCCCGCTGAGCGTGCCTGCGATAGTCGGATTTATCGCGGTGTTCGGCGTGGCGGTGCAAAATGGAATGGTGATGGTTTCTTATATAAACAAGCTGCGCAATCGAGGGATGGAACTGCGCGAAGCTGTGATTACCGGCGCGAGCGTCCGCCTGCGCGCTGAGTTGTTGAGTGCATTGATCGGAAGCATTAGTTTGATTCCGTTTATCATTTCGTCGGGGACCGGTGCGGAGATCGAGAAGCCGTTGGCGATCGTGGTAGTCGGAGGACTGGTGACACGCCCGATCAAGATCGTGATCTTGCCGATGGTTTACGAGTGGGTCGAGCGACGCGCCGCCCGATCAGAAAACGAGGACGAAGCCGCCATCGTTTAGTGATCTTCAAGCATCATTCGTCCTGCCGCAAAAAGCACAAAGGCTACAAATTTGCCGTGCCTTCTGTGCTTCTTTGTGGCTAATACTCTACTTGGTCTTTCCGCGCTTCGCGCGTGGTTTCGCAGGCTCGGGAACGGCCGGTGTGATTTCTTCCTCCTCAATAACCCTCGTGCCTTGGTCAGTCGGCACTGGTTTCTCGGCGCCTTTCGGACACAACCACAATTCGACCGCGCGCTTCGTGGCGTCGATTCCTTCGGATACGGTTATTCGATCTGCCGTAACCGTAGGAGTGGCCGCTGTCGACAGATACTCCTTCGCTGCGT
>DATDFT010000184.1:0-21382 GCA_036522475.1 Pyrinomonadaceae bacterium | reverse complement strand
GGTCACAGCACGAGCTGGCTGGTGGGCCATCCCGAGCTAGGCAGCGCGCCTGGTCCATACACGATCGAGCGTCGTCCAGGCATCTTCGAACCCGCTCTCGATCCCACACGCGAAGACGTCTACAAGTTTCTCGACGCGTTTCTCGGCGAAATGGCCGCACTCTTTCCCGACGACTATATGCACATCGGCGGTGACGAGAACGAGGGCAAGCAGTGGGATCGCAACCCCGCGATCCAGGAGTACATGAAGAAAAAAGGGATCAAGGACAACCACGCGTTGCAGGCTTATTTCAACACGCGCCTGCTCAAGATTCTTCAGAAGCACGGCAAGAAGATGATCGGCTGGGATGAGATCCTGCAACCCGAGTTGCCGAAGGACGTCGTGATTCACTCATGGCGCGGCACCGCGGCGCTCGCCGATGCCGCGCGCAAAGGGTACGACGGCATTCTCTCAAACGGTTACTACATCGATCTGATTCAACCCGCGTCGCAACACTACGTTTCCGATCCGCTGCCCGCCGACAGCACACTCACGCCCGAAGAAGCGAAGCACATTCTCGGCGGTGAAGCGACGATGTGGGGCGAGTGGGTGACGCCGGAAACAATCGATTCGCGTATCTGGCCGCGCACCGCCGCGATTGCCGAACGACTGTGGTCGCCGCGCACGGTTACCGACATTCCCGACATGTATCGCCGTCTCGCTGTGATCAGTCTTCAGTTGGAAGAGTTGGGACTCACGCACAAGAAGAACCAGGAGATGATGTTGCGACGTTTGGTGCGAAACGATGACGTTGGACCACTGCGCACGCTCATCTCCGTCATCGAGCCCGTCAAGGAGTACCGCCGTTACGACCAGCGACCGCAGACGATGCTGAGCCCACTCACGGGCGTGGTCGACGCGACGCTTCCCGACAGCGACGCAGCGCGCAAGTTTTCCTGGATGGTGCGAGAGTTTTTGAATGATGCGCCGCGTTATGAACTCTACCGCCCGGAGTTGAGCGAGATGCTGGCTGACTGGCAAACGTCCGGTGCGTCGCTTGGTCCAATGATCGATCGCTCACCGGCTCTCAAAGAGATCAAACCACTGGCGCAAAATCTGTCGCAACTCGGCGCGACCGGTGAGGAAGCGATCTCTTATTTGAAGTCGGGCATGCCGCCGCCCCGCGAGTGGCGCGACGTGAGTCTTGCTAAAATCGACGCCGCCGCAAAACCCTACGGCGCTCTCGAATTCGTGGTCATCGGAGCGATGAAGCAACTCGTGAACACTGCCGCCGACATCGGTCGCAAGTAAATCGGTTTTTTAGATCCGTGTTTATCTGTGTCTTACTTCTTTCGTTGCTTTTCTCGTACGTTGGCGATGAGAAATGCCTTTCGTGTCACGAGAAGCAGCGAACATTTCTCAACACCGCTCACCACCTAAGCTCACGCGAAGCATCCGCGGCTTCGATTGCCGGCAGCTTCGCGCCCGGCAAGAACATTCTCCACACGCCGGAAGCCGAACTGAGTTATCGCATGGAAGCGCGGCCCGATGGTTTCTTCCAAACGGGCATACTCGGAATACTGCCCGACGCGGTCACGGTTTCACAACGCTTCGATCTCGTCATCGGTTCAGGGCGCAAGGGACAAACTTATCTGTACTGGAAAGACGATCAGCTCTTCCAGTTGCCGATTTCTTACTGGACCGAATTCGGGAGTTGGGTCATCAGCCCCGGCTACGGAGATCGATCACTGGATTTCAGCAGGCCGGTCGTGCCGCGTTGTCTCGAGTGTCATTCGTCGTTCTTCGCACCGGTTCCGGATGCGGGCGTGGCAAATCGTTATAGCCGCAGCGGCTACACGCTCGGAATCTCGTGCGAGAAGTGTCATGGACCAGGCGAAAAGCACGTGGAGCTGAACGCGCCGGGGCGTGCGAAGCCGTTGGACCAGGCGATTGTTAACCCGGCGAAGCTGCCGCGCGATCGGCAACTCGCGCTGTGTTCGTTGTGTCATGGCGGGATCGGTTTCGAGAAGGCGCCGGCGTTTTCGTTTACCGTAGGGAGCGCGCTTGAAGACTTTCTCAAACTCGAAGCGCCGAAGGAAAACGAGAAGCTCGACGTGCATGGTAATCAGGTGGCATTGCTCGAGCGAAGCAAGTGTTTCAAGTCGTCAGGGATGACTTGTTCGACGTGTCACGACACGCACGTGCGGCAGCGAGAAGTGAGGGACTTTTCGGAGAAGTGTTTGACGTGCCATAAGATCGAGAGTTGTGGTTTGTTTCCGAAGCAAGGACGCGCAATCGTGGGCAAGTGCATCGATTGTCACATGCCCAACCAGACCACAAACGTCATCGTCTCCACGCACGATGGAGCACGGATCGCACCGAAGGTAAGGAACCACTGGATCAAGATTTATTAGCCACAAAAAGGCACATAAGTCACGTAAAAATGATTTCTCTTGTGACTTATGTGCCTTTTTGTGGCTACCTGGGGGTTTGTTCGTTGGGTTTCGCGATGCGGATCCAGTGATCCGTAAATGCTGCGTGCATCCCGGGTAGTTCGACTTTGGGCATGTGACAGCTCGCGCAGTTCTTCGTGCTCACCGGACAGGGATCCGCGCTGCGCCGCTCAGTCTTCGTTTCCTTCGCGGTCGTCAAATGACAAGCCAAACACTTCGCATCGTAAAACGCCGCGTCCTGCTGCAACTTCTCATGCGGATTGTGACACGCCAAACACGAGACGCGCGGATCGTTCGTGTTGTGTCCGCGACTATTGAACATTCGATACGGCTGAAAGCGAATGTTATTAATTCCCGACTGTCCCGGCTGGAGCATCGCCTGTTCGAAACTCGTGTGACACGTGCCGCAAAACGACTGCGAGAGATCGAACGCGCCAAGCCCGCCGGGATTGAAGATCTGCGGCTCATCAACTTTCTTCTCTTTCATGGCCACCAGATGCTTCTCGCCTGGACCATGACAAGCTTCACATCCTACGCCCGAACTTAAGTGCTCGAGCTTTAACTCTGTCCCATTAACCGCGCCGGTGCTGTGACAACCGAAACACTGTTGCGGCTCCTCGCGGCCGAGCGGTCGTCCGAGTGCGTCTTCAAGCGAAGTGGGCACGTTCGTCCGATGACCGATCGTGAAGTCGAGCTTGTTCAACTTTTGGAAATAGCTGACGCGCGTTTCGTAAAGCGCCTCGTTGTAACGGAAGAGATACGTTTGGCCCACGTGCCCCTGACCAAAGCAATACAAGATCGGCGTAGAAATATTTTTCACGCCATCCGAGACTGTGTACGTGATCTCTTTCCCTCGGCGCGTGAGCTCGTAAGTGTAGTTTCCGTTTTTGAAAGTGAGACGATTGCGTGCGGTCAGTATCCTGCAATCAGGCGCGACCTCGAGTGCGTTCGCCATCGGCGTCGTTAACTGCGCAGCTTCGCGCTGATGACAGTCGGCGCATACTTTGTTGCCGACGTAGCGTATGCCGTGCGTATCGAAGTTGGGCCGCCATTCAGAGAAGAACGTGTCTGGCTTGTCTGCCTGGGCCCGGCCCAAAACCACAACTAATCCACACGTGATGCAGATCAGGCAGAAGATTTTGAGTATGGGACTCATCGAGGAGTTGAACCCGGCGGCAACACCAAGCCGCCGCTGCTGGTCCTTTGTTTGCTCTTGAGGTCCTCCACAATTCGCATCTGTTCCTGGGCCTTGTCGGGTTGCCTGGTGCGCGCATACAGCAGCGCGAGGTTGTAGTGTCCCGAAGGTTCCTCTGGATCGAGCTTCACGGCTGTCTCCAACTCCTGCTGCGCGCGCGCGTAATCTTTCAGACGCAGGTAAGTCGAACCGAGCGCAATGCGTGGATGTGCGTACGATGGAAGTAGCTGCACCGCTTTTTGAAACAGTGCAATCGCGCGCGCATCGTCACCCTGCTCCTGGGCGACGAGGCCGAGGTAGTAAGGGACTTCAGGTATCGCGACACCTGAGCGCGCACTCTTCTCTAGCCAGACGCGCGCTTCCGCGGGTTTCTTTTGAATCAGCAGAACGTAGCCGAGGTGTAACTGTGCCTGCGCGTTTGTGGGTTGAATCTCGAGCGCACGACGAAACAGTTTTTCAGCCTCGAAGAGATCCGTTTTTCGCAGCCACGCGATACCGAGCGCGAGGATGTACGAAGGCTCATTCGGACTGAGTTCGACGGCTCGTTGCAAGGCTGACTTCGCTTCGTCGAAGAGATTGTCTCGCATCGCCTCGAGCGCAAACTTGTAGAGAAACTCCGGCGACTTCGAATCGGCAGTCAAGGCCGCAACGCGATTCAGATAAATCGCGGGTTCTTTAGTCTCACCTTTGAGTCGCGAGATCTGCGCGAGACCAAACAGCGCACCCGCGTTGTCGAGACGTCCGTCGAGTGCGGCGAGATAATTCTCTTCGGCTTTTTGCAGATCCTTCCTGGCGAGATACGCGTCGCCTAACGTTACCTTCGCGTCGGTATTCTCGGGCTCGAGCGCGATCACTTCGTTCAGTTGCACGATGGCTTTGTCAGGCGCGCCCTTCAGGACGTAGAGGTAAGCAAGGTTCATGCGCGGCCCCGTGTACTTGCTATCTTTTTTCAAGGCGCGAAGAAAGAGGGTCTCGGCTTCAAGCAAACGGTTCTGCTTCGCGCGAATCGTTCCGAGCAGGTTGAGCGCCACGGGCTCAGTAGGAGTGACACGCAGGATAGCGTTGAGTTCTTTCTCAGCTTCGGGTAGTCGATTGCTCTGAATGAGGGTTGCGATCTGTTCGAAGAGCTGGACCACATCGGAATTTTGGGACCGAACAGTAGCCACAAAAAGGCACAAAAGGCACATCAGACAGAAAATGGGTTTTGTCTTATGTGCCTTTTGTGCCTTTTTGTGGCTACTTATTGAATTCCTTTTCATCGACCTTGCCCTGACCTTCTTTAATCGTGATGATTCGGTTCACGCCGGTGTTGGTAATTTTGTCGACCGTGCCGTTGGGCCAACGAACCTGGATCGTATCGACTTTAGTGCGCTTCTCGAGACCGAAGTGTAACCGCAGATCGCTTTGCGACAGGTAGCTATCGCCGCTGCGCACTTCGTCGATTTGCGTTAAGTCTCCGGACGTCACTGTCACGCGCGCGCCAATGCCGCTGCGATTGTCCTTCAAGCCGATAAGCTTTACGAGGATCGAGTTGTTCGCGTTGCCACCGTCATTGCGGAGCACTTGTGGCGAACCGTCAAGATCAGCAATCACCATATCGATGTCGCCGTCGTTATCGATATCGCCAAACGCGACTCCGCGACTGACACGATTCTCAGTCAAAACAGCGCCAAACTCCGCCGACACTTCAGTGAATGTGCCGTCGCGGTTGTTGTGGTGCAGCAAGCGCGGCTGGCGATAACCGGGCAGTTGCGGGTAGACGTGACCGTTGGCGACGAATAGATCGACCCAACCGTCGTTGTCGTAGTCGAAAAATTTCGTGCCCCATCCGACGTACGGCAAACTGACGGCTGCAACCTTAGCGGCGTATGAAAGATCCGTAAATGAGTTCTTGCCGTCGTTATGATAAAGCGTGTTGTATTCGTCGGCGAAGTTGGTAATGAAGATGTCAAGCTTGCCGTCGTGATCGTAATCGCCGGCAGTCACACCCATACTGCCCTGCTCGCTACCATTCTCATTCACTGCCGTGCCTGCCGTGAATCCGATCTCTTCAAACGTGCCGTTGCCTTTGTTGCGGTAATGAAAGTTCGGAGTTGAGTCGTTGGCGACAAAAATATCGACCCAGCCGTCGTCGTCAAAATCGCCGGTGAGAATGCTCATGCCGTAATAACCATTCGGATCGCTGACGCCGGCTTCCTTCGAGACGTCCGTGAAGGTGCCGTCGCCGTTGTTTCGAAAGAGCGTGTCGCCCGCGCCTTTCAGTCCTCTCGGACCACACTGCACCGCAATCGATTTGTACTGGCAGGTCTTGCCCTGGCCAAACTCCGGCAGGTTGTTGATGTCGAAATCGACGTAGTTGGAGACAAAGAGATCGAGATAGCCATCGTGATTGTAGTCGACGAACGAGGCGCCGGTGGACCAACGCGGATCGCTGACGCCGGCTTTTGCAGTCACGTCTGTGAAAGTGCCGTTGCCGTTGTTCTTCAAAAGGTGATCCGGTCCGAGACAGGTGACGTAGAGATCTTCGAAGCCGTCATTGTTGTAATCGCCGACGGCCACACCCATGCCCCAACCGATGTCACTCACGCCGGCTTTGTCGGAAACGTCCGTGAACTTGCCGTTGCCATCGTTGTGATAGAGCGCGCTTTTTGTTTTGCCTTTCGACTTCACGAGATCGACTGTGAGCGAGTTGACGAAAAAAATGTCGAGGAGGCCGTCATTATCGTAGTCAAACAGCGCGACGCCACCGCTCATCGATTCGACGATGTACTTCTTGTCGGGCGACGCGACGTGCTTGAAGGTGATGCCCGCCTGCGCGGTGATGTCAGTGAACTTTATCGGTTGTGGAGGCGAGGAAATTTTCTCGCGCGAAGGCGCGAAGGCGCAAAGAAAGACGCAAAGTACAGCTAAGAGAGTTAAAGTCCTTTGCGGCTCATTCATTTGTCGTTCGCGTTTTTTCTTTTAGTTGTTTGGAGATCTCGAGCTGGCTCTCGCCCTCCGCTTTGCGGCCGGCAGCGATGTAGGCGCGACCGAGTTGATAGTGAACGTGTGGCTGGTCAGGACTCAGGCGCACTGCGATCTCGAGGTTCTCGACGCTGCCTTTCACATCGCCTTTCTGAAGCAGCGCTTTGCCCAATTCGTAACGCGCGTCCGCAAACTCCGGTTGGTCGCGAACGATCTCGCGCATCATCGCAATGCCGCGCTCCGTCTCCTGTTGGGCCAACACGACGAACGCCAGATGATACTTCGCCTGAAAGTCGTTCGGGTTTACTGCGAGCTCGGCTTGAAACTCGCGCGCCGCGTCAGGAAATTTGCCCGCTTTGAGCTGAATCAAACCGGTGTAGAAGTGTGCCAACCGCACGTTCTTGTCGAGCGACAGCGCGGTGCGCAACTCTTCGAGCGCCTTGTCAACTTCACCACGTTCGTAATGCGCCTGGCTGAACAGGATGTGAAGCTGAGGCGTGTTTTCACCGATGGCCACCATCTGTTCGACGACGCGGTTTGCCTCGTCGAGCTTGCCGTTCTTTATTAAGGAGAGCGCGAGCGGATAGTAGAGCGCCGCGTCCTGCGACTTTGCGGCGACGACTTCAGTCAATAACGTCGCCGCACGCGTATAGTCGCTGCTGGCGAAATAGCTGAGTCCAAGTAATTGCTTGATGCCGATGTTCGTTGGATCGATCTTGAGCTCGTTTTCAAGCGCGGGTATCGCTTCTTTGTACGACTCGGATTTGTAGTAAGCGAGTCCGAGATTATAGTTGAGACCTTCCTGATTAGGGTTCCACTTCGCGGCGAGCGCAAACTGCGACGCAGCTTCGCGAAAATCCTGTTGCTCCGCCCGAAGCAGCCCGATGCTGTTATAGCCTGCCGCAACGACCTTGGTGTAATAACTCTCTTCCTCCTGGAGTTTTTGCGCTTTGTCCGCGTCGAGATCGGTTGGCTCTGCAATCACACCTTCGGCCTTAACCAACTCAGTGTTGCCACCCTGGTCCGGCAACTTGTTGCCATTCAGATAGGTTCCCAGCTTCGTTTCATCCAGCTTGAAACCCTTTTGCTTGAGATCAGCCGCGATCTGCAATTCCTTTTGCCCCTCGTCAGTTCGGCCGACTTTCAACAGCGACTGCCCTAGGCGGTAATGCGCCGTCGTCACCTGGTAGTCGTTGTGTGCGAGCGAGGGATTAAGTGCGATCGTTTTCCGGAGTACTTCGATGGCTTCCTTGTGACGGCCGGCGCCCTGGTATGCCTGGCCGAGGTGGAAATAAGGATCCGGATTGTTGGGCTGCTTTTGTGTCGCCTTCTCGAGCAACGCGATGGCCGGGTCGAATTTCCGGTCCATGATGTAAAGGACCCCGAGATAGAAGTTCGCAAAATATTCGTCCGGATTTGCTGCCAATTCAATCTTGAACTCTTCCGTCGCATCAGGGATTCGGGCGGCGCCGTCCTTATATAGGTAAGTCAATCCGAGATAGTAGTGAACGCGCGGGAACTTCGGATCCAGCGCGATCGCTTTCTTGAACTCCTCGATCGACTCCGCCAGGAAACCAGTCTCGCGGTAAGCGCGCCCGATGAGTACGCGCAGCGCGGGACGATTACCCATGCGATCCGCCATTCCTTCGTAGAGCTGCTTTGCTTGTGCGACGTTCTTCTGTTTCAGGTAACAGAGACCGAGTGTGTATTCGGCGTCGTAGTCGCTTGGAGTGAGTGTGAGAGTTTCCTGAAGTTCGCGGCCAGCTTTAGCAAACTCGCCCATCATGAAATAGGTCTTGCCCAGCATGTGATGCGCAGTCGGATTTTTCGTATCCGCTGCGAGCACTCGCTGAAGTGGCTCGATGCCTTTGCTGTACTGTTCGATGTGAAAGTAGGCGATCGAGAGATCTAACAATGCGCTGGAGGAGTCGGGACGCAAGGCGCCCGCAGTTTCGAAGGCGTTTACGGATGCTGGATACTTACCTTCGGACGAGTAGATCTTGCCGAGCCGTTCGTATGCCTCACCGAGAATGACTTTGAATTCAGCTTCAGCGGCTTTGAAATTACCGGCGCGGTGATAAGCGTTCGCAGCTTCGTAGTGTTTGCGAAACAGATCTCCCTGGGATTGGAAGAAGAAGAGCGACAGGCAGGCACAAAAAGGCACAAGCACAAAACATAAATTCTTGCTAAAAACCCTGATCACTTTTTTGTGGCTGATGTACTGCTTTGCGGCAAAACAGACGAAGGCTGAGTGAAAAATCACTCAGCGCTTCGTCTTTGATTTAACAACCTGGGGAGTATATCAGAAGGTAAATTTGATACCGAGTTGGATCTCACGAGCGGCCTGTGCCGTGTTCAGTGTTCCGAAGCTGCTTCCGTCCGTGATGGTGGTATCAAACCCTGTAAAGTTCGCATGGTTGAAGACGTTGAACATTTCGGCCCGGAACTGGAACCCATAACGCTCGCGGAACCTGAAGTTCTTGGCCAATGAAAAGTCAACGTTCGTGATCGGCTTGCCGCGCACCACGCCTTTTCCTAACGAACCGAGGTGTCCTGGCGCGGGTCGTGCGAATGCCGCCGGGTTCAGGTGTATCGTGGAATCGCCCGTATCCAGGTAGAGTGGCGCACCCGTGTAATCCGGACGCTGACCGACCGCACTGGCAGTGCCGAGAGTATTCGCGTTGGTGGATATATCGATCGGAGTAGCGCCAAAGTACGAAGCAATGGCGTTCATCTGCCAATCACCAAGAGCAAATCGAGCTGCCTTGTTCCACTGGCTGAACCTCGGCAGGACGTACACGACATTACCTACAAACGTATGGCGGCGATCGAGATCTGCATCACCTTTATCACTGGCAAAGTTGAATGGATCGCTCGTCGTATTGGTAAACGACGTCAACGCCACGTCGGAAATCGCATGTGCCCAGGTATAGGCTGCCTGGAATGCGAGGCGATTGGTGAAACGACGATTAAGCCATAACTGTAGAGCGTGGTAGCTGGAGTTACCGTTTGACTCGTCTGTGGTGATGTTACCGAGAGATGGGATCACACGATTATTGGCAATCAATACCCCTGAGTCGTGAACCGCATTATCGAACGGACTCTTGATACCTAACGATGCGCGTGCGATCTGAAGTCGGGCAGGATCGTTACTGCCGTCGCATGCCGATCCTCGACAAGCAACATTCGGAGGTACATCGTTGGCGTTCACGTTGCGCCTCCAGATGTGCAAGCCATGGTTGCCGATGTACGAAGCTTCGAGAACCGTGTCTTTTAACACCTGGTGCGAAATCGTCAGGTTCCACTGGTAGCTCTCAGGTGGCCTGAAGTTTACATCCACTGCGTTGAACCCGGAACTCGGATTCACTCCCACAACGTTGGTCCCTAGTCCCGGATTGATCGTGTCGAGACTGCGGCAGGTCGGGCAGTTGGCAAGCGTTGTGCCTTCACCGTTCCAACCCGAACCCGCGCTGACGGTGGTGGTCCAGGGCGGATTACCTGTCAAGCGCAGCAGGTCCTCGATCACGTTGGAGCGGCTCATGTAGCGGCCGAATCCCAGCCGGACTGAAGTCTTGCCGGTTCCGAAGACGTCCCACGCCAGACCGAAACGAGGCTGCCAGCCTTTCTTGAAGGTGTGGATAGTCGACCGGCCTAAGCCGAGACCGACGGCTTCGTCCGCGGTGACCAGACCCGTGTTGAAATCGTGACCGTCGTAAAGACTCGGGATGAAGTTGGAAATATGATTGTCTGCCGCCCAGGCCGGCGCAAACACTGAGTAGCGCAAGCCCAGGGTCAAGGTCACGCGTGGATGTAGTTTCCAGGTGTCGTTTCCGTAGAGCTCGAAATCCTGCCAACGTCCGTTACCGATTTCGGTGCTCTGAATCTCAGTGTAGTTGACCAGCACCGTGTCTTTGAGCAGCAGGTCGGCAATGCAACTACCGGTTTGCAAGCCGCAGCCTTGAATCGTGGCTTGTTGGTTGCCGCCGCCCGCGCCAACGCTCGGCTCGTCTTTGAAGTTGTGACTGAACAGGCCGCCGAACTTCCATTCGTGCGAACCCTTCACGAGGGAGAAGTCGTCTTTCCAAATATAAAGGTCTTCGCGATTCTGCCAGGGAGCCTGGTGCCAGATGTTGGCATATCCATCGACACCCCAGAACAGAGATGGGACCGCGCCGCCGATGCTTCCATCCCCGTGCGGAAAGACCGTCGGAATCTTCGAAGCGATTTCGTCTTCGAGCGCCTTGCTGCCGGGAGCCGTTGTGATAATGATGTCGTTACCGGCGATCGAGAATTGAAATTCGTTGACGGCCTTTGACGTCAGCGTATTCGTCAACTTAACCGCGAAGCTGTGGCTTGGCTGACTCCAATCGGAGGCAATCGTGGGATAGGGAGCATCTCCCCAGAAGTTATTTGAAGCCGCAAGATGCGTCCACTTCTCATTGATGTAACGAACCATCAGATTCGTTTTGTCATTGAGCGTAATGTCGCCGCGGATCGAATCCTGACGAGTGTCGATAGGCTGTAGCGTTGATGTGGCCCAATTCTGAGCTCCGCTCGAGTTTGGATCCGGAAAGATCTTCATCAGCGCAAGACCTGCCGGACTGAGCAGGTTCGCCGGAATTTTATTGCCGGGGAAGCACCCGGAGGTATTCGACGACGTGCAAACTCCGCCCGGGACATGCGGCAGCGCCGCTGTCAACGGCCCACTGAAATCACCCTGTTTCTCAGCGGCTGTTGGCACCTTCGCCGAAAGCACGATCCCGCGGCGCTCACGTCGCCACTCTTCCGACCAGTAGAAGAAGATCCGGTTCTTAACGATTGGACCACTGAAATTACCGCCGTAGTTGTTGTAGTCCAACTGCGGTCTTTCACCGCCACTGCCGGTCACACGATTAAGAAAGAAGTTGTTGGCGTTGAGAGCATCGTTGCGGAAAAACTCAAAGGCGGTGCCGTGAAACTCGTTGCTGCCGCCCTTCGTGATCAGGTTGACGACCGCGCCCTGCGCCTGTCCGAACTCCGCACTGAAACTATTACGCTCGACGCGAAACTCCTGAATCGAATCGATCGATGGAAACACGAGAAGCGTGCGGTTCGATCCGACGTCCATGTTGTTGACGCCGTCGACAGTCCACAGATTGGTGTTTGATTGGTTGCCGTTAACCGACATGTCCACGCCGGCGTTGAGTCCAGTACCGCGAGTCGCAAATGCGCCCCCCGCGCCTGCCTGCGTTACTGGAGAGACACCCGGAACCATGAGTGCGAGCTGCGCGTAGTTGCGGCCATTCAGCGGCAGCTCCGTCACCTGCTTTTCAGAGATCAGACTGCTGACTTCGCCGCTCCGTAATTCGACGGGAGTCGATTCACTAGTGACGGTCACCGTCTCAGTGACAGCACCCACTTGCAGATCGAGGTTCACCGTCTTGTTTTCGTTGACGTGAAGCTCGACGCCGTTGGTGATGGTTTTCTTGAACCCCGAAGGAGCGGTACTGATGGAATACATACCGGCAGGTAAGCTGGTTGCGTTGTAGAAGCCGTCCTCGGTCGCCGTGACCGTACGCGACGCGCCGGTCTTTTCGTCGGTGATGGTGACTTCCGCTTTGGGCACCGCGGCTCCCTGGGGGTCTCGCACCGTGCCAGTGATGTTTCCGGTGGTGCTCGACTGGGCGTGCACGCCGACAAGCAGACCGATACTCAGCAGGAGTAAAGACGCCTGCACCCAAGACCTAATCGACATACAACACCTCCTAGGTATTCCTGAAGTTAAATCTAGAGTTCCCTAAACCGCCTGCGGACCCTGAGACGAAAAAGCTAATTAAATTGTCTGAATGCTACTTTGTTGCAGAGGCTACCAAAAGTATTTAATCCCTTTTCAATATCCTGTCAAGGACTTTGTTCGCTCGCCGTAATTTATTTTTTCGGTAGGACTTAGTTCGCGACGCCAACAAAATCAGGCGCTTTTACGTGACCGATACAGACGCAAATTTGCTTGCCAGGACGAGACTGAGGGCGCCCATGAGAGTGGGTTCGGGACCAAGCGTTGACGCAATGATCCGAGTGGTTGGAAGTCCGCGACAGATGGTCGCTTCGACTGTCGTTCGAATATCGGCCGAGATGACGGGCCATGCGCGCACGATTGGTCCGCCGACGATTACAGCCTGAGGAGCGAGACCGCGGATCAGGTTCGCAATACCGATGCCGAGAAAATAAGCAGTCTCTTTGAGAGCTGTACGAGCGGCGCCTTCGTTGCTCAGTGCGAGATCGATTAGCTTCCCGAAGTTTGTGGTCGCCGCGCCGTTTCGACCGTCGGAAAGACTCTTGTAACGCGCAAGCGCCGAGCGTTCTGAAGCAAACGCCTCCCAGCATTCACGACTACCCGACGCGCAAGCGACCGGCGCACCTTGCCCGATCGTCATGTGTCCGAATTCACCGGCAGCCCCGTTCTCTCCGCGGTAAACCTGGCCATCGAAAACGATTCCCGTACCGACACCACCTTCGACGAGGACGAGAATGAAGTCGCGTACTTCGCGAATCTCCGGCCGGCCAAACCACAGCTCAGCCTGAGCGGCGGCATTCGCGTCGTTATCCATGGTTACCGGCAGACCAGTCGCTGTGCTGATCTGTTGGGCAAGAGGAAGATCGCGCCAGTTGAAGCCGGGGATGAATAGCTCCTTGCCTTCGGGATCGACAAGGCCCGGAAGACTGACGCCTATGCCTTCGATCGTGCCGTTGTTATCTCGAATAAACTTGCGGGCGCGATCGATGATCTCTTTCGTAGTCTTCTCGGCGTCCGGATGTGTTTCAAAGTGTTCCTGCTCCAACACGCGCCCGGCGAGGTCGCTGGTCGCGACAATAGTTCGGGTCGTGCCCAAATCCACGCCGATGGCGACGGCGTCGGCAGTTCGAAGCGACAACAGGATCGGCGGACGGCCACCGGTGGATTCACCGCTGACTTCCTCGATGAGGCCTTCGATTCGTAACTCTTCGACAATCAGGGACACAGTCGAGCGCTGCAACGCGGTTTCGTGGGCGATCTCCGCGCGCGAGATGGGTCCTCTTTCGCGGACATAGTTGAGGACGATCTGTCGATTGATATCGCGGATCGTATTCGAACGAGCCACGTTTGCTTTCTTTAGGTCGATTCGTCGCATACCGCAAACGGCGCCTTACGCCGGTGGAAGGAAGTTGGTAGCAGCGGGGCCAGAATTCACACAGGTAATCAATAAGAATAATTAGTACATAGCTCACAATCCGTCAACTGCTTTTGTGGGACAACGACATTAAATGAGTCCGATACGTCCTATTGGACCTATATTTATCCTCGCACCAGCGTTATACTGGCTTCAAAAAACCGGGAGGTCTGCTATGGACGCAGGTAAACCCCTATTAATCGCACTTCCCCTCATCATCTTTTGTGTTTCCCCGGTTTTTGCTCAGAACTCGTCGCCCGTCGGAGCACCGGCCGATCGCGTAAACACCGAACGAATTCGCCAGCAGGAGATGAGCAGTCGCGAGTGGCAACTGCGAAACTTCGGCACCGAACCCAACGCTCCGAAAGATAAACGCCAGGTCGAAGCCTTGATGGCTCAGACTGAAGAAGACTTCAATCGCATCCTGACCCTGCACAACGAGATCGCGCGCGTACTCACGTCAAACAACGATCTCAACTACCGCTTCATTTCGGATGCCACTGCTGAGATCAAGAAACGCGCGAGCCGCGTGCAATCGTCGCTGGCGCTGCGTTTGTCTCCTGAAGAAGCGGTCGATCTGGAAAAGACGCCCGCGCCGAAAGATCTGCCGGTCAAGGACGAGTTGATAAAACTTTGTCATCAGATCAGAAGCTTCGTCACCAATCCGTCGATCGAAAATCCGAACACGATCAATGTGGAACAGATGACGAAGGCGCGCAAGGATCTCGAGACTGTGATTCAACTCAGCGGGCAGATCAAGAAGGATGCGGACAAATTAAACCACAGATGAACGAATCATTTTGTTGGTGATGGTAACGGCGCGGGTGGAGTGCGCACGAACACGATCGGCTCCTGTAAAGTTATTCCTTTTCCTTCGAGGACAACGAGCGACTGGTTCGGCTTGATGTTGGGGATTGTTTCTTTCTGACCTCCCGGCCAGGTAATCTCGAGTGTGAGAGTAGTTCCCTCCTCGGGCTTGCCCAGGCCAAACGTCAACGGCAACTCAGACTGCGAGCAGTAACTCGAGCCTGTGGGAACCATGCCGAATATCGATCTGCCTTTCGACGTCTTAACGACAACCTTCGCGCCGATGCCGTCGCGATTCGCTTTGGAACCGATCGTCTTCACGCGTAGCAAATCATTCTGATTCGCGTTGTCGTTGCGCAGCAGGCGTGCCGGCCCGTTGTTGGTCGTGATCAGAAGATCCAGGTCACCGTCGTTGTCGAAGTCGCCGTAAGCTGCGCCGCGCCCGACGATCGCACGATTCAATGCGCGACCGAGTTTCGCCGTTACTTCTTCAAACTTTTTCTTGCCTTTGTTGTGGAAGAGATGCGGCGGCTGCGCGTACTTCACTGTCGGTTGGACCACGCTGATGTCGTCAGAGACGTGACCATTCGCGGCGAAGATGTCGAGCAGCCCGTCGAGATCGTAGTCGAAGAAGAAACATGCGAAGGTCAACGACTGCGCCGACATCTTGCCGATGCCCGACGCCGGCGCTTCGTCTGTGAACAGACCCGAGCCGTCGTTGTGATACAACGCGATGCTTTCGTTCGTGAAGTTCCCGATCACGACACTCTGCTTGCCTGAACCATCGTAGTCCGCCGCGTCGACACCCATCCCCGCACGCGCAGTGCCGGCCTCGCTGAACGCGACACCCGCGATGATCGCGTTGTCAGTAAACGTGCCGTTGTGATTGTTGCGATAGAGCTTGTTGGGTTCCGTGTCGTTGGCGACGAAGAGATCGAGCCAGCCGTCGTCGTCGTAATCGAGCACTGCGACGCCGAGAGTTTTGCCCGCGGGATCGTTGAGACCGGCCTTCGCGGTGACATTTTCGAACGTGCCGTTGCCGCGATTGTGGTACAGCGTGGCGCTCTGGCCCTGGTAAGTTTGCGGCGTGCAATACGATTTATTCTTGTTGTCGAGAGTACAGTACTTATCGCTTTGCACTGACCATTCGACGTAGTTGCCGACAAATAGATCGAGCTTGCCATCGTTATCGAAGTCGAACCATGCGGCACTGGTTGAGAAACCCGGGTCGCCGACGCCTGCCTTCGCGGTCACGTCGACGAACTTTCCGCCGCCGAGATTACGAAAGAGGTGATTTGGGCCAAGGCAGGTGATGTAGATGTCATCGTTGCCGTCGTTGTCGTAATCGGCGACGGCGACGCCGATACCGTACATCTCAACTGCGAGACCTGCCTGCTGCGTCACGTCTGTGAAGGTGCCGTCTTTGTTGTTGTGATAGAGCGCGGGAAACGATTTGTGTTTCTTGTTCTCGGGCCAATCCATCGAGTTGACGAGCAGAATGTCCTGCCAGCCGTCGTTATCGTAGTCGAGAAAAGCGGCGCCGGCTCCGATCGTTTCCGGGAGATACTTCTTACCGAAGGCGCCGCTGTTGTGTTTGAAGTGGATCCCTGCTTCGGCAGTGACGTCGGTGAATTCGATGGGCCCGGAAGGACGCGGCGGTGTCGGGCTCGGGGATGGCGAAGCGGCGGCAGTCTGTTCAGCGGGTGTATTGGTTGTTGGACCAGTAGAAGCCGGCTGCTTACAGGAAACAAGAAGGAGAACCAGAAATAATAAAAGATAACGAGGGGTCATATGTTCCAGGAAAGGTTTCACACAAAGGCACAAAGCAAAAACGCAAAGGCGCAAAGAAGACTCAGGCAGCACTTGGTGCCTTCGTGTCTTTGCTTTGTGCCTTTGCGTGAAACATCTCGATCAACATCGCCACTGGTCCAACGAGGAACAGCGCATAAAGCGGCGCGTACACAACATGGTTGAGTCGCAGCAGCATCTCAACGAACGCCACCAGAAATACAACAACGCACTGCCACTTCTTCGACCGCACCGTTGTCTTCGGATCCGTGATCATGAAGAACACGAAGAGCTGGTACATCGGCCCCGTGATCGGAGAGATCTCCGAGCGCCAGGGGTCTCCGGTGATCCAACTCCGCAGGAATGCAAAAGCAAGAAACGACAGCACGTACGTCACGCTGATGTGAATTCGCTTCGCGCGCCAGATAATCACTGACCCGAGAATCCAGATGACGATCAGCGGCCAGAGGAAGTTGCCCCACTGGATCGTCAGCGCCGCGACCGTCTCGGGCGCAAGAAACAGCAACACGCAAATCCCGAAGTTCGATGGATTCCAAAGATGGCGGCCTTTCACACGCAAAACGTACTTCGACATGATCGAGAGCACGCTGCACAGGCCGTACGGCCAGAACGCCGGCGAGCGAATCAGGATGCCAACGCTGAGGCCAGTGATATACGCGCTCGATAAGTTTATCCACTTGCCGAAGAAGATCCGGCCCAGCACGAGCTCTGCAACAAGTGCGGCAGCGATCGCGAGGGCCGTGCGTTCGTAACTTTCAAGAATGCCGTAGGCGAAGTGGCCCACCACCAAAATGGTGGTAATGAAAAGCGGTGCGAGATAACGATTATCGAGACGAATCCTTCTCCGGGCAGGAACCTCAGCCGCAGATGAACGCGGATGAACGCGGATCTCTGAACTCAAAAGTTAAGCGCTCTCCTTGATCTTATAAACTTGACCAACCACAGGCTTCTCGATCGTCTCAATCTTTCCTGACGGCCAGCGAATCTCGGCCTTCTCGATGTGCGGGTTTTTGCCGACGCCGAAATGCAGACGTCGCTGGTTCTGCGCACAAAAACCGCTGCCTCCCGAAACCTGTTGCACCTGCTCGCGTCCATCCCAAAACAAACGCACTTCAGCGCCGATCGCGCTGCGATTACTCGCAGAGCCCTCGAGCTCGAAGTCGATCCACTTGTTCTCGGGAGTCACGTTGTTTTTGTAAACAAGCACCGGCCCTCTCTGATTCGCAACGACGACGTCGAGTACGCCGCGATTCCACAAATCAACGAGCGCCACTGAGCGCCCGTCAAAAACGTCGCTCGCCCCGACCGCCTGAGCCACATTCACAAACTTGCCCGCGCCGTCGTTAAGCCAAACTCGCTTCTGCTGGTATCCGGATAAGCTACGGCCATCCATCGCCGGCCACTGCGCGGCGTCGGAGATGATCGTCGAGTTGCCACCTGCGATCTTCGAGAAGTCGTACCAGTAATTCTGATTTCGATCCAAAGATACATACCCATTCACGAGATAAAGATCGAGCGTACCGTCGTTGTTCAGGTCCCCAAACTGCGCGCCAAAACTCCAGCCACCTATCTCGACATCCATCGCGCGGGCGAGATTGTCGTACTGGATCCCGTTGCCGCTCGTTCCGTCGCGCGGCATCCAGAGATTGTTTCCCTGGATCAGAATTCCCTCTTCAGAAATATTCGAAACGTAGATCGAATAACGTCCCTGGTTAAGGATGTCGCCCACGGACGCACTCATGCCGCTTTTCGGCGAGAAACCAACGCCAGTCTGCTTCCCGACCTCGTGAAACTGCTTGCCGTCGTTGAAATACAACTCCGAGATCCCGTAATCGTTGGCAATGAAAAGATCCGGATGGCCGTCTCCACGCAGGTCCGCGACCGTCGCTGCGAGCGCCCAGCGACGCGAGTCGATGCCGAGCTTTTGACTGACTTCCTCAAACGTTCCGTCACCGAGATTATGGAAGAGATACTTGCGTCCGCCGTTCTTCGCATACTCAAAACTCTCCGGCATCATTCGCGTGTTTTTCAGGTGCCAGAGATCGACGTCTTCCGCGTAGTATCCACCAAGAAACAGATCGAGCTTTCCATCGCCATCGTAGTCAAACCAGACTGCTGTGTTCGCGTTGACCCACGACGGCAAGCCTGCTTTCTCGGTCACACGCGTGAACCTCTGACCGGCGTCGTTGTGGAAGAGTTCGGGTTTGCCCCACTTGTAAACGAAGAGGTCTTCGTAACCGTCGTTATCGTAATCGCCCCAAACGGATCCCATCGAAACACCGGTGCCGGCCTGATTGAGATCCGAGATGCCTAGCTGCTCAGCGACATCTGTGAACGTACCATCGTGGTCATTTTTGAAGAGTGCGTTCTTACTTCCCTCACCGCTGTTGGTTACGTAAAGATCCGCCCAGCCATCGCGATTGAAGTCGACCACTGACACGGCCGCGCCCATCGATGCCACTTGCGGCATGATGTGATCGAGACGGTGGTCGAGCGTGGGCGCTTGGTGCGTGAAGTTGATGCCCGAGGTCTTTGCCACTTCTTCGAAATGAAAACCATAACGGCTCAACGCTGCGCTTGCACCGAGAGAGTTGTTTACGCGCTCTCGCCGTGCGGCGATGCGGCGCATGACCAGCGGAACTGCGAGTAAACAGACAAAGACAATGACGAGAATGATCCTCGCCACTCTGCTACCACTCATCTACCTGTGCAACCTCATTGCGTTTTGAAAGACGTCCGAAGTCACGTAGCGCGTGTGGTAGTTCTGCCAATCTTCAGGATGCTGGCGATAGACCCATTCATCCTCAAGTCTTCCCGGCGCTGTGATGTATTCGTCTTTGGCGTGATAAGGCAAAGGCAAAACGGTTTTGGAGAAGGTGGAATTGTAGTCTCCGTCCTTGATCCAGCCGTCGCCGACTATCACATAGTCGCGCACCCAGCCTGGGACTGGTGGCGGTTGCGCCGCGAAGCGACACGACATCTCGTCGCCCGCGTTCATGATTACGTATCGATCATCTACCTGCTTCAACAGCTCGCGAACGTCGCCGAAGCGCGTATAGTAGCCGATCAGATCCCGCCAGATCTGTTTTGAACTCGAAAGGTGATTATAGTCGGGCACTTCCGGCGACGAATCATCCTTTTGGTTGATAACGGAGTAACCACGGTAATGCAAATTCGCCACATCCGGATCGAGTCGCGTGACCTTGAGCTGAGCGTCTGGAATTCCGGCTGCCCACTCGAGCGAGTCCCAGTAAACCTCCAGATTCGTCCGCAATCGCAGCCGGTGCGGCATGCCGGGCTTGAACAAGTCCTTTAAATCAAACAGGCAGATTTTCTTGCGACCAGCCGGAAAACCCATGTTCGGCCGCACGACTTGCCAGCCGCCTTTTCCATCTGCAATTTCCAGACTGAGAGGTTTCGCCTGCTCCTGTTGCCCCTGGCTGATGGCGACGTTGATCGAAGAGTCGGTGGGATGCATCCAACCGGTCGCGATTAGCCAAAGCGGCCCGCTCGACGGCACTTCGTCACCGAGATCGAGTTCAACATAATGATCGCGTGTGACGCCCTGGTACTTACCGCGAGCGAACGTGTCGAGGTATTTCCCGTCTACATTATTAATGATGGCAGTGACGTCCTGTCCCTGGTCATCAACTGCGCGTGCCACCTTGTGAGGCGTTGATACAGTCGTGATTTCCAACTTCGCCGCGGGTATCACAAAGCGTTCGTCAACAAAGATGTCTGTGCCCTCGGGATGATCGACGACCATGAGTCGGAGGTGATCGTAATAATACGTTTCCCAAAGTTCGGCCGTTATCCGTAAGTCGTAGTAACCGTCGTGAGGTACGAGCTGATCGCGACCGATCTTGTACCACTCTTCCGTTGCCTCGACTCGCGCTGTTCCGAGCGTGTTGATGCGAAGGCCGATGGCGGAGCTCCAAGGCACCGCGTCCTTGACGAATTCCATCTGCTTGCCGTTGAAAGCAAAAAGAAACGGACAGGAACCTTTCAACCGTTGCTCGGTAACGACTTCCTGATCGGCCCTGATTTCGAAGTCAGCGCGTACGGTGCCGTTGGGCCAAACAACGCGAATCACGTCGGTGCTTGCTTGTTCGCCAAGACCGAAGTGAAGCAGCGGACCCGTGATGGGTTGTTTCTGGACCAGTAGTCCGGAACGAACTTCCATCTCGCCGCCGACGCCGAATGAGTTGATGCGCTGATCTCCAGCGGCTTGAACGGCGCGCGGACGAACAATTTGCCAGTGATAATTTTTCGAGCTCTGATTGATTGCTTTAACTGGACGACCGTTGAGATCGATCCCGAGAAGGTCCAATTTGCCGTCCCCGTTTACATCCGCAACGTCAAACACTCGCGTGAAGTCGAGTGGCGGCGCCGGAACCACGTTCTTTTCGTCGCGCATCGTAATGCCGGATCCACACACGAAATCCACTGTGCCGTTGTTGTCCAAGTCTGCGATCACCAGCTTGCGTGCATCCGGGACCGAATGAACTAGGACTTGTTCGTCCCATGACGCTCCATGATCTTTGTCGGAGAGGCGAACGAGAACTCCATCGTTTCTCACAACAGCAAGATCCAGCACGCTGTCGTCATTGAGTTCTGCCAGACTGATCGCGCGTACGGCCGGCAGATCTGCGGGCACGGCGCGCTCGCTGAACTGTCCCTGGCGTTCGTTACTGAAGACGTGCAGGGTGCCAGCGCTGTCGATCAACGCGGCGTCGGGATCGCCGTCGGCGTCGAGGTCGCCCCAGACGAAATCCTTGATTCCCTGAATGGACGAGAAGACATCCATCTGTTGGAACGTGCCGTCGCCGTTGTTTCGCAGAACGGTGGGCTTGAGTTGATTCGATCCGAGAATGATGTCGAGGTCGCCGTCGGCTTCGATGTCCGCGGCCCACGCGCCGGAGTAGTTTCCGTTGACGATCGCGGACGGCAACTTGGTCGCGGCTGTCACATCCGTGAAAGTCGTGGGA